>JAZDHF010000104.1:0-19355 GCA_043806315.1 Planctomycetota bacterium | reverse complement strand
GCAGAGCACCGTATTCGACACGCTCCCCTTGGGCGTAATCGACCGGCGAGGTGGCTTGGTCCAAGCGGGTGGCTGCGCCGCGTTTGGAGAGGCACAACTCGGTGTCGATCCGCCGTGGGTACGTGTGGCGACGCTGAAGGTTCACGCGCTGCGGCCGGGTCAGGTAAGGGTAGCGATTGACTCAGCAGGCGAGTTGCGTGGCGTCTCGCTTTTCGGGCGTTTCGGCAATGTGGACTTGTCTCAGATTGAGTTCAAGGGGCTCGACCTGGAGCTTCGCCAACAGCCCGACCGAATCACGCCCCGCGAGAGTCGTTTGCGGTGATGGGCAAGCAATTGTCGGATGGTATTCGTGAAGGAAATGGCAACGATATGCGGTAGTCTGTTTTTTCACCGCATTGCAGAATGGTGCCGATATGCGTAAAACCATCGTCGTCCTGGGATTGGTATTTTCGCTGTGCGTTGTCGTTAATCCGACGAGCGGCGAAGACATCGTCATTAGTGAGATTAGGTACCATCCACCTTCGTACCTGGAAGGGGAGGAGTTTTTCGAACTCCGTAATGTCTCGGCGACGGCGGTTAATTTGTCGGGATGGTATTTCCACGGCGTGGATCTCGTTTTCAGTGCCGGAACCTCGATCGCGGCGGGGGGCTACTTGGTTTTGGCCGCCGACGCTGCGCAATTTCAGAGTGCTTATGGCTTTGCGCCTGATGCCGTGTATTCTGGCCGCCTGAGCAATGACGGTGAACTGCTGGAGTTATTTAATGCCGCTGGGGCACTGGTTGATCAGGTCAGCTACCGAGCTGACGGGCAGTGGCCGATTACACCGGACGGCGGGAAGCCTTCCCTGGAGGTCATTGATCCCCTGCAGGACAATAGCACTCCTCGCAACTGGCGCGCCGCAGTAAATACGGCCGGTCATACCGCGCGTGCAATCAACAGTGTTAATGCTGTGGGACTGCCGCCGTGGATTTCGGACGTTCAACATACTGTCGGCCCGCAGCCCTATCAACCGATTATTGTCACCGCCGAGGTGCAAAATGCTACCGACGTAAGCCTGACATTCTTCTATAACTTCACTGAGAATGCGGGCGAGCTAGTGGTAGCCGAGGGAGACCAGTGGCGCTACTTCAAAGGGACGGCGCCGCCGTCGGATCCCATCGGGGATTGGACTCAGGTGGCGTTCCCTGACTCCGCATGGCAGATCGGCCCTAGCGGGTTCGGATATGGAGATGCAGATGACAGTACAGACTTGAGCAACAACCCGCTACCCCCGACAACGATGCAGGGATCCTACCTCAGCGTTTACGTCCGTCATAAATTCCAGATTGACTACCCCGAGACAGTTGCGGAGCTGATCCTTTCCGTCGACTACGATGATGCGTACGTAGCGTACATAAACGGAGTGGAGGTGGCGCGGAGCGATAACATTGCGGGCAATCCTCCGGGCTTCGACACGCCGGCCAGCGTTGGGCACGAAGCATCTGGGGGTGATGTGAACCCGCAGCCACCTGACGTGAGGGACATTAGCGCCGCCATCCCTTACCTTCTTGCCGGCACGAATGTGCTGGCCGTTCAGGGACATAACCTCGCCATAGACAACAACGACTTCTCTCTCATACCGGAGCTGAGCATTGTACCGGGTTTGAGCTTGCTCGACGATGGGCAGCACAACGACGGAGCGGCCGGTGACGGGGTTTACGGCGCTACAATCCCGGGGCAGCCCGCCAACACGCTCGTCCGGTACCGCATCGAAGCGTACGGACCGACGGGGATAATGGCGTATCCGCGGAGCGATGACACAATCGCCTACGACGGCACGGTCGTCACCGATCCGGCGCTTTCGTCGGCCCTCCCCATCATTCACTGGTTCATGCGGCCGGAAGACTACCAGGAGGCGCTGAACCATCGCTACACCGATGAGACCGAGCCTGCGGTCTTCTATTATGACGGTATGCTGTTCGACAACTCGGCAGTCCATATCAGGGGTGGGGCGTCCCGTAGCTGGGCGAAAGCGAACTGGAAAGTTCTCTTGCCTCAAGGACACGAGCTCTTTGACCCGGAGCTACTTGAGATACCTGTTGATCAGTTTTGCCTTCAGTGCAACTATGCCGACAAGTCCTACACGCGCACGACCCTGGGCTACGAAACCTTCCGGGAAATAGGAGCCTCGTACAGCCAGGCCTTTCCTGTGCGGCTCCAACAGAACGGCCAGTTCTACGGGCTGTACACCTACACAGAATCGACCGATGACGACTACATCGAACGCAATGGACTTGATAAAGACGCGGCTTGGTACAAGACTCAAGAAAACCGACTCTGCGATTGCAGGTTGCTGTCGCTTGCTTCGCTACCCAGTTACTACATCAAGCATCAGCGCTTAGATGAGGGTTACAATGATCTATACGACTTTCTGTACAGCATCAACAACCTGACGGGACAGGCAAGAAAAACCTATTTGTTCGACAATGTCGATCTTTCGAGTATGATCAATTATGTCTCTGGCCACGTTCTTATACACCACACTGATCGGTCGTGGCACAATTACTTTCTTTATCGTGACACCGAAGGCACCCAGCGCTGGACTATGCAAGCGTACGATATGGATTTAACGCTGGGTAGAAATGCGTGTCCGTTGTTCAACGATGACCCGTACGGTAATCGCGATCCTGTAAGCCATCCCCTAGTCAATAGTAATGGGTATGTTGACTGCTTTGGTGCAATTAACTACTTCGTTGATGCCCTGCTGACCGATCCCGATATTCGCCAAATGTACTTCAGGCGACTGCGGACCGTCATGGACAAGGTCCTTACTCCCGGATATTACGAAGGGCGCCTTACACAGCTGCAGACCGCGATGGCACCGGAGGCAGTGCTGGATGTTGCCAAGTGGGGCCAGTATGGGCAACCGCAGACGCTGAGCCAGGCTATTGACATCCTCAAGAATTCGTACCTGGTTCCGCGACGCACCCATCTGTTCGTGACCCACCGCGTACCGGGCGAGATTCCCGCGGCGCAGTCGGCGTACACGCCGATCGTAATCAGCGAAATAATGTACCATCCAGCCACGGACGGGGAAGATGAATTCTTGGAGCTCTATAATCCATCGTTGACGGAGGCGGTTGATCTGTCAAACTGGCGGATTGACGGAGTGGGTCTGAGGATTCCTTCGGGCACTGTTATCCTCCCAAATGACTATCTTGTGGTGGTTCGGAATGACGTCAGGTTCCGCTCTGTATATGGCAGCGGGCATTTTTTGCCTGCCCAGTATGATGGTGCACTGGACAATGCGGCCGAGACTATTTCGTTGTTTGATGAGAATGGCAATCTGGTTGACGTCGTGGGCTATGGTGATGCAGCACCCTGGCCGGTCTCCCCCGATGGTGGCGGTCCGTCGCTTGAGTTGATTGACCTTACGAAGGACAACAACCGGGCCGCCAACTGGGCACCCAGCACCGTTAACGGTGGCACGCCGGATGGTCCCAATACGAGAGCCAATGTTATCGAGGCGTTCCCGACCTTGTACGTGAGCGAGGTCCTGCCGCAGAATGTTAGCGTGTACAGCGACGAAGAGGGAGAGTTTGACCCCTGGATCGAGATCTACAATGCCGGAACAGCGACGATTGACCTTGGTGGGATGTTTTTGACTGATGATTACCTGACTCCGAACCGCTGGGAGATTCCGGCCGGCACCAGTGTCTGCGGTAAGAACTGGCGGACCTTCTGGGCGGATAGTGAACCTGCTGAGGGGGCGTTGCACGCCAGCTTCTCACTGGGAAGCGTGGGCGGCTCGATTGGTCTTTATTCCGCTTCAGGGGTGTTGGTCGACTTCATCAATTACCCGGTGCTGCCGGCTGACGTCTCGCACGGAAAATTCCCCGATGTCGGCCCCCTGTTGCGCGATTTTCTGACACCGACGCCCAGCGGGGCCAACGCTGCAGATTTGGCCGCCGTCTTTCTGAACGAGTACAACGCCGTCCGCCCGGACCGGCTTCTGGAAGGTGGCGGGGCAGACATTTATTGGGGGAGCATTGCGGGCAACGGCGGCGACTGGTTTGAGTTGGTTGTGGCCGCGGACCATGTAGACATGCGCGGCTGGCAGTTGGTGGTCAGCGATGATACGGGTAGCGCCGAGGAAACGATCTACACGCTGATGTTGACCAGCGCCGCGCTCTGGTCAGACATCCGCAGCGGGACAATCATCACCGTTTCTGAGGATCTAGCGAGCGACGTTGGCTACAACCCGGCAGCCGGGGACTGGTGGATTAATGTTCAGGCGGCCACTGGTGGCCAGGGCACCTACATAACTGCTAGTGACTTCGAAGTGTCCAACAGCAACTGGCAGGTCATGATTATGGACAATCTAGGGCGCGTGGTCTTCGGACCCGCCGGTGAAGGGATACAGCCAGCGAGCGGCATCGGAAACGATGAGGTATTCAAGCTGGAGGAAGACCCCAGTATCTCGGTCACGCAATTCTCAAACTACAACGATGGTTCCTCGAGTACGTTCGGCGCACCGAACATCTGGAGCGCGGGCACGATCACGCAGGATTTCATCGGACTGCGGCGCTTGGTTTCGTGCGTAGTTGACAGCGACTGCGCGGACGGTAATCCCTGCACACAAGATGATTGTAACGCAGGCCTTTGCGTGAACGCGCCCAGTGCCGGACAGTGCAACGACGGTGATCCTTGCACGACGAATGATGCATGCGTTGGTGGGGCGTGCCTCGGGACCTCAATCCCGAATTGCTGCCAGGTGGATTGCGACTGCGACGACGGCAATTCCTGTACTTCCGGCACCTGTGCGAGCAACACTTGCCAGTATGCCCCGTTGGACGACGGTGAGGCGTGCGAGGACGGTGATTACTGCACGGCCAACGACACATGCACAGGCGGAGTCTGCGCTGGGGGGCCGGTGGATTGCTCGTTCCTGAACGATGACTGCAACGTGGGGAGTTGCAGTGCTGAATGGGGCGTGTGCATTCCTGTCGCCCGGAACGAAGGTGGGGCATGCAATGACGGGCTTGTGTGCACGGTAAACGACTTATGCCGCTTAGGCCTGTGCCTTGGGACAGACAACTGTGCGGCGGATCGGGCCTGCGATCCGGCGACCGACCAGTGTGCGTTGCCGGGGTCCGCCACGGCCCTGCCCGTTGAGGTCGGCGATGACTGGCGATACTACAAAGGAACGGAGCAACCGCCTCTCCACTGGACAAGCTTATTCTTCGATGACAGCTCTTGGGCCACCGGTCTTTCGGGGATCGGCGCCGGCGACGGAGACGATGCCACGGAATTGACCGATATGCAGGGCAACTACTTGACGGTGTACGGGCGCCGGCTCTTCCACCTGTCGAACCCCGGCGTGGTTATTGCCCTGACACTTACGGTCGACTTCGATGACGGAATGGTCGCCTATCTGAATGGACACGAGGTGGCGCGGAGCAATGTGCATGCCTACCCCGCGCGGTTCGACAGCCCCGCGGCCGCCGAACATGAGGCTTCCGGGGGGGACGTCAACCCCAATCCGCCTGAGGTGTTTGAACTCCTGGCGTTCACACCGCTTCTTAGGCCGGGAACCAACGTTCTGGCCATTCAGGGGCATAACCGCTCACTGGAAAGCGACGATTTCTCGTTGATTCCGCGGCTCGAAGTTACCGTGTCGAGCGCACCGCCGGCTGTGGAAGCAGTGGGGGCGCGGTATTTGGCCATCACGCCGCCTCCTGACCAGCCGTCCCTAGCCCTCCAGGTGGGCTCTGGGGTTGTGTCGTGCCTGCCGCAGTATGTCGACGCCGATGGCTACCTTGCAACGGAACCTGTGTTTCAGAGTTCGGAAGCTTGGGGCACAGTGTTTGTGGGTGGCGCGGAGATTATTCCGAGGACATCCTATGCAGTACGGGCTGATGTCCGCGACGCTCTTGAGCCTGAAAACCTTTCTGAAGCGGTCTTTGCGACAACCTGGGCGTGGGGCGACACTAACGGCGTAGACAACGTGAATGTGTTCGACATCGTTTGCGTGCTCGATGGTTTTAACGACATCTTTACCCGCTGCACACTATACGGTAACGACTTAAACGGCGCGGTACCAGGGCGACTTATCGACGTGTTTGACATCGTGGGGGTCTTGGACGGCTTTCAGGGATTGCCCTATCCGCGCGTTCCGTGTTCAGCAGGAAGAGCCGTGGGTGGCGTTGCCGCGGCCACTTCACCCGTTGTTATGGTAGTGCCCAAACGTACGGTGGTGCGACCGGGTGGACTTCTTGCTGTGGACGTTTATGTGGGTCCGGTCCACGATGTGCGGGGCTATCAAGTGTTGCTCGAAGTACGTGGTGACGATGCCGGCCACATTGAGTTAGAATCGATAGCTGTCGACACCGATCGCTCAGACTATGTGTTCCGTGGTCTGATGAGTTATCCGACAGTGGCCGAGTCCTCCGGACGATTGGCGAATGCAGCGTTGGACGGCGGCGTTAGCGCCGAGATCAGGACTTATCTCGGAACATACACTTTTCGAGTGTCCAAGGCGTACGCCGGCGAAAGGTTTCAGGTGGCCGTCCGGTTGGGTAACGAGAGCGTGTTTGTCGATTCGGCGAATGAGGCGATAGGGACTGTTACGTCGCACGGGGCGGAGATTTACGTGGTGCATCGGCTGCGGATGCGCAGCAATGCTGTGCTCAGTCCGGAGTAGGCCAGGCAGGGGGAGCGGGCTTCGGCAGGCTGCGCGTGCTTGAGCGAATATAGGGAGTCCAAGACGGCGTGAAGGCATGAGCAGAGGCCAGAAACGACTGTGTCGAGGAGTTGCACGGATGGATGGTAACGTACGCGGATACAATGTTGGGTGCACGCATAGCGCGGCGTTTTTCAATCGGGCGTTCTGTGCATGCGTGGCTGCCGTCATTGCCTCGGCTAGTACCGCCTCCGGAGAGGTCGTCGATTTCCAACAAGCTGTCAACGGTTACATCGGTACGGTGGACACATTCCTGCAACAGGATCCGGCGAACGCGAACAGAAACAACGGCGGATCGAGCGCAATCGGGTGGGATGGGGACGACCCGAGCGGTACGGGGTACGACGAGTACGCCTTGGTTCGTTTTGATGACATCATCGGAGGCAGCCCCAGCCAAATCCCACCCGGGACGACAATCCTGAACGCGACGCTCCGCCTCACAGTATTCGATCAGGGCGACGCTGGAGTTCTTCACGAAGTGCTCGCCGATTGGGACGACACGGACACGTACAGCAGCTTTTGCGGGGCGGGCTGCGATGAGGGAGTGGAATACGGTTCGGCTGTTGCGTTCGTTGCAGCTCAAATCGGCGAGACCGCAATCGACGTGACGAGCAGTGTTCAGAGGTGGGTGGATGGTGCGATAAACCACGGTTGGATCATCGTAAACTCCAGTAATGACGGAGTGGACGCCCGGTCAACTGAGACCGGGACCGTGTCGCAAAGACCGAAACTCACCGTAGAGTTTCTGGGGAATCATTCTCCGGACCAACCGACGCTAGTCGGTCCGCCCGATGGAGGCACGCAGGTGCCGGCCGCGCCCACGCTGAGAGTTAGCGTAACGGATTCTGACGGGGACGCAATGGATGTAACGTTCCTCGGGCGAGAAGGACCCCAGGAGGTAATTGCGGACTTCACGTTGATCCACCTGCCGGATACGCAGATGTACGCGGAAAGTTATCCTCAGGTCCTTCAAGCACAAACGGCGTGGATTGTGACACACAGAGATGCCTTGAACATCAAATATGTGGCACAGTCGGGTGATTGCGTTAACGTCGCGAATCAGGAATACCAATGGGCCAACGTAGACGCGGCGATGAGTTTGTTGGAGGATCCGGAGACTACCGCGCTTCAGGATGGGATACCATATGCACTTACAGTGGGCAACCACGACGAGTATCCGATGTGGGACCCTGATGGTACGCAGTTCTACAACCAGTGGTTCGGCGTGTCCAGGTTTCTTGGGCGGCAGTATTACGGTGGCCACTACCCGGCGGCAAACAATGACAACAGCTTCTCGCTTTTCGATGCCGGTAGCCTCGGCTTTATCGTCATCCACTTCGAGTATGATGCTCTTCCCGATCAAGATGTATTGCTTTGGGCGGATTCGCTCCTGAAAACATACCACCACCGGCTGGGCATCGTCGTGGCCCACTATCTGATGGAAGTTGGCGACAATTCTCCGTTCGGGCCTCAAGGACAGGCAATCTATAATTCCCTAAAGGACAACCCAAATCTCTTTCTGATGCTGTGTGGACACATGCACGGTGAGGGTGTCCGGACGGATGTGTTTGACGGCAGGACAGTTTATACTCTCATAGCTGATTACCAGGACCTTGGTTCTTCTGGCTTCCTTCGGATTCTCGAGTTCTCCCCGGCCAATGACATCATTCGCGTGAAGACCTACTCGCCGTGGCTGGACGAGTTCGGAACGGACACGGTAAGAGGCGACGACACGAAATCTGCTGAATTCGTGCTTCCATATGAATTGGACGGTTATGTGCCTTTTACCGAGATCGGAACGGTAACAAACGTGGCAAGTGGAGGTAACGCACAGGTTGTATGGCCTGGTCGTACTGCGGATGTGTCATACAAGTGGTACGCGTTAGCGTCGGATGGTTCGTCCGCAACCGCAAGTGCAGTTTGGACATTCAGCAGTAGCGGCTCGTGCGCGGTCACGGCGGACTGTGATGACGGAAAATTCTGCAACGGATCAGAGACATGTGGTCCAGCAAGTGTATGTCAGCCTGGCATTGACCCCTGTCCCGGGCAGCTGTGCGATGAGACTGCAAATCTGTGCGTGGACTGCGAAGATGATGCCGACTGCGTCGACAGCGACGCTTGTAACGGGACGGAGAGGTGTGTTGGCGCGGTTTGCGTGGCCGGCACCCCGGTCGATTGCTCGGCGGTCGACGATGACTGCAACGTCGGGACATGCGCCGAAACGAGTGGGGTCTGCTATAAGGAAGCGACAAACGAGGGGGAAGTGTGCAGCGATGGTCTTGACTGCACGAGTGGTGACGCCTGCGCGGGCGGCATATGCGTGGGAGTCGATGACTGTCCTGAGGGGCAAGCGTGCAATCCGGATACGAATGCGTGTGAGACCTGCACTCCTGTGGCGACCTACCAAGACGGTGTGAATGGATACGCGGGGACAGTGGATACCTTCCTGAGAGAGGGAGCGCCGTCCAGCTCGCAGGGTTATTATGACTGGATCGAATGGGATGGCACGGAAGGAAGCTCGGGGAACGAGACCTTGGCATTGGTCCGGTTCGACGGAGTGTTTGGCTCGGGCGGCGACCGGGTCCCGGTTGGGGCGCAGATTTACTCGGCTATTTTGACGCTAACTGTGCGTTCTGCGGGTGATCCCGGTGAGCTGTACGAGGTGCTCGTCGACTGGAGTGAGTCTGTGACTTACAATGGGTTTGGGGGGGATCCCGGAGCCCAAGCTGACGAGTACGGGGCGCTGATAGCCGTTGTGCCGGGTAGCGTGGGTACACACGATATAGATGTCGCAAGGAGTCTGCAGGCCTGGGCGGATGCTCCATCGTCAAACCGAGGCTGGATCATCAAGCACGTTGCCGCAGATGGTACTGACGTCGCGTCAAGTGAATGGTCAATCTTGCCCCAGCGTCCGAAGCTCACCGTCACATTCTCGGGCGGGACCGGTCCGGCCGACCCGCCGACGGTTGCAGCCGTTGGCTCGCGATACCTGGCGATTACACCGCCGCCGGGCAAGCCGTCGGTGGCGCTCCTGGTCGAGTGCGACGCGGTGCCATGCCTCCCGAGGTACGTCGATGCCAATGGTTATCTGAGGGACGACGCTGTCTTCCGCACTTCCGCACAGTGGGGCACCGTTTACGTCGGCGACACCATGGTAATCCCGTCCACTGCCTATAGGGTACGAGCGGATATTCGTCTTGCGAGCGAAGCGCCGAACTTCTCGACTCCGGTCTCTGCAACCACCTGGATGTGGGGAGATCTTAACAACAACGCCGAAGTGAATGTGTTTGACATTGTGTATGTGCTTGACGCCTTTCAAGATATCTACGCACAGGCTACGCCATACAGTGCCGATTTAAGAGCCGACGTCCCTAACAGATCGGTTGACATTTTCGATATTGTCGCCGTGCTGGACGCATTTCAAGCGCTAGGATATCCAGGGATCGCTTGTCCAGATAAACGTGCAGCACCGGAGGGCAGCGGTGATCAAGGTGCAATGGGCGAGGTGCTCCCGAAATGGAATGGGCCGCACTCGAGCAACCCGGCCGCTTTTGATTGTATTCACGGGCTTAGCGCGCGACGGATCGCTGGGTTGCGGGCAAGCACCGTGCGAGATTGGCGTCGAACCGGATTAATCGGGCTTTCAGAAGACAAGAGAGCTCTGTGGCAGCTCGCGAGCGCGAGCAGAAATTAATGAAGGGTGTGAATCATGAGGACGATAGGGGCAACTTGCGGCGTTGTACGGTCACCAATTCCACGAATGTGTTCGGTGTTGACGCTGGTGGGCGTGTACCTGGCAGCGGGCATTGGCGCCGCTTTACCGGCGTGGGGCGCAGTGATGACTTGCCAGTTGGCGAGCAATACAGCTCCACCCGGCAGCAGTGTGCCGCTTGACGTTTTTCTCACAAATGTGGACGGTCTGCGCGCTTATCAGACGACCATAGCGATCGCGCGGACATCGGGCACTGGAACCGTGTCGGTTACCTGCCCGGGCGGGGTCGTAATTAACCAAAGCAGGGCGGACTACGTCTTCCTTGGAGCAGGGACGACTTTTCCTGTAGTCAATTGCCCTCTGCTCCGGGCTTCGTCGTCCTTGCTAAGCGGGACTGTGAACGTCGGTGCCACACCGGCGTACCTCTCGGGCTACACCCTCAATGTCTCTAGCGATGCGGAGCCGGGGAGTACCTTCGAGATCTCCGTGCTGCCCTACAATGACTCAGCGCTTGCCGACGAGGTCGGAAATCCGCTCGCATTCTCTGTCGGCCCGCCCTGTGTGCTCACCGTATCCTGTCAGTCGGCCGCGGATTGTGACGATCAGGTCGCCTGCACGGCCGATTCGTGCGATTCACTGCTCGGATGTCGAAACGTCGACAACTGCCCATCCGGTCAAGTATGCAACCACAGTACAGGTATCTGTGAAGGTGCTGCGGTGAATCCGCTTCCGATCCTGGACGGCGAGACATGGCAATACTTCAAAGGGACTGCGGAGGCGACCCCCGGGGATTTGACCGCGTGGACCGAAATCGGCTTCGATGACTCTGCATGGACCCCTGGCGCGGCCGGCTTTGGATACGGCACGGGCGCCCACGAAGCTCCTGCGATGCACACGGTTCTGAACGACATGAGCGGGAATTACAGGAGCTTCTATATCCGCAAGCAGTTCCATATTGACGATCCCGCACTGGTTCAAACGCTGACTTTGAAGATGTATTACGACGATGCCTTTGTCGCCTACCTCAACGGCACCGAGGTCGCACGAACTGCGATGTTGGCCGGACTGGGTAACCCGCCCACCTATGACCAACTGGCCTCCGCCGGCGGGACGAACCACGAGGGTGATGTCCAAGAGGTGTTCAACCTGAATACCTTCATCAGTCTGTTGGTGACTGGTACGAACGTTATCGCGATTCAAGGTCACAATGTAACCACGGACAGCAGCGATTTTGTGATGCGGCCGGAGCTGTCGAGCACGGAGGGAGTGACTTGCACCGATTCCAGCGAATGTGAGGACGGTGATGTATGCAATGGCATCGAGGACTGCGTGGGCAGCGAGTGCGTGTCGGGAACCCCGCTGAATTGTGACGACACCAACCCATGCACTACCGACACGTGCAATGCCACCAGTGGGTGTGGGCATGCGCCCGTTGCGAATGGGACATCGTGTGCCGATTCCAACGTCTGCAACGGCGCCGAGACGTGCCAGAGCGGCGTATGCCAAAGCGGTACTCCGCTGGACTGCAGCGATGGTATAAGCTGTACCGACGACTCATGCGATCCCGTGCTCGGCTGTCAGCACACCGACAACTGCCCGGTAGGGCAGACCTGCAACCAGACCAGCGGCGTCTGCGAGACCAGCGCTACACCGGTGACCCTCACGTTTCAGCAGGGTGTGAGCGACTACACCGGAACCCAGGACACGTACCTGTATCAATCCACCCCGGATACAGTGGAAGGAAACCTGGACGTTTGGAGGTGGGACACTGAGAACCCGGCGCCTTACCAGGAGATCGGACTGATCCGGTTTGATGGCATTCTGGGGAGCGGGCCGAACCAGATCCCGGTGGGGTCGCAGATCAACTCCGCAACCCTGACGCTGGAGGTGTATAACTCCAGCGTCTTGCCGGCGGGAGGCGTCAACGAAGTCACCGTGGATTGGAGCGAAGCGACCGCTACGTGGAACAACTTTGGCGGCGAGGCCGGGGTGCAGGCGGACGAATACGGTGCCCTGGTGGCGAGCGCCCCGATCGCGATGGGCACTGCCAATATCAACGTTACGAGCAGCCTCCAGGCGTGGTCGAGCAACCCCGCCGACAACCACGGTTGGATCTTTATTCCGCAGGCCATCGACGGCGTACAGGTGCGCTCCAGCGAGTATGCAACGATCGCCAACAGGCCGAAGCTGTCGGTCACCTACGAGCCGCCGCAAGGCTGCACGATCGACGATGACTGCGATGACCTCCTATTCTGTAATGGCGCCGAGACGTGCAACCAGTCGACACATAGCTGCGAGGCGGGAACACCTCCGGACTGCACCGACAGCGTTGCTTGCACGGCAGATTCGTGCGACGAGGGCGCCGATACCTGCGTTCATACACCGAACGCATCAGCCTGCAACGACGGCAACCCCTGCACTACGGACACATGTGACATCGCCCTGGGCTGCCAGCACACCAACAACACCGATCCGTGCAGCGACGGCGACGTCTGCACGACGAACGATGGTTGCTCGGGGGGCACATGCGTAGGTGGTCCCCTGCTAAACTGTAACGACGGGAAGGCTTGCACGAACGATTCGTGCAATCCAGTGCTCGGATGCCAGCATGTGGACAATTGCCCGGCCGGTGAGGTATGCAATATGACGACCGGGATCTGCGAAGCGACCACCGAGTGGACGGCTTACAACGATCTATCGTGGTACACCGGTCAGCTTCAGACAAACATCACGAAGATCACGTCCCCAGCCAACGAGGCCAGCTTGCCCAGCACTGGCGAACTAATTGATTATGCTACAGGCACTGGAACCGGCGTTACCTTAACGGTCACAGGTGGAGACCACCTCAGCACGATCCAGGGGGCAAACGCCACTACCGGTGATGCCTACGCCATCTTTAACGGCATCGTGAGCACATTAGGCGTGATCTCCTACATTGATGCCGCGCCGCCTGGCGGCAACCTGGTTTTGACCTTCACGGGGATGGACTCCAACGCCACATATGAGCTTGCGTTTCATGGTCATCGGAACAGTTACGGGTGGGACCGCGCCTTGCTGGCAACGATCTCCGATGCGGATGCTTTCACCAACGAGAGTTCCGCAGCAACGGACAATCCCACAGGGCCCGGGGGGGCGCTCTTCGACGGCCCCACGGATCCTTCCACCAGACTGCCGGCGGACAACGACCAAGGCTACGTGGCTCGCTTCACCAATGTCGAACCGGGCAGCGACGGCGATGTTGTCTTGACCGTCAGCTTCGACGGGACGGCCGGCAACGAGTACACCGGTAAATATGCCAGTGCGCTCATGCTGCGGGCAACGGTCTCCGCCGGCCCTTGCACCGGCGACCCCGATTGCGACGACGATCTATTCTGCAACGGTAGCGAGACGTGCAACCAGTCGACCCACAACTGCGAGGCGGGAACACCTCCAGACTGCAGCGACACCGTAGCGTGCACGGCGGACTCATGCAACGAGGGCACCGACGCCTGCGTTCATATACCGAATACGTCGGCCTGCAATGACAGCAATCCATGCACGACGGATACGTGTGACATCGTGTTGGGCTGCCAATACACCAACAACACAGACCCGTGCGATGACGGCAGCGCATGTACGGAGAATGACGCCTGCTCGGGCGGCTCCTGCCAGCCGGGGACTGCGGTCGATTGTGACGATCAGGTCGCCTGTACCAATGACTCGTGCAATCCCTCGACCGGATGTCAGCACGTCGACAACTGCCCGACCGGCCAGGCGTGCAACCATACAACGGGTCTCTGTGAGGCGGGCTCTGCGGAACCGCTTCCCATTCTTGAAGGCGATGACTGGCGATACTTCAAGGGCACACAGGCACCCCCGGCAGGGTGGAATGACACGGGCTTTGACGAATCCTCGTGGCTTGTCGGGCCGACGGGCATCGGCTACGAGACCGGCACCGGCTACGAGCCCTGCATCGCCACCGACTTGACGGACATGCCTGGGAATTATTGGAGTGTCTTCGCCCGTCGTACGTTCTACATTGAGGATCGGGCCGACGTGACCAGCTTGACGTTCACCATGGACTACGACGACGGATATATCGCCTACATCAACGGTGTACAGGTATACGCCGAGTTCCCGCCGAGTCCACCGAACTATAATCAACCGGCGAGCACGCCGAACCATGAGGCGTGTTGTGGTACCGGTACTCCGACAGGCCCATGCCCCCCGCCGGAGATTGACCTCAGCGGGTTTATCGGCGACTTGGTCGCCGGCACGAACGTATTGGCCGTCCAGGTCCATAACCGGACCATTGACAGCTCGGACTTCGTGTTCATCCCGACGCTCTCCGCGACGTATACCGAGGGGAATGCGCTGATGACCTGTCAGCTGCTGAGCTCATCCGTGCCACCCAACGGCAGCGCCGACCTCGAGGTGTTCGTGGAGAATGTGAACGACGTTCGGGCCTATCAGACCACGATTGCGATTGCCCGGCTCTCCGGTACCGGAACGGTCACGGTGGATTGTCCCGGCGGCGTGGAGATAGATGAAGCGAGAAGCGATTACATTTTCGCCAACGTGGGTGTGGACACGTACCCCGTTGTCAACTGTCCAGCGCTTGAGGCCGCGTCCGCGATGTTCTCGGGCAGCGTAAACGTCGGCGAGGTCCCGGTGTACCTGTCAGGTTACACGCTCCACGTTTCCGCTGACGCGGGCTTTGGGAGTACCTTTGGTATCTCTGTGTTGCCGTATGACGATTCCGCACTATCGAACCATCTTGGAGTTTCCATTCCGTTCTCCGTGGGTCCTGCGTGTGTGCTTACCGTCAGCGGGTGCGTTGACAACGAAGACTGCGACGACGATAACGTCTGCAACGGGATCGAGACCTGCCAAGGCGGCTCGTGCATAGCGGGTACCCCATTGAACTGCAACGACGGAAACCCATGCACAAACGACACGTGCAATGCCTTGAGCGGTTGTGCGCATGCGCCAGTTCCGAACGGGACATCATGCGCAGATTCCGACCTGTGCAACGGGGCGGAGACCTGCCAGAGCGGCTCGTGCGTCGCCGGAACGCCATTGAACTGCAGCGACGGGATTGCATGCACGGATGACTCCTGCAACCCGGCGTCAGGTTGTGTGCACGTTGATGATTGCCCACCGGGTGAGACCTGCAACCATAGTAGTGGACAGTGCGAATCGTCATCAGGGTTCGTGGCCTACAACGACTGTGTTTACAGCAACGTGGCGCAGCAGACGGATCCCGAGGGGGTACTTGTTCCCTATCTGGGGCCGAACGTCACGACGTATAACATCGGAACCGGAGGCCCGGGACCAGGCTCCGGCGTGCTGCTTGACCAGGCCAGCGGAGACTCGACCGGCGTTACCGTCGCGCTGACGGAAAGCGGCGGCGTCCACTGGAACCACACTATTGGCGGCACTTGGACCTCGGGTTACACCACGCATGCCGGCACCGACGCACGGACGACGTTTGGTGGGATCGCGGACATCACCGGCGTTGTTTACTATGGGAGCACGGGCTGGTGGGTGGACGCGACGTTCACCGGGTTGAATTCACAAAGGCGTTATACGTTTGCGACGAGCGCGTCCCGGGCAAACAGCGCCTATACGGCACGAATCACGCGGTTCAGCATCTCGGGTGTGAACGGCGCGACCAACGCCAGCACGCCTGGCGTCCAGGAATACAACGGCAACCCGCTGCAGGTGTACTTCAACACCGGCGACAACCACACCAGCGGGTACGTGGCGCGCTGGACGGACATTGATCCCGGACCCGATGGAAGCTTCACCGTGCGGGCCCAGGCTCACAGCGGCAACGAAGCTTATGCCTTCTCAGTGTTCATGCTCCGGGAACAAAGTCCCCCGGAGTGCGTCGACGACGACGACTGCACCGACGGCGACGTATGCAACGGAAGCGAGACTTGTGACGCGGGCACCTGTATGCCGGGCACGCCTCGCGATTGCAACGATCTAGTCGGCTGCACCGATGATTCGTGCGACTCGGCGCTGGGTTGTCAGAACGTGGACAATTGCCCGGAAGGTGAGATCTGTAATCTGAGCACGGGAGTATGCGAGGTGCCTGTCAAGCTCGCGACTATCGCGCTCGTGCCGCGTGATACGCCGAGCCCGACTGACACGGTGACTGTGCTGCCCACTTCAGTGACGGAGTACTTGCCGAACGATACCTTCTTCGTCGAAGTGTGGGCGCAGACTTCCGAACCAAACGGATTCCAGTCGGTTTCGGCGGATATCACGTTTAACAACACAGTGCTCAGCGGGCAGGGCATCACGTTTACCCCGCTTTTCAATTACCCCGGCTTCACAAACGGGACGATCAACAACAGTATCGGGCTGGTCGACGATCTAAGCGGGTCACATGGGATTACCATCCCACCATGCCACGATCATGTAGGTTATGAGCCAAGTTGGGCGCGCGTAGCAATCGTCGAAATGCGCGCTGAGACGGGAGGGGTTTCGGTGCTTGCCTCTGGCGACACAAACAACCTACTGTGGCGCACGGGCATCTGCGGCCTCTGGGCCTTGGACGCGCTGGAGATTGACTACGGCCAGGCTACGGTCTACGTAGTGCAGTGCTTTAATGACGCTGACTGCGACGACGCTGACCTATGCACCACCGAAAGCTGTGACCTAGGTACAAATGTCTGTGTCTTTACGCCGGTTGCCTGTAACGATTCGAACTTCTGTACGATCGATGCATGCGATCCGGCTACTGGGTGCGTGTTTACGACGATCACGTGCAATGATAGTGTGGGTTGCACTGTTGATTACTGTGATGAGGGTAATGACGTCTGTGTGAACACGGCAAACGACAGCTTGTGCGACGATCATGTGTTCTGCAATGGTGTAGAGATTTGCGATCTCATCAATGACTGCCAACCGGGGGCGCCAGTAGACTGCGACGACGGTGTCGATTGCACTGTTGATTCCTGCGATGGGGATGGCGACGTCTGCGTGAGCACGCCGGATGACGGTCTGTGCGATGATGACGGGTTGTGGTGCAATGGGCGAGAAACATGTGACGCGGTTCGCGGCTGCGTGATTGACAAAGCGTGCGATAACTCATGTGAACAATGTGACGAGGACGTGGATGCATGTGAGTGGTGTGTGTTTGACCTCAATCTGAACGGGGTGACTGACGGTCTGGACTTCGGGTTCTTCAGCGGTTGCTTCGGAGCATGCTACATCGAAGGTGAGCCGTGCTTTATTGCAAACTTCGACGGGGACGCCAGTGGCTGTGTGGGCGGCGGGGACTTCGGAGCATTCAGCGGTTGCTTCTCGCTCGAATGTTCCGAATGCGCCAATTGCTGGGGGCCAGGCCGGGGCGCAGTCGCCGCGATACCGGATGTTGGTGGTGCGGCTGTTCACTTGGTGGCGCTGGACTTCGCGTCGCGTCGCGATTTCGCCGACATCCTTCCCACGTCGACCAGCACCTTCGCGGTTGGTCGGAAGCTCTACCTTGAAGTCTGGGCAAGCAGGACAACGGGGACGGAACTTGGAGCCGATGGACTTGCGTCTGTATACGTCGATCTCACGTACGACGCAACGTTATTGGCTGTCCAGGACATTGTCACTGCCGCTCCGTTTGCGAATCTGAACTACGGGGTTAGCGAGCCCTCTGTTGGTCGAATCGGTTTGCTCGGTGGTTGCGCGCCGCCTGGGGAAGGTAGTTTTGGGGTGCTGCCAAAATGGGTACGCGTGTCGATTGTAGAGATGCGCGTCGATGCCCCTGGCATTGCCACGGTGGGGGTGGGGTCGGCAAGCAGCCCCTTCGGCGTCTCGATCTTCCGCCAATTCGGTGATCTTGACGCCTCGCGGCTGACCTTCCGTGATACCACATTGAGACTGGTCGAGCCGCGCGAGCTTACTAAGCCTAAGTCTCGGGGGGGCCGTCCGAACCACCAATGATAATGGGTATGCGAACTCTTATTCGTTGGGTGGCGGACACGGATGGGGCAGTAGTGTCTTCGAAGGATGTTCAGTGTTGTGTCGGATTTGTTGTTTCGCCTGTATGGCGCCGGTACCGGTGCCCCAACCTGTCCTGTCTGCAGAGAAGACGGTATACGGACGGTACTTTTCAAAAGGAAGCACGAACACTGATTGCGGGGGGAACGGCCCGTGCATCCTGTGTCCGTGACGGATCGGACAGCCGGTTATAGGAGTCGTTGCATGGTTAATCATCCGCAGGCAGGCTTACTGCTAATGGCAGGCATGACGGTGGTCGTTTGCAATCCTACCGGTTCCTATTGGTATGGTACCGACACGGCCATGGGTGCCACGCAAAGCGCGGATGCAACGGTTTCCGTCGCCCTCCCGGAATTCGTGACCGTCGCTGTGGTGCCGGTTGCGGGGCCTAGCCTTTCAGATCAGATGGCGAACTTGCCGGCGCCACTCCTGCAGGCGACGGTTGGCGACACATTCTTCGCCGAAGTTTGGGCGCATACGGAATTCGTAGGAGGGCTGTCGATGGTGAGTGCCGACATTGCATTCGACGCGGCTCGCCTCGATGCAGTTGTCGTGATTCATACGTCGTTAATGAACATCTTTCAAAGGGGTTCGATCGATAATGTCCTTGGCACCATCAATGACCTGAGTGGCTCCCACCCTCCGGTCGCACCGGCATGCAGCCATCAAGTAGGTGTGAACGGGTGGGCCCGCGTGGCGGTCCTGGAGATGCAGGCCCAATTGATCGGCGTGGCAAACATCGCAGCGTCCGACAGTCAAAGCCCGGTCTACATCGTTTCTTTGTGTGGACTTTTAGACGCACCCATCGTTACGTTCGATTCCGCGAGTATCGACGTGGTCGCGTCAGCCCCGCCGCCGGGGAATCCCGTCTGGAATACCGATCCGCTGAGCGGCGATCGCACCACGCGTTCGCTGAAGTTCAGGGTGACGGCGCCGGT
>JAZDHF010000103.1:0-39136 GCA_043806315.1 Planctomycetota bacterium | reverse complement strand
CTGGCCATGCTGTGCCTGAACGTGTTCCTGACCTTCTACCGCCGCGACCTCAAACCTGCGGCACGCCAAGCCGCCAGCATGCTGCACATTGCCCGCATGATCACCGCCGAGTTGTTCATAGGCATGTCCGCCGGCCCCGCGCGGACGCCCATGTGACCCTCCGGGCGATTCGGCCACTCAGCCTTGCCTACGGCCCGCAACGCCGTCCCTGGCGTCCATGCTCCAGCTCCGCCCCTTCAGCCCCCAAAACCTCTCTGCGAATGTGATCGGCTCCCGAATCATGCATAACTTCTTCTCCCACCGGCCCTTCGCTACGCTGTTGCGGAATCGCTGCCCCCACCTTCGGCCGCTAGGCATGGCCGGGGCTTGTCGGGTAGCATGGAGAGACGTCGAGGGTGCCGATCGTTTCGACGATCGCGTGGGCCGGACGAGGAGGACCGAAGAAGGAACAGGAACCGACGCCATGAGCAAAGCGCATGACCCCCGTGGGGAGAAGTTTCACGATCGCGAGGAACGCGAACGGACCTACCGCAAGCAGCTTCCCGGCGAGGAGGAAAACCCCTTGCCGCCTCCGGTCGAGCCGATCCGCGCGGATTCCAAGCCCAAGCGAAACGACCCCTGCCTCTGCGGCAGCGGCAAGAAGTACAAACTGTGCTGCGGCAAGGAGACGAAATGAGCGTGCCCGCGGCGTGCGGCTGCTCGTCGAGCCGTGGAGCAACCCCACCTCGGCAATGCCACTCGGGCGACCCGGACAACCTCGTCTGTCGGAGCGGCAGCAGGTAGTGTAGTGTCTCATGCAGAACGTACATCATCCGAGCCGCGACCGTGAGGGAGCGGACGAAGCCTCGACCCTAAAAACCGCTTCCTTACGGGCGCGGCTCGGTTCGCATAATCGTGACCAATTCGGAGGCGCTACACTAGCGTGCATCTCGATGCATCCCTAAGGGACAACCCAGCCCATGCGCAGACCCGCGATCATCTTCGTCGCCCTGGCGATATTGATCGTCGTATGGCTGTACTCGCGGCAGAACGCCGCCGTACCCCTGGTGGTCTCAGGTCTCATTGAGGCCGACGAGGTCCGCGTCGGGTCGCGCGTCGGAGGCCGCGTCGCCGGCGTCACCGCGACGGAAGGGCAGCGAGTCCGCGTCGGCGATCCGTTGTTCACGCTCGACCCGTTCGACTGGCAGGAGCGACTGGCGGAGGCCCAGGCGAAACTGGCCGCCTACCAGGCCGACCACGCACGGCTCAGGTCCGGCTATCGCCCCGAGGAAACCGCCCAAGCGAAAGCGAAACGCGATCGCGCCGCCGCCACGCTCGACAAGCTCGTCGCCGGCCCGCGCCCACGCGAAATCGAGATCGCCAAGGAACGGCTGAACATCGCCAAGGCCAATCTCGAACTCGCCGAATCCGAGTACGACCGAGTGAAGAACCTCCGCGCCGAAGCCTCGGCGGCCAAGAGCGAATACGATCAGGCCGTTCGGGCCCTCAAACGCTCCCGCGGCGAAGTCGCCGCCTCGGAACAGGAGCTGGGTCTGTTGGAGGAGGGGACCCGCAAGGAAGAGCTGGCCGAGACCCGCGCCGCACTCGCGGACGCCGAGGCCGTGCTGAGACTGTCCGAGCAGGGCTTCCGCGCGGAGGACATCGCCCAGGCCGCCGCGCAGGTCACCGCCGCCGAGGCCAATGTGGCCGCCATTCAAACGCAGATGAGGGAACTCACCGTCGTCTCGCCCTGCGACTGCGTCGTCGAGGCGATCAGTCTGCGACCGGGCGATCTCGTCCCGGCTAATGCTCCCGCGGTCACGCTGTTGGATTTGACCCGCCTGTGGGTCCGCACTTATGTGCCGGAGTTCCGTATGGGCCAAGTGCGGTTGGGACAACGGGTGCCCATTCGCGTGGACAGCTTCCCCGATCGCCGTTTCATGGGTCGCGTCACCTTCCTCGCGTCGGAGGCCGAGTTCACTCCACGTAACATCCAAACCCCGGAGGAACGCAGCAAACAGGTCTTTCGCACGAAAATCACCTTTGAAGACGGGATCGACGTGCTCCGCGTCGGCATGGGCGCGGACGTCCTCCTCGACGAGGCCGCAAGCCCGTGACCGACAACGTCGTCATCTCGACGGATCGACTGACGCGGCGCTTTGGTCCCGTACTCGCTTTGCACGAAGTAACGTTGGATGTGCCCCAAGCTGCAATCTTCGGACTGCTCGGCCCCAATGGGGCGGGAAAGTCCACGCTGATCCGCGTTCTCTGCGGCGTACTGCGACCCACCGAGGGCGGCGGGACGGTGCTCGGGCTCGATGTCCGCACCGACGCGGAGAGGATCAAGCGCCGCATCGGATACATGTCCCAACGATTCAGCCTGTACGCTGACCTGAGCGTCCACGAAAACCTTCGCTTCTACGCCCGTATCTACGGTCTGTCGCCCACGCGGCAACGGGAGCGCGAGGACGCCGTCGTCCAATTGACCGGCATCGGCCCCTATGTGGACCGGCTCGCCGGGCACCTCTCCGGCGGCTGGAAGCAACGACTGGCCCTCGCCTGCTCGCTCATTCACGAGCCGGAAGTGCTCTTCCTCGACGAGCCGACCGCCGGGATCGACCCCGTCGCCCGACGCGATCTGTGGGACTTGCTTTTCGCCCTCGCCCACCAGGGCGTGACCATGTTCGTCACCACGCACTACATGGATGAGGCCGAGCGCTGCACGAAAGTGGGCTACATCAACCAGGCGCGGCTCATCGTGCTGGGCACGCCGGACGCGCTCAAGACCTCGGCGGAGGTGACACCACAAGGCACTCGGCGCTACGAAGTCACGTGCACCGACCCGCCGGCGGCGCTGGCGAGAACCCGCGCCATCCCCGCGATCCGCGATGCGACGCTGTTCGGCAACACGCTGCACGTCCTCGTCGGGACGGAACTGACGCCCGACCGGCTCGTCGAGTTGATCGCCCCGGGCAACGCCTCCGCCGCCTGCCGCGCGATTGCCCCGACTTTGGAGGACGTGTTCGTAACTCTCAGTCGCGCCCAGTCCGCGCCGGAGGCGGCGTGAACGGCTTTTGGGCCATCCTGCTCAAGGAGTTCGCCCACATCCGCCGCGACCGCGCCACGGTCTTCTTCACCTTCATGGTGCCCGTGCTGCAACTGACCATCTTCGGGTATGCCATCGACGTGACCATCGACAACATCCCCCTGGCCGTGTTCGATCTCGACGGCCGCCAGGAGAGCCGCCGCTTCGTCGAGGCGCTCGTGGCCACGCGGAGCTTCGAGGTAATCGATCGCCCGCTCGACGCCGATTCCTTCCGCCGATCGCTCACCTCCGGCCGCGCCAAAGCGGGAATCCTCATCCCCGCGGACTATTCCGAACGACTGTTGCGTCGGGAAGAAGCCCAAGTGCAGGTGCTCATCGACGGCAGCGATTCCCAGGTCGCCACTACCGCCGTCAACACGCTCAATCTCCTCACCACCCAAATGGCGATCGGGCGGGCGAAAGTGGTAGGAGAATCTTTTCAAATTGCCGCCGCGCGGGACAAGCAGGGGAGGGCGACGTTGCCGATCGAGGTGCGCCCGAGACTTCTGTATAATCCCAATCTGGAAAGCTCACATTTCTTCGTTCCCGGCCTCATTGCCATTATCCTGCAACTTGTCCTGCTCTTTCTCACCAACCTTTCCATTGTCCGCGAGCGCGAACTGGGGACATTGGAGCAACTGTTCGTCACGCCGGTAGGTCGGGCCGGACTATTGCTGGGAAAGCTGATTCCCTATGCCTTAATGGCCTTTGGGGAAATGCTCATTGTACTGACGGCCATGGTATTGATTTTCAACGTGTCTATTCACGGCGACCTGGGATTGCTGCTCTTATTGAGCTGGTTGTTCATTATCACCGTATTGGGACTGGGACTCTTCATTTCCACGCTCGCCAGGACGCAGTTGGAGGCCATGCAGTTTGCTTTCCTGGTGATGATGCCGTCGGTGCTGCTGTCCGGATTCATGTTCCCCCGATCGGAGATGCCTTTACCCATCCGCGCGCTCACCTACCTCCTTCCGGTGACCTACTTTGTGGAAATCCTGCGCGGAGTGATTCTGCGCGGCGCGGATTTCGTCGATGTGTCGCCCTACGTGGCCGGTTTGGGTATTTGTTGCGCGGTGATTCTTATTGTGAGCATCACCCGCTTCCGCAAACAGCTCGATTAGACCGTTTCGTGTTTTGCGTGGGTGAAGTAGCGCCGCCCCTTGGGGGCGGCCCAGGCTCTCGTTCGTCGTCACCCACAAGGGGTGACGCTACACGAAGACGAGAATCGGGTTATTCGTACGTCGGCGACTGGCCCCAGTGGAGTTTGGTCATCAGGTTGTGCCACTTGGGATATTGCGGGTTGCGGACGAGAAGAAAATCCGAGGGGAAGCGGCGGACAATGACGTGATCGCCGGGTTTGAGCGGGTAAGACACTTGCCCGTCAATGATGGCCGTCGTGCCTTCATTGACGGTTCCCGCCACAATATCCATGACCGACTCGCGCTCGACGACCAACGGTTTATGGGTGAGCGAGTGAGGGTTGAGCGGTGTCAGGATGATGGCATCGACATCCGGTTGCATGATCGGTCCGCCGGCGGACAGGTTATGCGCCGTGGAGCCGCTCGGCGTACAAACGATCAGTCCGTCGCCGCCGACATCCGTCAAATGTTCGCCGTTGATGGAAATGCCGAGGTTGATGATGCGAAACGGCGGTCCCGCCTGGATCACGCAGTCGTTGATGGCGAGGCTACTGTCCTTCACCGCTCCGTCGCGCCGCACGGTAACCTGCAATACCGTCCGCCGACTGATGAGCGAATCGTCGAAGACGGCCTGGTTGAAATGGCGTTTGATCTCCTCCAGCGAGAACTCGGCCAGGAAGCCGAGCTTCCCCACGTTGACGCCGATCAACGGAACCTGATGCTCGCCCAGCGTGCGTGCGACCCCGATGAGCGTCCCGTCGCCGCCGAGGACGACGATGCGGTCCGGCCTCCCGGCGAGCGCCGTCCGCCCGTCACGGTCGAGTCCAGCGCCGACAACCGTGCACCGCGACGCCGCAAACGACCGCACCTCCTCCAGCACCGCCCCAACGTCCTTCTTTTCCGGGTTGCCAAGTAGGTACACTCGACGCGTCTGTGTCGCCTCAGAGCCGGGAGCGGAAGCGACCGGTCTAGGTTGGCGGGAGCGCACTGGCGAAACGATCTTTTTCATTCGTAGTCGTGGTTGGGAAAGGTTCTGCTCAGCGCGACAGCAACGCTCGCGCGTCGAGCAGCGTCGCCTCGGCCTCCACCGCAATCGGTGACTCGATGAGCCTTTGCACCGTCGCCGCGATCCCCGTCGCGTCGATCCCGCATTCCGCTAGTTGTCCCGCGCGCGACCCGTGGGCGATGAACCGGTCCGTCGGCAAGCCGAGACGAACAACCCTGGACGAGCCGAAGCCCATGTCTTGGGCCGCCTCCAGCACCGCCGATCCGAACCCGCCGCTCACGGAATGATCCTCGACGGTCACAATCGGACCGCCGGAGGCAAACGCGGCCTCCACGATCTCCCGGTCGATCGGCTTGGCGAAGCGGGCGTTGACCACCGCGATTTCGATCCCGTTTTCCGTCAGCATCTCCGCGGCCGCAAGCGCCGCGGTCGCCGTCACTCCGTAGCACAGCACGGTGGCGTCGTCGCCTTCGCGCAACCGCCGCGCTCGCCCGACCTTAAACGGCGGACAGTCGGCCGTCGGCCGAGGAACCGTGTCACGAGGGTAGCGGACCACGCAGGGCTGATTCAGCGTCAATCCGAACTTCAGCGCCTCGTGCAACTCCGGCTCATCCATCGGGGCCATCAAGACCATCCCAGGGAAGCCGCGCAAATAAGTGATGTCGAGGAATCCGTGATGCACCGGCCCGTCGCCGCCCACCAGCCCAGCCCGATCGAGACAGAACATCACCGGCAGACCTTGCAGCACGACCTCCTGGAACACCTGGTCGAAGGCCCGCTGCAAGAACGTGGAATAAATGGCCGCCACGGGACGCAGTCCGGCTTTCGCCATCCCCGCCGCGATGTCCACCGTGCAGCTCTCCGCGATACCGATATCGCGGCAGCGATCGGGGAACCGTTGCTGGAACTTGTTCAGCCCCGTGCCGTCCAACATCCCTGCGGTCATGGCGTAAATGCGATGGTCCGATTCCGCCAGGGAAATCAGTGCATCGACGAAGGCCGTCGTCCAACTCTTGCCCCCGCCCTTCTTGATGGTGACCTTCCCGTCCTCGACGACGAACGGCTTGGGGCTGTGGTATTTTCCCGGCTCGGCGGTCGCCCACGCGCACCCCTTACCCTTCACCGTATGCACGTGCAGCAGGATAGGGTGCTGAGCGCGTTTGAGGATTTCGAGTATCTCGACGAGGTGCTTGATATCGTGCCCATCGACCGGGCCGACGTATTGCAGACCCAACGCCTCGAACACCTGCCCCGGCGAGAACGTCGCCTTGATCCCCTCCTTCAGGTGGGCGATCATCTCGAACACCGGCTTGCCCAGAAGCGGCAGCTTCGGCAGAACCTTCTTGGTCCGCGCCTTCATATCCCCATAGAAGTTGCTCGCCCGGAACCGCGCCAGGAACTCGGCGATCGCACCCTGCGTCGGCGAAATGCCCCATTCGTTGTCATTGAGCACCACGAGGAACTGTCGCTTGAGCGTGCCGGCCTGGTTGAGTCCCTCCACTGCGACGCCATTGACGATGCTCGCGTCACCCACCAACGCCACGACGCAATTCTCACGGCCCAGGAGTTGGTCCGCTCGAGCCATGCCCACCGCCGTCGCCACCGCCGTCCCCGCGTGCCCCACACTGAACAGGTCGTACTCACTCTCGTGAATGTCGGGAAACCCGCTGACGCCGCCGGCTTTGCGGAGCGTATCGAACCGCTCGTGGCGTCCGGTCAGCAGTTTGTGCGGATAACACTGGTGCCCGACGTCCCACAGGAGGCGATCCTTGGAAAAGTCGAACACGCGATGCAAGGCAATGGTCAGCTCGGTGACGCCGAGGTTGCTGGTCAGATGGCCTCCGTTGCGCCCGACGACCTCCAGAATGCGGCTGCGTATCTCCTCCGCGAGGGTCGGGAGGTGATCCATCGGCAGCTCCCGCAAGTCAGCCGGCGAATGGATCCCATCCAACAGGCTCATCAACGACTCCTTGAGGTCCGCTCGACTCCGTCCGACCCCCATTGTAGCGGACTGCGCCGGGCTTCGGCACTTTCAAAAGTTTTAGAAAGCACGCGACGCTGCGTACCGGGCGAGTTCCCGTAGATCGTCCGCCGCCGCCCCGAACCGCTCCAGTTCCGCGACCGCCGCCGCCGCCGCCGCATTTGCCGCGGCCCGGCTCCGCTCCACTCCTACGCACCGCGGGTAGGTTTGTTTGCCCGCGGCCACGTCCTTGCCCACGGCTTTACCCGATTTCTCCGCCGTCGAGATCACGTCCAATAAATCATCGGCAATTTGGAAGGCCCGACCCAAGCATCTTCCGAATCCGCCAAGAGCCGTTATGGCGTCAGGTTGGCCCCGTCCAGCCATTGCCCCGAGCCGACAAGCCGCCTCAAACAGTGCCGCGGTCTTGCGCTCGTGAATGAACTGGGTGCGCTCTAAGGATGGACTCTGGGATTCACCCGCAATGTCGGCCGCTTGACCGCCGATCATGCCCGCCCAACCGGTCCGTTCCGCGAGCTCCAGCACCATCTCACCGGCCGAGCGTCGATCCGCGGCATGATGGGCCAAGAGTTCAAACGCGAGGACCAGGAGGGCGTCGCCCGCGAGAATGGCGACGGCCTCCCCGAATTGCTTGTGCGTGGTCGGCCGCCCGCGGCGAAGATCGTCGTCGTCCATCGCGGGCAGGTCGTCGTGGACCAAACTGAACGTGTGGACGCACTCGACCGCCGCCGCCGCCGCCCAGGCGTCCTCCCGCGAACCGCCCGCCAACTCGCAACACCGCACCACGAGATAGGGCCGAATGCGCTTCGCCGGCGCGAGCGCGGAGTATCGAATCGCTTCCAGAAGTTCGCGCGGAGTGTCCGATCTCGGCGTGAGGTACTCACCGAACCGCCGGTCAAACTCGACCGCGAAGTCTCGAAGACGATCCGGCGACGGCCCGTTCATCGAATCTCCGGCGGGCCCGGGACCGCCGGTTTCTGTTGCTATGCGTGCTTTCGCTTGGCGACCGCTTGCTGGGCGGACGCCCTCGTTTCCGAGTCCACGCTCGCGGCGAGTGCGGGCTGCGGAGTGCGCTTGACGATGACCGCGGCGCGGATTTCCTCGAACAAATCAGGGTTGTCGCGGAGGAACTGCTTGACGTTCTCCCGACCCTGTCCCAGGCGTACGTCCTTATAGCTGAGCCACGCGCCGCTTTTCACGATCACGTTGTCGGCGACGGCGAGGTCGAGCAGGTCCCCTTCGGAACTGATGCCGCTGTCGAACATGATGTCGAACTCGGCCTCGCGGAACGGGGCGGCCACCTTGTTCTTCGCGACCTTCACCCTGACGTGGTTGCCCACCACGGTCTCACCCTCCTTGATCGAGGAAATGCGGCGGATGTCGAGCCGCACCGAGGCGTAGAACTTCAACGCCCGCCCGCCGGGAGTGGTCTCGGGGTTGCCGAACATGACGCCGATCTTCATACGGAGCTGGTTGATGAAGATCACAATCGTCCGGGTCTTGCCGATGGCGGCGGTGAGCTTGCGCAGGGCCTGGCTCATCAGCCGGGCCTGGAGTGCCACATGCGCGTCACCCATCGCCCCCTCGATCTCCGCCCGCGGGATCAGAGCGGCGACCGAGTCCAGGATGATCACGTCCACCGCACCGCTGCGGACGAGCATTTCGGTGATTTCCAGGGCCTCCTCGCCCGCCTCCGGTTGGCTGACCAGCAGCTTTTCGAGGTTGACGCCGCACTTTTTGGCCCAAACCGGGCTGAGGGCGTGCTCGACGTCGATCATCGCGGCCACCCCGCCTTGGCGCTGGGCCTCGGCGGCGACGTGCAGGCCCAGCGTCGTCTTGCCGGAGGACTCCGGTCCGAACATCTCGATGATCCGGCCCCGCGGCAGCCCCCGCCCGCCGAGAGCGAGATCCAACGACAACGCTCCGGTCGATATCCCCTCGACCTCCGCGTCCATCTTGTCGAGCTGCATGATCGCGCCCTTGCCGTAGGCCTTCTCAATCTGCTGCAACGCCCGACCCAGAGCTTCCTCGCGCTTGCTGCTCACCGCTTCCTGCTTGACGGCTTCCTGCTTGACGGCTTCCTGCATGACGATCTTCATCTAGCATCTCCCGCTCGGCGGATTCGCCGCTGCACCCAATCTCGCCCGGCTCACTACGCTATACGACGGCCCCTTCGGCGACAACACCGACGACATCAGCGTCAACTCGTTCACCAACTGCCCGACACGTTTCATCTTCACACCCTCCACCGCCGAGCGCATTCCACCGCTCGATCGACCCTCCCGTGCCCGCCCGATGGTGATGTGCGGCGAAAAAGGTCTTGATTCCCTGGGAAAACCGATCCCTTCCATCTCTTCCTCGACGGCGTTCACGCATTCCAGCAACGATCCCGACGGATCGTGCATTCCCGCCCAAACGATCCGCACCGGTCCGCGCGGCGGAAAGCACCCGGAATCGGTCACGCCCATCTCGAACGGCTTCGCCCGGGCCGCACTTCGCGCCACCGCCTCGGCTGCGCGCGCCACCTCGGCGTCGGGCACCTCGCCCAGGAACTTGAGCGTCAGATGCAACTGCTCCGCCCGCACCCAACGCACGCCCTCCGCGGTTCTGCCCAAGGCGCTCTGAACCTCGGTCAGCGCCTCGCGGACCTCATCCGTCAGTTCAATCGCTACGAACAGCCGCACGCCGCTATACCTCGACTCCCCGTCATCTAGTCGAACCGCAACATCCGCACAAACTCATTCACCCGTTGATCGATCTCCGCACGGGTGAGCTTCTCCACGCGGCGCACCGAAAAGTCCTCAATGGCGAAGGACGCCGCCACGGTCCCGCGAACCAGTCCGTGACGCAAGGTGTCGAAGTCGGTCCTTCCCTGCGCGCTAAGATAACCCAAAACGCCGCCCGCGAAACTGTCCCCCGCCCCGGTCGGATCGCGGACGTTCTTCGTGGGAAACGCGGGGACCGCCGCCGGCCCGTCGGGCGTCAGCAACAAGGCCCCGTGTTCGCCCTTCTTGATGATGACAAACTTGGGGCCGAGTTTCAGGATCGCCTCACCCGCCTCCATCGGGTTCATCCGCCCGGTGAGCTGCCGGGCCTCGCCGTCGTTCACAATGACCCCGGTTACGATTCGCAACGTCGCCAGCAGCGACTCCCGCTCGGTCGTGATCCAGTGGTTCATCGTGTCACAGACCACGAGCTTCGGCGACCGCAATTGCGCGAGCAGGTCGCGCTGCAACGTGGGGTGGGTATTGGCGAGAAATACCGTCGCACTGTCGGCGAAGACTTCGGGCACCTTCGGCCCGCGTTCCGCCAGGACGTTGAGATCGACCTCCACGGTCTCCGCCGAATTCATGTCCCCCTCAAACCGACCGCTCCACCGAAAAGTCTTACTCCCCTTGCGGACCTCCAAACCGCGAAGGTCAATGTCCCGTGCGGCCAGCGTGCGGCGGAAGGCGTTGGGGAAGTCCTCGCCCACCACGCCGACGAGCCGCACCGGCACGTACCGTGAGGCCGCAAACGAAAAGTACACCGCCGACCCGCCCAGAACGTTCTCCGCCCGCCCGTACGGCGAGGCCACCGTGTCGATCGCAATGCTTCCCGTCACCAGCAAGGACATCGCCGCACCCTCCCGCATCGGTCCACTCCGCCGCCGTTCGGAGCACGCACTCTACCCGATCATCGACCCGCACGCAAGCGCAATGTTAGAAAAATGTTAGGGTACGCCAAGGTGTAGGACGGGCTTCCCCCGCCGCAGCGCGCCCCGTGCCGTCGGGATGGCACAAGTAATGCCTGCGGCCGCGATCCATGCCCGGCGTCTGACTTGGGGAAGCATTTTGAACCCTCCGAGCTTGCTACGGGTTTGATTTCACCCCTCCACGTTCGGAGGGAGTTGTCTCCAAGGCGAACGGATAGGATGCGTATCGCCTGTCGCCGGTCAAGCCCGAATTGTGGGTTCCTTATTTTTTCTCGCCGGCAGGCTGTTACGGGAACTAGAATACGGGAAGGGGGAGTGCCCGTATGTGCCATCGGTTTTTACCTCTCGGGTTGCTTTTTCTCTTGCATGGGCCTGCCATAACCTCCGCTCAGCGGGTGGTTTATGTAAACAGCCAGGCCGTGGGTGCCAACGACGGCACGTCCTGGACAAACGCTTTTTCCGACCTACAGGACGCCCTCGACGACGCCCGCAATAACGACGGTTGCCCCTGCGAAATTTGGATCACCGCTGGAATCTATAAGCCGGACCGCGGCACGGGCGATCGCGGAATCGCCTTCGAGCCGCCGGGAAACGTGTCGCTCTACGGCGGGTTCGCCGGTTTCGAGGAATGCCTCGACGACCGCGATTGGGTCAAGAAGGAAACCATCCTCAGCGGGGACCTGCGCGGCGACGACGACCTGAATGCTACGGGTCAAAGCAACTGCTGTGGTGTGACGCTGCAGCCCGGGTGCGAGGACGCGGAGTGCGCCGCGATCGTTTACACCCGCCGTCCGCAATGCGCACAGGTCTGGGATTCCACGTGCGCGTTGATGGCTCGCGATTTCTGCTGCGAAGTATGCCGCACCACCCTCTGCGATAATAGCGATGCTGTGCTGCGGCTCGTCGAAGTGTCCGGCTCCGTGATGCTGAACCGGTTGACCGTGCGCGGCGGGAACGACTTCGGGCTTGTCAGCAACCGTTCCGACATTATTGTTGATGAATGTACGTTCGCAGGCAATCCCGGGATCGGCATCGTAACCTTCTATGGCAGTGCATCCATCCTCAGGTCGTGCTTCAGCGACAATGGTCTGTTCGACAGCTACAGCAGCGGCGGGGGTGTCTTGAATGAGTCCAATCAGGCCGTGGTGTCGGACTGCGAGTTCCTCCGCAATCGCGGCGGTGGTCTGGGCGCCGAGTCCAGCGCTCCCATCCGGCGCTGCACGTTCCGGGACAACATCGGCACGGCGCTGACCATTGGCGAGGGATACCCGACCATCTCCGACTGCGTGTTCCTGGGGAACCATGCGGGCGACGGCGCAGCTGTTTACAGCGCGTTCCTCAGCGCCCCGCGCATCGAGGACTGCGTTTTTCTCGGCAACCACGCCGCAGCCTGGGGCGGCGCGATTTATTCCAACAGCGGCGGTGGCCTGACGGTGGTTAACAGCTTGTTCGTAGGCAACTCCGCAGGGAACGGCGGCGCCGTCCTCAATCAGAGTGGAATCGTCCGGATGTTCAACTGTACCATTTCCGGTAACTTTGCCGAAACCGGCGGGGGTATTGAGTCGGGCGGGGGGATGCAGCTTACCAACTCAGTCGTTTGGGGTAATCACGACCAGTACGGCTACTTGCAGAGTTCCCAGGTGTACTCGCTCGACCCTCCCACACTTCGATACAACATCGTCCAGGGCTGGTCGGGTTCATTGGGCGGCGTGGGCAACGGCGGGGCCGACCCGCTGTTCGTGGACCCAAGTGGGCCTGATAGCATTCAGGGGACCGACGATGACGACTTGCGTCTGTTACCCGGTTCTCCGGCCATCAACGCAGGCGACCCGAATCCGAGCGGGCTTCCGTCTACCGACCTCGACGGGCACGCCCGGGTGCTTTGCGACCGGGTGGACATCGGGGCCTACGAGTTCGGCATCGGCGACTACAACTGCGATCAAAACGTGGACCTATCCGACTTCGCGAATTGGTCCGCCTGCATGACGGGTCCGCACAGCGGACCCTACGGCACCGGGTGCGAATCCTTCGACTTCAACGCCGACCATTCCATCGACCTTCTCGACTTCGCGGCTCTCCAACCGATCCTCTCCGGGCAGTAGCCGCGCCTCAGGCGGGGTCGATTCCGGACGTCTTCTCCCCGGGCTGTTTGGCGTTCCCGTGCATTTCGCCCCGGTGATCTCGACCGGCGTAGCGTCGCCGCCGGGAGGTGTGGGCCGCGGGCGTCACCGGGCGGCGCTCGCCGATTCGACGGGCGTTACCTTGGCCGTCAACCGGGGGGCGGCGTCGACGGGAATCGCCGCCATCCTCGGCTTCCGCGGGCGCGACAGCCAGCCGATAAGGCAGAACCCGACGGCATAGAGGAGAAGAAAAACGCTGAACGCACGATGCCCTTGGGAGAAGTAGATCAGAAAAGAGAGCAGGGAGTAGAGGCCCAGGAGGACCTCCGCGATCCAGGTGTGATTGACCGCGACTTGGTAGCGACTGACGGCCCGGGCGGCGTCGGCGCTCCCCGATTTGGGAGTGCGGACGAATTCGCCCCCCGATCGGAATAGTCCGCGAAGGACGCCCAGCGAGTTGTTGACGCACATGCCGCAGCCGAGGATGAGCATGGAGGGGATGGTCCGCAAACCCGACCACCGCCCGCCCAGACTGTAGCGGGCATAGGCATAGATCAGCGACGGCGCGACCGCCGACACCGCGATCGCCGCCCAGGCGATCCAGAACCATTTGCTGAAGGCCTTGCCTTCGGAGTAGACCAGCAACATCGGGCGGGCGACGACGGCGAGCAGCAGCATCCACAAGGCCACCGAGTAGTGCGTCAGATGGAGCGTTGCTTCGACCTTCTCCGGCAGGGAAAGAGGGGCCCGCCAGATGCGCGGAAGCAGCTTGCGGGCGACTTGAATGGACCCCGTGGCCCACCGCCGCTGCTGACTCTTGAGGGCGCCGACCGTGGCCGGCAGTTCCGCCGGGCAGGCGAGGTCCACGCAGTAATCCAGCTTCCATCCGGCGAGCTGCGCCCGATAGGACAGATCCAGGTCCTCGGTGAGCGTGTCGCCGCTCCAACCGCCGACCGCGGGGTCGTCGATGGCGGCCTTGCGCCAGACGCCGGCGGTCCCGTTGAAATTCATCATCAGCCCGTTCCACGCCCGCGCACCCTGCTCGATGGCGAAGTGCCCGTCGATCCCCAGTGCCTGGGCCTCGGTGAGCCAGGACTCCTGGCGGTTCAAATGACTCCATCGCCCCTGGAGGCACGCCAGATCGGGTTGCGCCTCAAGAAGAGGAATCGCCTGGCGAAGGAACTCCTTGGGCGGAACGAAGTCGGCGTCGAACACGGCGACATACTTGCCCCGCGCCGACGCCAATCCTGCCGCCAGCGCCCCGGCCTTGTAGCCCGACCGGCTCGGACGGCGAATCACATTGATGTCCACGCCGCGGGCGTTCAGTCGCCGAACGAGGTCATCGACGGTATCCCGCGTGGCGTCGTCGCTGTCGTCAAGGATCTGGATTTCATGGCGAGCGGGCGGATAGTCGATGGCGGCCGTCGCCTCGACCGCCCGCTTGACGACGTCCCGCTCGTTGTAGACGGGAATCTGGGTGGTGACGATCGGCCAGCCGTCCACCGGGTGATCGCGGTGATACGTGGCGATGGCGGCTTGCTGCTCGCGTCGCCGCGATGCCGCCTTTCTGCGAAACAGGTAGAGCAGTACATAGAGGTGCAGGCCGTACACGGCCAGCGCCGTCGTCGCGGCGAAGAACGCCGCCAGCACGATCCACAGAAACGTTTCACGCATGAAGTTCAAAGTTCAAAGTTCGAAGTTCGAAGAGCGTGTGTGCTTGGACCGACACGCAGCCCTTTTCGAACTTCGACCTTCGAACTTCCAACTTTTCTTCCGCTCGCGGCCAGACCGCAAACCGAGGAGTATATTTCCCAACCCGCCGTCCGCCAACATCGCGGTCCCCAGGCCTTGTCCGCGACGTTGTATCCCGTTGGGGATCGCGAAAGCGCCCACCGGATGTCATTCTGAGCGGAGCGAAGAATCTTCTTACGCGTCTAGATGCTTCGCTCCAAGATTCTTCGCTGCGCTCAGAATGACACGAAACGATTGACCCCGCCGCGCTTAATGGGATGCGCCCTGTCCGCGACGTTGCGGTATCATTGGCCGCGGGTTTGGGGGCAACGGTGGATCGTCGCCGTTTCGACCCGGCGGTGGGGAACGTAAACGGGGAGGCCGGTCTTTCCAACCACGCCGGCCTTCAGCGATGTCAGACCGTTTTGAACTTGTCAGCCCGTTTGGACCCAAGGGCGATCAGCCCGCGGCCATCACCAAGCTGACCGACGCCTTTCGCGGCGGGGCACGGTACCAGTGCCTCCTGGGCGTCACCGGTTCCGGCAAGACCTTCACGACGGCCAACGTGATCGCCGACCTTAACCGCCCGACGCTCGTAATTTCGCACAACAAGACCCTGGCCGCTCAGCTTTACGAAGAGTTCCGCGAGCTGTTCCCCCGCAACGCCGTCGAGTACTTCGTGAGCTACTACGATTACTACCAGCCCGAGGCCTACATCCCCCAACGTGACATCTACATCGAAAAGGATGCCTCGCGCAACGACGATCTCGACCGCCTCCGCCTCAGCGCCACGAGCAGCCTCGTTTCGCGCGACGACGCGATCATCGTGGCCAGCGTGTCGTGCATCTTCGGATTGGGTTCGCCGGAAGACTACAAGGCCGCCGTGTGCGTCCTGAATGTCGGCACGTCGATCGACCGGGACGAATTGCTCAAACGTTTCGTGGACCTGCAATACAACCGCAACGACCTGGATTTCAAACGGGGCACGTTCCGCGTTCGCGGGGATGTCATCGAGTTGCACCCCGCACACGAGCAATTCGCCTACCGCATTGAGATGTTCGGCGACGAGATCGAGAAGCTGGAGATGATCAACCCGCTCACCGCGCAGTCGCTGGGCAAGCTCGAACGGGTCTTCGTCTTCCCGACCGTGCATTATGTCATGCCCGAGGACCGCATCGCTTCCGCGACCGCGAACATCTTGGAAGAACTCGATAAGCGGGTGATGGAGTTTCGCCGCCACGGAAAACTGCTTGAGGCCCAGCGGCTGATCGCTCGCACCAAGTATGACGTGGAAATGATCCGCGAGGTGGGCTACTGTTCCGGCATCGAGAACTATTCGCGGCACCTCAACGGAACCGCCGCAGGGGCAAAGCCCTACACACTGGTTGACTATTTCCCCAAGGATTTCCTCTTGGTGATCGACGAGTCGCACGCGACGTTGCCTCAAGTGCGGGCCATGTTCAACGGTGATCGGGCGCGCAAGGAAACGCTCGTCGAACATGGATTTCGACTGCCGAGCTGTCTGGACAATCGCCCCATGCGCTTCGAGGAGTTTCAGGGCATGTGGCGCCAAGTGCTGTTCCTTTCCGCCACGCCCGGACCGATCGAGTTGGAGCTTTGCGGGGGCGAAGTCGTCGAGCAGATCATTCGCCCGACGGGATTGGTCGATCCGCCGATCGAGGTGCATCCGGCGCGGGGCCAGGTCCCGGATCTTTTGCAGCGGATCGCGCAGCGCGCTGCCGCACACGAGCGCGTGCTGGTCACGACGCTCACCAAGCGCTTGGCCGAGGATCTGTCCAAGTATATTCAACAGGAAGGGTTTCGCGGAAAATACCTCCACAGCGACATCGACACCCTGGAACGCGTCGCCATCCTCAAGGAGTTGCGCGAGGGCAAGTTCGACGTGCTGGTGGGGGTCAACCTGCTCCGTGAGGGACTCGACTTGCCGGAAGTGTCGCTGGTGGGCATTCTCGATGCGGACAAGGAGGGGTTTCTGCGGAGCGAGACCTCCCTCATTCAGACAATCGGCCGCACGGCGCGAAACGTGAACGCCCAGGTCGTGCTCTACGCCGACACGGTCACGCCGAGTATGCAACGGGCGATGGATGAAACGAACCGCCGTCGGGCACTGCAATTGAAATACAACGAAGATTACGGCATCACCCCGGCGACGGTGGAGAAGGAAATCCGCTCGACTTTGGAGAAGATGGTCAACGCCTACAAGGTAGCCGCCGAGGCGGTCGAACTGAGCGAAGAGGAACTGGACCGAACGGAACTCATCGCCCTTTTGGAGAAGGACATGCTCGAGGCCGCCGAAGCTCTGGAGTTCGAACGGGCCGCGCGACTGCGCGACCGGATCGAGGAACTCAAGCAAGTGCCCGAACTGTCGGCCGAGGCTCCACCCGACACCGAGAGCCGACGTTCGGGCGTCCCGTCAAGGGCGCACCGACGGCGCGACTCCTAGCTTCGTGAGAAAGGCAGGCTATACTCGCGGAAATGGCCGTCGAAACGCACGAGTTCGAGATCGAGACTCAAGGGGACAGTCAGGTTCTGGACCTTACGGATCGGGTCGCGGAGTGCGTGGGCGGCGGACGGATTCACCACGGTCTCGTCACCGTCTTTGTCATCGGCTCAACGGCGGGTATCACTACGACCGAGTACGAGCCGGGGCTTGTCAACCACGACCTCAAGACCGCTTTCGAGGACCTCGCGCCGCAGGACGCCCGTTACCGACACGAAGAGACCTGGCACGACGACAACGGACATTCGCACGTCCGGGCGTCGTTGTTGGGGCCGAGCCTGACCGTGCCCCTGGTCCATCGCAAACTGCAACTCGGTACATGGCAACAGATCGTCCTGATTGACTTCGATACGCGGCCTCGCACGCGGCGGATCATTGTTCAGGCGGTCGGGGAGTAGCGGGGCGGCCCGTCAGGGGGAGTGTTCGGCAATGGCACGTCGGTAGGCGGCGGCGAGTTCCGCGGCCCGACCCTCGGGGTATTTTCCCGCGTTCCAGCGATAGCCCAATTGATCGTCCGTTTTGCGAGGGATGACGTGGAAGTGAATATGGGGGACGACCTGTCCCGCGACGCGGCCCTCGTTGAGGAGAACGTTGAAACCCTCGGCCCGGGTTACTTGCAGCACAACGCGGCCGAGGAACGGAAGGGCGGAGGCGACCTGAGCGCATTGCGCGGGTGGAACATCGGTCAGTCGGGCGTAGTGCTCGCGGGGAATCACCAGCAAGTGCCCGTCGGCCAATGGACCGACGTCAAGGAAGGCGACGATCGCGTCGTCCTCGTAGACCACCGCGGCCGGGATTTCGGCGGCGACGATCTTGCAGAACACGCAGTTCGGTTCGCGCGACACGTCCTTCTCCGTCCGCCAAAGCAAGAAACCGGTCCAGCCGCCGAAGGAGCGACCGACGTCAGGTGGGTTCCCGGTCGACGGCAGGCGATTCGCTGGCGTCAGGCCCGGCGGTCCTGCCCTTCGTGCTCCAAGCCTTAGCCGCCTTGACGGCCATGGCGTAGCGTGCGTCGGTACGGCGACGGCGGGCGGACTTACGCGGCTTGGTCAACGAACCCGGCGCCTGCTCATTCCCCACCAGTTGAAGTACCGCCAGACGTGAACTATCGCCGATTCGCGTGTCGGAAAGATGGATGACCCGCGTGTACCCGCCGGGGCGGTCCACAAACCGCGGAGCGATCTTCTCGATGAGCCGACGGGTCACGGAATCGGCGGTAAACACGAGGCGACCCTTGGGTTCACCGGTGCGATAGCGTCGACCGCTCACCATCCGGACCGACTTCGCCCTGCCGGCGTCGGACATCCCCTCGTACGCCGCACGATGCTCGGCCGGAATGATGGCGCGGTCGGTCAGCAAGCCGTCAATCGAGCGACGGGCCGCGAGCGCACCGGCGCGGTCCCCGGCCTTACCCAGGCGGCGGGCGCGGACGGCGAGCGTGACCAGTTTCTCTACGAACGGTCGAAGGTCCTTGGCCTTGGGAAGCGTGGTCGTGATCTGACCATGCTCGAACAGGCTTTGGGCCATATTGCGGCGCAACGCCTCGCGGTGCTCGGAGGTGCGATTGAGCTTGCGGTGATGTACTCGATGTCTCATAAGGTCACTTGACGAGCCGTCATCGGAACGAGTCCCGGCGCGCCGGGATGCCGCCCGTCGCCCGGCTAGTCCCCCATCGTAAAAACTTCCATCGGCCCGGCGCTGCCTCCGCTCACGGAACCACCCGGCCCGGCGGGCAGGTCGGTACCCATCGCATCGGGGTGCCCGAAGCGCGAGGCCAAACCGGCGATGGGGGCCTCCTCCGCATTGCCCGAAGCCTCCGCCCTGCTCCGCTCCTCACCGAATCTCATACCCAGCGATAGACCGACCGCGGCCAGCTTGCGTTGCACCTCATGCAACGACGTCTTGCCGAAGCTGCGAAAGCGAAGCAGATCGGACTCGGTCTTGGTCACCAAGTCGCGAAGCGTCAACACCTGTGCGGCCTCGAGGCAATTGCTCGCCCGCACGAAGAGTTCCAGGGTCGTCACCGGCTTGGCTAGAAGCTGCGCCAGGGCGGAACCCTCGGACGGTTCGGACTCGTGCAGGCGGCGCGTCGCGGTGACCACGTGGTCCCCCAGCTCGTGATACATCACGAACGGGTTGAGATGCTTACGCAGAATCAGCCCGGCTTCCACCAGGGCGTCCTCCGGTCGGACGGTCCCTTTGGTCCAGATCTCCATGATCAGCCGATCGTAGTTCGTCCGCTGCCCGACGCGCATGTCCTCCGTTCGATAACGCACGCGCAAAACCGGGGAAAAGATGGAGTCGATGGGGATGACGCCCAGTTCCTGCTCCGCCGCCCGGTTGTCATTGACGGTGGCGTAGCCCCGGCCGGTGCGGACGTTCATCTCCACCTGAAACGGGACACTGGCCGTCAGGGTCGCGATCTTGTGATCGGGATTAGCGATCAGGATCGCGGGGTCGGTCACGATATCGCCGGCGCGGACTTCGCCGGCCTTGTCGCGTCGAACGGACATCGTTTTGCATTCCGCGCCCGTGAGCATGAGGACGATGCCCTTGATGTTCAGGATGATGTCGGTCACGTCCTCCAGGACCCCGTCGATGCTGCGGAATTCGTGGGAGACGCCCGCGATCTTCACGCTGGTCACCGCGGCGCCTTCGAGGCTGGAGAGCAACACGCGGCGCAGGGAGTTTCCGATGGTCGTACCGAATCCCTGCTCAAACGGCTCGATGATGAACCGCGCATACGAATCGGTGCTGACGGCCTCGTCGCGGGCGACGCGGCTGGGCAACTCCAATCCTCGCCATTTGATACGCATCGGGATGACCTCCAAGAGGGCTTATTCAAGGCCGGGATCCACGCAATCCCGGCCTGGGGACAACGGCGCCGGCTTGACCCCTACCGACTACACATCTCGATGATCAGTTGCTCTTCCACCGGAATCTGAACGTCCTCGCGCGTCGGCAGCGCGGCCACCGTGGCCTCGAGGCGCTGCGCGTCCAACTGCAACCACGGCTGGACCGGCGGGGCCCCCTCGCCGAGCGATTGATGAATGAACTTCTGGCTCCGCTCCGCGGGCTTCACGGCGATCCGATCGCCCTGCTGGACCAGGTAGCTCGGTCGGTTGAGGCGTCGGCCGTTGACGTAAATGTGCCCATGCGCGATCCCCACCCGGGCGGCCTTGTGGGACGGGGCGAAGCCGAGCTTCCACACCACGTTGTCCAACCGCCGCTCCAAGAGACTGAGCAGGGCTTCTCCGGTATTGCCCTTGCCCCGCTCCGCCATGGTGAAGTAGACCATGAACTGGCGCTCGAAGACGCCGTAATAGCGTTTCACCTTCTGCTTTTCGCGCAGGCGCACGCCGTAGTCGCCGGCCTTGCGGCGGCGCCAGGCGTGCATCCCCGGCGGGGCGCTGGCCCACTTTCGCTCCATGGCGCACTTCGCCGTTTCGCAACGCGCCCCCTTGAGCATGAGCTTCAGCCCCTCACGGCGACAGAGGCGACAACCTGGACCGATGTAACGTCCCATGTATCTCGTCCGATCGACCCTGTTAAACCCGTCGCCTCTTGGCGGGGCGACATCCGTTATGCGGCAGCGGGGTCACATCCTCAATGGAGTGGATCCGCAAGCCCGAGGCCTGGAGCGCCGTGATGGCCGCGTCGCGGCCGGTGCCCGGACCCTTTACCCGAACCTCCACCTCTTGCACCCCGAAGCGCCGGGCGGCGTGGGCCGCTTGCTCCACGGCACGCTGAGCCGCGAACGGTGTGCTCTTCCGCGTACCCTTAAACCCGACCGTTCCAGCGGACCCGCGTGCCAGAACATCGCCGTTGACGTCCGTGATGGTGACGAGGGTGTTATTGAACGAGGCCTTGATATGGGCCACGCCCCTGGCCACGTTCCGCCGCACGCCCTTCTTGCCCGCTCGTTTAGCCACGCGTCAGCTCCTTCACGCCCTTCTTGCCCGCGACCGTCTTTCGCGGCCCCTTTCGAGTACGGGCGTTGGTCCGAGTCCGCTGGCCGCGTACCGGCAAATGGGCTCGGTGACGCATCCCGCGATAGCAGCGAATGTCCTTCAAGCGGGCGATGTTCGACTGAATGATGCGTCGAAGCTGCCCCTCGACCTGGTAGTTTCGGTCGATGACGCCGCCGATCCGGGCGACCTCCTCCTCGTTGAGGTCCTTGGCCTTGACCCCCACCTCGATCTGCGCTTCCTTCAGAATATCCAGCGCGAGCTTGGGGCCGATCCCGTAGATGTAGCGTAACGAGAACTCGATCCGCTTGTTGGGCGGTACGTCTATACCGGAAATACGCGGCACCTGGACTTCTCCCTATCCCTGACGTTGTTTATGACGGGGGTTGGTGCAGATGACCCGCACCACGCCCCTTCGCTTGACGATCTTGCAGTTCTCGCAGATTCGTCGCACGCTGGATCGAACTTTCATCGCATCACACCTCGCCTATCCGCACGGACCCCGTCCCGCGACTCGTCCGCGTTACCGCCCGTCGGTCAGCACGTCCACGCCGCCCTCCGTCACCGCGAGGGTGTGCTCAAAGTGGGCGGCGTTCTTGCGATCCTTGGTCACCACGACCCAACGATCGTCGCCGGCGTAATCCACCGCGTAGCCGCCGAGATTCACCATGGGCTCGACCGCCAACACCATCTTGGGCAGGAGCTTGAAGTCCATCCGCTTCTGGCTGTCGTTCCAGAAGTTGGGGACCTTGGGTTCCTCGTGCATGTCCCGTCCGATACCGTGGCCGACGAACTCCCGCACCACGGACAGCTTCGCTCCCTCCACAAACGCCTGCATGCACGAGGCGACCTCGCTCCACATGCGTCCCGGGCGGATCAACTCCATCGCCAACTCCAGCGTGCAGCGCGTGACCTCGATCAGATGCTGAGTCGAGGGCGACACCTGGCCGATGGCGATCGTCGTGGCCGAGTCGCCGCAATAGCCGCCCAGACGCACGCCGCAGTCGACGCTGACGATATCACCCTCCCGAAGCACGCGGTCGCCCGGGATCCCGTGGACCAACTCCTCGTTGACACTGGTGCACAAGGCCGCGGGAAACGGAAACTTCGCCTGCGGATTCTTTACACCCTTGAACAAAGCGATCCCGCCCTCTTGGGCGATCATTTCCTCCGCCGCCGCGTTCAACGCCGCCGTGGTCACGCCGGGGGCGGCCAACTCTTCCATCCTCCGCAGGACGCCGTAGACCACCCGTCCCGCACGCCGCATGAGCTCGATCTCGCGACGGCTTTTTAGGATGATGCCCCGGCCGTGCGTCAAACGAGACACCCTCGCCCATCGCCCTCGCCACGGGGCTCGCGGCATTTCGGCGCCGTTGGATTCCACTTCCCTCTGCCGGATCCCTAGTTTCGCGAGCCTTTGATCGGTCCTTCGGCGCCGAGGAAGCCCTTGTAATTACGCATGATCAAATTCGCCTCGATTCGCTGGACCAAATCCAGGGTCACGCTCACCACAATCAACAACCCGGTCCCGCCCAAAAACGCGGAGACCATGTACGGTATCTGCAACGACTGCGCCACCAGACTCGGAATGATGGCGATGATGGCCAGGAACGCCGCACCCACATAAGTAATCCGACCCATTACTTTTTCCAGGTAGTCCGCTGTCCGCTTCCCGGGGCGAAGACCGGGGATGAAACTGCCATAGTCGCGCAGATTGTTCGCCATTTCCTTGGGACGAAACTGCACAGTGGTCCAGAAATAGGCAAAGAAGTAGATCGCCGCGACTTCGGAGAGGGTGTAGACATAGTCCCCGCGAGCGAACGACTCGCGAAGAAATGCAAAAAACGCGTTGGGCCACACGTTGTGCAAGGCGCTGAAGATCACACCTGGGAAAATCAGCATCGAGCTGGCGAAGATGATCGGCATGACGCCGCCGTGATTGACCCGCAGCGGCAGGTAGTGTCGCTGCCCGCCGTAGACGCGGCGTCCGCGGGTCTGCTTGGCCTGCTGAATGGGGATCCGCCGCTGACCTTGAGTGATCAGAATGGCTCCGGCGACGACGGCCACGAACATAATGAGCAGGAACAGGACCTTGGGTAAGTCCATGACCGAACGATCGGCCGTGCCCTTCAAGCTGAGATTCCGAACGACATAAATGACGGCATCAGGGATTCTCGCAACGATCCCCGCCATGATGATGAGCGAGACGCCGTTCCCGATTCCATACTCGTCGACCTGCTCTCCAAGCCACATCAAGAACATGGTTCCCGTCGTCAGGATCGTCAGCGTCATCACCATGTAGGTAAAGGACATCCCCATCCACGGTCCGGTGAATTGCGGGAAAATGAATCCCTGATCGGCGAGGTACTTCATCCAAACGGCGGCATTGATGATGCACAGGCCGACGGTGGCGTAGCGGGTGTATTCCCGGATTTTCTTGCGCCCGCTTTCACCCTCTTGCTGGAGCTTCTCCAAGGAGGGAATGACGGTCACCAAGAGCTGAAAAATGATGGACGCCGAGATGTAGGGCATAATGCCCAGACCGAAAATCGTGCTCTGGCTGAGATTCCCTCCGGTGAACAACTCGAACGTGCTGATCAGATCGCCCCAACCGCCGCCGCCGCCCTGGGGCGCGCCGGCGCCCATCGCCTTCTGGTCGATGCCGGGGACGGCGACGACGAACCCGATGCGGTAGGTCGCCAACATCCCCAGCGTGAACAGCAGCTTGTTCCGCAGCTCGGGGATCTTAAAAATGTTGAGGAAGGTCGCGAACATCGGTCTTTGCGTGGGCGCCCTCGCCGGCTGAGCCGGTTACGGACGCACTCTGGCTTCGCCTCCCGCTTGCTTGATCTTTTCCATGGCCGATCGACTGAACTTCGCTGCGTCGACGGTCAGCTTCTTAGTCAGTACGCCCTCGCCCAGAATCTTGACCGGCAGCCGCACGTTGCGAATCAACCCCGACTCGCGCAACTCCTGGGGGGTTACGTGGGAATCCGCGGGGAACGCCGTCTCCAGCGCCTCCACGTTCACCACGTGGTAGCGGGTCTCGAACTGCGCGTTGCTGAACCCGCGCTTGGGCATGCGTCGGAAGGTGGGCATCTGTCCGCCCTCCTGCATCCCGCGCTGCTTCCAACCCGACCGCGCCCCGCAGCCCTTGGTGCCGCGGCCCGAGGTCTTTCCCGAGCCGGAGCCTTCCCCTCGTCCCACTCGCTTGGGACGGCGGTCGGCGCCGGCGCGTTCGGTGATTTCGGCAATGTGCATCGCGATCCCTACCCCGCCAGCTTGACGCCGCGCAGGCGCTCCACCTCGTCCCGGTTGACCAGGGAGGTCAACCCCTGCAGCGCCGCCCGAACGAGGTTCTTCGGGCTGTTCGATCCGTAGCTTTTCGTCAGTAAATCGTGAACGCCGGCCAGTTCGAGGACGGCGCGCACGCTCGCCCCGGCGATGACGCCTGTTCCCGGACTCGCCGGTACCATCACCACGTGGCTCGCCCCGAACCGCCCGATGACCCGATGCGGGAGCGTTCCTCCCACAAGCTTAATGGGAACCATGTTGCGCATGGCGATTTTCTTGCCCTTCTCGACGGCCGCGGGAACTTCGGCGGACTTTCCGTATCCGACGCCGACCTTTCCCTTGCGGTCCCCGACGACCACCAAAGCGCCGAAGCTGAAGCGGCGACCGCCCTTGACCACCGTTGCGCAACGGCAAATCTTGACCACAATGTCATCGACGCCGGGCTCGGCGGATTCGGTCGGTCCCATCGGGGGAATGGTCGTTGCAAGCTGGGTCATGTCGTATCCCGTCGGGCCGTCCGGCGTCGGCCGTCTTCCTAAAACTTCAATCCCGCCTCGCGGGCCGCATCGGCCAGCGCTTTCACGCGGCCGTGGTAACGATAGCCGTTGCGATCAAAGCAGACCTGGTCGATGTTCTTCGCCTTGGCCCGTTCGGCCAGCGCCGCGCCGACCACCTTGGCCGCGGGAATGTTCCCGCCGCTGGGAATCTTACCCTGCAAGTCTTTGCTCCGGCTGCTGGCCTCGCACAGCGTCACGCCCTTTTCATCGTCGATGATTTGGGCGTAGAGGTTCTTGAGACTGCGGAAGACCGTCAGCCGCGGCCGCTCCGTCGTTCCAAACACGCGATGGCGGATGACGTGCTTTCGCCGCAGCCGCCGTATGCTCTTCAGTTCGTTCGCCCGCATCGCCCGTCGCTCACTCGCCTCACAACTACGTGCTCGTCGTGAGCGCCTTGCCTTGCTTACGCTTGACCACCTCGCCGTGGTAGCGAATGCCTTTGCCCTTGTAGGGCTCCGTCCGGCGAAGATCGCGGATTTCCGCGGCAAATTCGCCCACCTGTTGCTTGTCGCACCCGCGAATCACGAGCGCCGCAGGCTCGTTGTCTCCGCGGGCCGCGTCCTTCTCCACCGTCACTTCCACGCCCGCGGGCACGGGAACCTCAAACTGCGCCCCCACTCCGCGCCGCCGGCCGGAATAGCCGACGTTCAGGTGCAGCGCTTTGCCGATGAGTTTGCAGTTGTAGCCGGTGCCGTAAATCTCCAGCCGCCTTTCAAAGCCCTGGGCGACGCCTTTCACCATGTTGGCGAGGAGCGCCCGCGTCAGGCCGTGGTTGGCTCGGGCCTGCTTGCTGTCGTCCTGCCGCGTCACCTTCACCAGCTTCGAGGCCTCCTCGTACGCCACGTCCACCAGCGCCGGGAAGCAGAGGGAGGAGGTGCCCTTCGGACCCGTAACCGTCGCCTCCCGTCCGGCGATCTTGAAGCTCACGCCGGAGGGCAGCGGAACAGGCTGTTTTCCAACTCTCGACATCGCTGAAGCCTCTATCAGGCGGGAGGACGATTCTCCCGTTGGTCGCCCAACGTCCCGCCTATTGCACCGTGCAAAGCCACTCTCCGCTGACGTTCATCTCGCGGCACGCTCGATCGCTCAACACACCCTTGGGCGTAGATACGATCGAGATTCCCAGTCCGTCCAACACCTGCGGCAGCTCGCCGACCTTCTTGTACACCCGGCACCCCGCCTTCGATTCGCGGCGGATGCGATGGATGATGTCCTCGCCACGCGGGCCGTACTTCAGGTCGATCCGCAAGACGCCCTGCTTGGTGTCCGCAACCACATCGAAACCGTTGATATAGCCCTCCTCCAACAGCACGCGGGCGATGCCCACCTTGAGCTTCGAGGAGGGGATACTCACCTGCTTCCGCCGCACGCGGACGGCGTTGCGAATGCGAGTCAGCATGTCGGCGATCGGATCAGACCACATCTTTCATACCGCCCTGTAACTTCGTTCCGCCTCGACCCACTCCGCTCCTACCAACTCGCTTTGCGGACCCCGGGGATCATTCCCTCGTGGGCCAGATTCCGGAAGCAAATGCGACACACCTGAAACTTTCGATACACCGCCCGCGACCGCCCGCACAACTGGCAGCGCCGCACGCGCCGGGTCATGAACTTGGGCTTCGCGTTCGCCTTGTTGACCCACGCCTTGGTCGCCATCAGTTCACCTGCTCCTCGGTCTTGCGGAGCGGCAGACCCAGGCCGACCAGCAACGCCTTCGCCACCGCGTCACTGCGGGCGTTCGTCACGAAGGTGATGTGCATCCCTTGGTTGTAGGTGATCTTGGCCAGGTCGATCTCCGAAAAGATCGACTGGTCGGCCACCCCCATCGTGTAGTTCCCACGACCGTCGAAGCTCTTGGGGTTCAACCCGCGAAAGTCGCGCATACGCGGGATGGCGGCGTTGATCAGTCGATCCACGAACTCGTACATCCTCTTGCCCCGCAGAGTCACCCGGCAGCCGATCTCCATATCGCGGCGGGTCTTGAAGTTGGACACGGCCCGCTGCGCCCGGCGAATCTGCGGTTTCTGTCCCGTGATCCTGGCCAAGTCCTCCACCGCCGCCGGAAGCCGGTTCTTGTCCTGCATCGGCGAGCCCGTGCCCATCGCCACCACGACCTTCTGCAGGCGCGGGACGGCCATCAGGTTGCCGATCCCCAGCGCCGCCTGAAGCTCGCGGTTGATCTCTGTTTTATAGCGTTCCAACAACCGAGCCATAGCTACTTCTTTGTAAGACGCTCTCCCCGAGTCAGCGTATGGAGCGTCGTCCCGGCCTCGCTGACCCGCCGTTTGGCCGTCACCTTCCCGCCGTCGTCCCTCTCCACCACAAAATGGACCCGCTGGGCTTTGCCCGCACTCGAATCGAACGGCAACACGTTGGAGATGTGAATGGCGGCTTCCTTTTGCACGCGACCGCCTTGCGGATTACGCCGCGTCGGCCGCACGTGACGATAGACCACGTTTACGCCCTCCACCACAACTTTGCCCTTCTTCGGATCGACGTGGAGCACCTTCCCCCGCGCCCCGCGATGGTCGCCGCAGATGACTTCCACAATATCGTTTTTTCGCAAATGCAAGGCCATTGTTCGACCCGTAGGCGTCCTCGTCAGACGACTTCCTCCGCCAGGGAGACGATCTTCATAAAGTTCTTTTCCCGAAGCTCCCGGGCGACGGCGCCGAAGATTCGCGTGCCGCGCGGTTCGTTCTTCTCATCCAGCAGCACCACCGCGTTGCTGTCGAAGCGAACGTAGCTCCCGTCGGGACGGCGGGTGGGCATCCTCATGCGGACCACCACGGCCTTAGCCTTCCGACGCTTCGACCGGTCCTTCCGATCGGCGCCGCCGGAAAAATCGCTGTTGGGCAGAGCCTTCTTCACCGTGACCATCACGATATCGCCGATCTTCGCCGTCTTGAGGCGATACTTTCCGGGCCGGGCCGTGCTGCCCTTGTAGACGTTGAACACCATGGCCTGCTTGGCCCCGGTGTTGTCGCACACGTCCACCATGGTGTACATCTGAATCATGTCACGGTCCCAACCTTAGGAGACGGCCGCTTCCAAGCCGTCGGCGCCTAGTTCGATACTCGAGCCGCGCTCCAGCACCCGCGTCAACCGCCAACACTTCGTCTTCGACATCCGGCGGCAGGCGACGACCTCCACCAGGTCGCCCTTGTGGGCCTCATTCTTCTCGTCGTGGGTGGCCAGCGTCGTCGAGCGCCGCAAATACTTACCGTACTTGGGGTGCTTCACCAAGAAGTCAAAACGCACGCGGATCGTCTTGTCACCCTTGTCGGAGATGACCGTGCCGAGGCGCCGGTCGCGCCGACCTCGCAACGTCGAAACGGGTCCCGATGTCGAACCATTGTTCATAGATTCAGGTCAACCTTCTTGCCGCCGGTCTCCGTTACGCCTCCCGTCAGCCGCCCTTGCGGTGCGTGGCGATAGACTCCAGATGGTATTGCTGCTGCTCGACGCCCGTTTCACCCCGCTCGTTCAGGAGGGTCAGAATTCGGGCGATGTTCTTCCGCACGGCCTTGAGCTGGTGAGGGTTCTCCAGCTTCTCCGTGACCGCCTGCCCATGAAGGTCGAAGAGATGCCGGCGGATGCGGTCCAGCTCCCCGTGCAGCTCCACGGTCTTCATCTCTCGAAGTTCGGCGACCTTCACGATATCCTCACCCGGCACCCCATCACAAACCATGACGCCGTCTGACAAACCGGCAGCGATACGGCATCTTATGCGCTACGCGTAACAACGCGTCCCGCGCTACGTTCTCTTCCACGCCGCTGACCTCGAACATCACCGTCCCCGGACGAACGCAGGCGACCCAAAACTCCGGCTCGCCCTTACCCTTGCCCATTCGCGTTTCCAGCGGCTTCGAGGAAACCGGCTTGTGCGGAAACATCCGCACGAAAACCTTTCCCTCCCGGTGGAGGTAGTGCGTAGCCGCCACTCGCCCCGCCTCTATTTGTCGCGCCGTGAGCCAGCCGGTGCCCAAACACTGCAAGCCGAAGTCGCCGAAGGCGACGGTGTTGCCCTTTCCGGCCACCCCGCGGACCTTGCCGCGTTGGCTTTTGCGCCACTTCACTCTTTTGGGCATCAACGCCATAGACCGTACTCCATCCGAGTGGCGCTAGCCGCGCTTTCCCCGTCGACCGTCGCGGCCGCGACCTTGCGGACCGGCGTCCACCATCACGGCTTCCTCGCCGTAGCGGCCCTGATAGAGCCAGACCTTGATCCCAATCGCACCATACTTCGTGCGGCAGGTGGCCGTGCCGTAATCCACGTGCGCCTGAAGCGTGTGCAACGGGATGGAGCCGCGGATTTGCGTCTCCCGCCTGGCCATCTCCGCCCCGCCCAGGCGACCGGAGAGCATGATCTTCACGCCCTTGGCGCCGGCGGCCATGGCCGAGTCGATCCGCATCTTCATCACCCGGCGAAAGCCCGCTCGTTTCTTGAGCTGCTCGGAGACGGATTCGGCGATCAACTTGGCGTTCCCGTCCGGGGCCTTGATCTCCTGAATGTTCAGGCTCACGTTGCGATCGATGAGGTTCTCCAATTCCTCCTTCAGTTTGTCGATTTCCGCCCCCTTGGGGCCGATCACCAGTCCCGGCCGGGCCGTGTGAAGCAGAACCTTCACCTCGTTGCGGGTCCGCTCGATCTCCACCTTGGCCACCGCCGCGTAGGGCGGCTGCTGGTTCAGGCGCTCGTCCAGGAACGCCCGTATCTTCTGGTCCTCGACCAGGAACTCGGCGAAGGCCGCCTTCGGCGCGAACCAGCGCGAGCGCCAATCCTCCGTGATGCCCACGCGGAACCCGATCGGATTGACCTTCTGACCCACCTGCGACTCCCCGGGAGCGAACCCTATCCGTTACCTACGAAAACCCTGGATCAACCTTCCGCCACCGTGACCATGATGTGGCTCGTCCGCTTGGCGATGGGATGGGCCCGCCCGCGATCCTTGGGCCGCCACCGTCGATAATACGGACCGCCGTTCACCCGTGCATCCTTGACAAACAGGCTCCGCATGTCGGCCTCTTGTTCGTCCGCGTTCACCATGGCCGACTTCAACACCTTCTCAATCATGCGGGCGCAACGGCGAGGGTTGAACCGCAACTGGTCCATGGCCTCGCCGCACTTGCGGCCGCGAATCAAGTCGATCACCAGCTTAACCTTGCGGGGCGAGATGCGCGCGAAGCGGTGCTTCGCCGACCACATCTTCTCACCGTTCGTTGCCGTTGCCATCGACCCGTTACGTCCTTACCGACTCAGTTACGTTGCGGCCGCAGCCGGCGCCCCTGTCCCCGCGGCCTTCTTCCTTCCGCCGCTGTGGCCCCGGAACGTCCGCGTCGGGCTGAACTCGCCCAGCTTGTGCCCGACCATGTCCTCGTTCACATAAACGAGATGGAAAACCTTCCCGTTGTGGACCTCGAACCGGACCCCGATGAACTCCGGTACGATCGTGCAGCGTCGCGACCAGGTGCGGATCGGCGCGCCCATGCCTGTGCCCTTCGCGTTCATCGCCTTGTGAAAGAGCTTCTCGTCCACGAACGCCCCTTTTTTCTGTGATCGCGCCATCGACTGCCTCAGAACGCCCTACACCACCGCTCCGACATCCATCCCGTCACGCCGCCGACCCGCCGTCATCCCTTCTTGGGGGTCGGGAGCTGTCCGTATCGCCTGCTCTTGCGTCGCCGCATAATGCGCTGGTTGGAGGGCTTTCGCGGCGAACGGGTTCGCCCGCCCTTGGCCAGCAGTCCCGTCGGGCTGCACGGATGTCGCCCGCCGCCGCTGCGACCCTCGCCGCCGCCCAGAGGATGGGACACGGGGTTCTGAGCCGTGCCGCGCACGTACGGTCGGCGACCCATGTTCCTTATACGCCCAGCCTTCCCCCAGCGCAGGTTTTGGTGCTCGACGTTGCCCAACTGGCCGATGGTCGCCCGGCACTCCACACGGACTTCACGCATTTCGCCGGATGGAAGCACCAGTATCGCCCAACTCTCGTTCCGCGAGAGGAGACGGGCCGACCCGCCCGCGCTGCGGACGAGCTTGCCGCCCTGTCCCACGTTCATTTCGACGTTGTGCACCGCCAGGCCCGGGGGGATGTTCTTGAGCGGCATGGCATTGCCGACCTTCGGCTCCACCGTGGGGCCGCTGGCCACCGTTTCGCCGGCCGTAAGCCCCGCTGGGGCCAGGATGTACCGCTTTTCGCCGTCGGCGTATTCAAGCAGGGCAATGTGACAACTTCGGTTGGGGTCGTATTCGATAGCCTGCACTGTGCCTACGATGTCGTCTTTGTCGCGCTTAAAGTCGATCACGCGATAGATGCGCCGCGCCCCGCCCCCGCGATGGCGAGCGGTGATCCGCCCGTGGTGGTTGCGGCCGCCATGCTTGGTCAGGCGCTCGCACAGGGACTTCTCCGGCTGCCTGTGCTTGTCGGTCAGCTCCGCGTAGTCGTTGACCGTCGACACGCGCCGACCGGGCGAAGTCGGATTGTAGGTGATGATCGCCATCGAAATCCCGTGTACCGCAACCGGCCCGATCGCAGGTCGAACCCGCGCTTCGGCCCGAAGAACCTCTAGAACAAATCAATATGGTGGTCGGCCCTCAGCACGACCACCGCCTTCTTCCAATCCGACGTCGTCCCCGTCTTGTACCGGACCCGACGGGGCTTGCCCTTACGCACCGCCGTCCTCACCGATTGCACCTTCACGTTGTAAATCTTCTCGATCGCCTGCTTGATCGACGCCTTCGACGCATCGGGATGCACCTCGAAAGCGTACGACCCGCCGCGGGCGGGCCTGGTCCGCGTCGCGCCGTGCGACTGCTGGGCCTGGTGCGTGCCCTTCTCCGTCACCAACGGGCGCTTCACAATGTGGTAGATATCCATCGGGATCGCCCGCCCTTATTCCTTCGCCGCCGCCCGACTCGTGACCCGCGTAAAGGCCTCCTTGGTGAAGATCACCCGAGGTCGGCGCAGAACGTCGTAGGCGTTGACGTCGTCCACGACGCGGATGTCCGTTCGCGGGATGTTTCGGCCGGACTTATACGCCTTTTCATCCGCCGCGTGCATCGCCACCAAGCACCCCTTCTGCACGCCCAGAGCTGAGAGCATCGACGCGAAGACCTTCGTCTTCGGCTCGGAACATTGCAACTCGTCGAGAATCATCACTTCGTTCGCCTGGATCTTGGCCAGGATCGCGTTGTCGCGGGCCAAGCGACGCATCTTCTTCGGAAACTCCTTCGTCGCCGGCGGAACGCGCTTCGCAAAGGTGCGGCCTCCGCCCTTCCGTACCGGCGTTCGGATCATCCCCGCGCGGGCGTTGCCCGTCCCCTTCTGGCGGTAGAGCTTGCGCGTTGAACCCGCGACGTCGGACCGCCCCTTCGTTCGCGCGCTGCGCTGCCATCGGTGATCGAGGTAGGCGACAACCGCCTGCTTGATCAGTTCGGGACGGACCCGCCCGCCCAGGCAGGCCGGATCGACCTCCACCTCGCCGGTGCGCTGACCCGCCATGTTGAACACCGGAACCGCGAGCATCGCGCCTAGCCTCTTTTCTTCGATCGCCGGACCAACAACAACGAACCGTTCGGACCGGGCACGCTCCCGCGGATCAGCAGTAAGTCGTTTTCAGCGTCAACCTTGAGGAGTCGCAACGAGCACGCGGTCTGGCGTACGTCGCCCATGTGACCCGCCATCCGCTTGCCCTTCTTCACCGACCGACCCGTGCCGCGAGGAGCGCTGGACCCGATGCCGCCCGGGGAGCGGTGCTTTCGTTCCGTGCCGTGCGAGGAGGGCATGCCGCCGAAGCCGTGCCGCTTCATGACACCCTGGAAGCCTTTGCCTTTCGTGGTCCCGGCCACGTCGACGTACTTCGCCGCATCACCCGCGAACAACTCGACCGTCACCACGTCGCCCGCCGCGACCGTCGCCGGCGCGTCCAGGCGTACCTCACGCACACTATGCTTGGGTCCGGTCCCCGCCTTGGCCGCATGGCCGATCATGGCTTTGGTCGAACGGTGCGGTTTCACATCGCGGAACCCAAGCTGCACCGCATCGTATCCGTCGGATTCCTTGTTTTTCACCTGCAAAACCACGCACGGCCCGGCGCGCACGACGGTCACGGGCTCGACGACGCCTTTCTCGCCGAGCACGCGAGTCATGCCGATCTTGGTCCCCAGCAACGCGGGCATCATACGGGAGTTCCCGGTTCGTCCGCACCGAGCGAACGAGTCCGCTCCATTCCACCGCGTGCGATGAAGCTCACACGCCTGAGTATTGTTCTAACGAGTTAGGAAACGAACCCGGACCGCCTCAGCAGTCCGGCGCCACCAACAAACCAATCGCCCTAGGCCTTTATCTTCACGAAGACGCCGGCGGGCACTTGAATCCGATTTATCGCTTCCACCGTCCGAGACGTCGGCTCACTAATGTCGATAATCCGCTTGTGCGTCCGCATCTCGAACGTCTCGCGCGATTTCTTATCGATGTGAGGACTGGTCAACACCGTATAGCGCTCGATCCGGGTGGGCAACGGAATCGGCCCGTGGACCTTGGCGCTGGTACGCTTCGCCTGTTCCACAATCTCCTTCGCCGACGCATCCAGCGCCCGGGAGTCGTAGGCTTCCATGCGGATACGGATTCTGTTCTTACTGTTCTGAGCGCTCACGCGTCGACAACCGCCTTCATCAAAACGCCTTCAACCGCCGTTCGTTCAACTCGACCGCAGACCAACAAGGATAAACGATCCCGCATGGCTGTCAACTACAATAATCCGCGCCTCCAAAGTAGAACCCCGCCGCTCGAGGCGCAGACAATCCGGGCCCGGACCACCGCTCGCACACCCCGACGCCCAACGTAAGCGATATTACCAGTTTAATGTGTTACACGGAATTATGCAGTGAGGTAGCGAAATTGTGGTTACCTACCCGACCAGGCTTTTCATATTTGCCGCCGAGACGGGCGCGTAATGGGACGGGGCCATCGTGGCCGTGGCCCGACCCTGCGACAGGCTGCGAAGTTTGGTGACGTAACCGAACATCTGCGAGAGGGGCACGTCGGCGGAAATCATCCGGTCGCAACCGCGCAGCGTCGTGTTCCGCACAACCGCCTTACGGGCGTTCGAGTCGGCTATAATCGAACCGAAGTAGTCGTCGGAGGTCACGACCTCGACGTCCATGATCGGTTCGAGCCGCACAGGCTCACCGGCCTTCATCGCCTCGTAGAACGCGGCGCATCCGAAGCAACCGTTTATTGGGACGATCGCGCCGGCTCGTCACGGAGCGGCAACGGCTTGCGGGCATACACCTTGGCGCTCCAGACCTTGCCGACGATCGCTCGCGCGATGTCTGCGGCCATCAACCCGCCGACCGGACCCTCGGCCACATGACCGGAGCAACACGCGCCCGGCGCGCTGACGCCCAATTCCGAAGCGGCCAAGGCCTCAAGTTGGGCCGCGTCGTAGACGATCCGCTCGCGGACTTCAACATCCGCCAGTCCGGCGCGGCGCAGACCGGAAACGTACTCCTCCTCGCTCATCGCCCCCGCGATGCACGAATTGTAGAGAACCCGGTTCTCCCGCAGACGAGCCGGCAGGCCGTCGGCGACGATATCCGAAACCAGCATCCTCCCGCCCGGTTTGAGCACCCGCGCGATTTCCGCGAACACCCTTGGCTTCTCCGGTGACAAATTGATGACACAGTTCGAGATCACCCAGTCAACGGACGAGGAGGCAACGGGCAGGTCTTCGATGATCCCTTTTCGCACCTCGACCTGCGCCATTCCCGAACGGGCGATGTTCTCTCGCGCTCGGTCGATCATGTCGTCGGTCATGTCGATGCCGATCACTCGGCCGCTCGGACCGACCCTGCGACCCGCCAGCAGAATGTCGATGCCCGCTCCCGATCCCAGGTCCAGCACCACGTCGCCCTCCCGGACTTCGCTGAACGCCAGCGGGTTGCCGCAGCCGAATGAGTTGATCACCGCCTCCGGTGGTAAGGCCTCTAGCTCCTCGGGAGTGTACCCGGCCGATTTGACGGCGACGCCCTTCTGCACCGGTCCACAGCACGAGCCGCCGCCTTGGGACGGACTCCGCACGGCCCGAGCATACGCCTCCGACACCGCCTCTCGAACTTGTCCGTGCTCGTCCATTGAACAAATCTCCATGGTGTCGCGCTGCAAAGATCGCCGGCGACCGCTGAATCCTATGCCCCACGGCAGTGGTCTTCAACTCGCGACGACGCCGAAGACGTCTGCGCGATGATCGGGCGACCCTCACCGTAGCTGGCGATGAAGGCGGTGGGCAGGTTCGCCACTCCGCGTAGCACCTTGAAACCCTGTTTCTCGGCGTGATCGGCCAGGACCTTCGAGGACTTCGTCTCCTTCAGGGCCGTCTCCGCGAACCCCCAAATCTGATCGCTGAGCTTGATGAGGTCGGGCCGCTGTTTTTCGACCGACGCGATGGCCTCCTCCTTGGTCTTGATGTCGCCTGCCGCGTACGCCATCGGCGGCAGGACGAAACCCACTCCAAGGACCACCACACACGATCGGCGCAATCTCATACGACCCCTCGTTCGATCAAAGAACTCAACTCTGTTTGTCCGGCCCGGCAACGCCGCTGGGTGACGGCACGCTCCCCCACACAGCGGCGATCGGCCATCATACCATTTGGCCCGTGTTTTTGCACGATGGTCCTGGTTGCACGTTCGCCCATCCTTCTCTACATTACATTCACGAGTCTCTATCAGAACCGGGAGCGCAAGCGACCGGCCTTGAGTCTCGCGACTTTGGAACGGCGGCCCCGCGCTCGCGCTTGGGGTTCTGTTAGTCGCTCTCGTTTGAGATCACGATTGATGTGGAGCGGGTCAGCGATGGACTGGGGAATGCGAAATCGACTGGCCGGGGTCTTACGACCCGAGACCGGTCGGTGCGTGATGCTGGCGATCGACCACGGTTACTTCCAGGGCCCGACCACGGGCCTGGAACGACCGGGCGAGGTCGTCGCTCCTCTCTTACCCTACGCCGACGCCCTGATGGTGACCCGCGGCGTGCTCCGTACCTGCATTGATCCCGCGTCCCGAAACCCGATTGTGCTCCGCGTCTCCGGCGGCACGAGTATTCTCAAGGACGATCTGTCCGATGAGGATTTGACGGTATCCATCGAGGATGCGATCCGCCTGAACGCCGCGTGTGTAGCGATCTCGATCTTCGTCGGCTCGCCGCACGAGAAAGCGACGCTGACCAACCTCGCCAAGCTCTGCGACGAGGCCCAACGATACGGCATCCCGGTCCTGGCGGTGACCGCCGTGGGGAAAGACATGGTCCGCGACGCCCGCTACCTGGGCCTCGCCTGCCGCATCGCTGCCGAGCTCGGGGCGCAGATGGTGAAGACCTACTACTGCGACGGCTTTGACAAGGTCGTGATCGGCTGCCCCGTGCCTGTCGTCATCGCCGGGGGAAAGAAGATCGAGGAGCGCGACGCGCTGAAGCTCGCGTCTAGCGCCGTTTCAGCCGGCGCCGTCGGGGTGGACATGGGCCGCAACATCTTCCAATCGCAATGGCCCGTCGAGATGATCCGCGCCGTCCGCGCCATCGTTCACGAGAACATGACGGACGCCCAGGCGTGGGACCAGTTCCAACAGTGGACGCGGGGCAGCGGCGGCGGTCATACGTCGTCGCCGCCGCGAGGGTCCGTTCCCAAGGCGCGGGCGACGTAATTATCGGCGGCCGGTGAACCACACGCCATGAAAAGCCGCTGGACCGAGCAAGGGGCGCGTGAGGCGATTCACGAGTGGGCGGAGCGGTACGGCGAGGATTTCGCCCTGCGCCTCTACACGGCCCGTCTCATCGGCGAAGTCCCCGCCCTCGTTCTTCACGGCGGCGGGAACGTCTCCGTCAAAGGCACGATCAAAACGCTCCTTGGTGAATCCGCCGAGGCCCTCTTCGTCAAAGGCTCCGGCGGCGACCTCGCGACGATCGAACCGAGCGGACTGCCCGCTCTCGACCTCGCGCACCTCCGCCGCCTGCGGACGCTGTCACGCCTCGACGACGAAGCGATGGTCAACGAGTTCCGCACCCACCTTTTCGATGCGTCCGCGCCCACGCCGTCGATCGAGACGCTGGCTCATGCCTTTCTCCCGCCACGTTTCATCGACCATAGCCACGCCGACGCGGTCCTGGTGCTGACGAATCAGCCCGACGGCGAGGCCCTGGTTCGCGAGGCCCTGGGCAACGCTGTGTCGATCCTTCCCTACGTGCGGCCGGGCTTCGATCTTGCCAAGGCCATCGCGGACCTTTACGAGCAGAATCCGAAGGTCGAAGGCATCGTCCTGCTGCAACACGGCCTGATTACCTACGGCGACGACGCGCGGACCTCGTACGAACGCCACATCGCCCTGGTCGATCGTTGCGAGAAGTTCATCGAGCGGCGCATCGCCCGGCGGACGCTGACGCCGAGCTTTTCGACTCGCGATGAGCCGGCGGGTCTGGCCTCGATCGCCGCACCGATCCTACGCGGAATGATCGCCGTCCCCACAGGCGACGAGGATCGCCCCTATGCCCGATCCATCCTGGAGTGGCGGGCGAGCGAGGGAGTTCTAGCGATCATCAACAGCGCGGAGGCGAAGGTGTTGGCCGAGACCGGGCCGCTGACCGGCGACCACCTCATTCGTACCAAACCCTGGCCCTTGTACGTCGAGAAGCCCTCCTGGTCCGATCCCGCTGCTTTGCGTGCCCAACTCCGCGACGCCGTCGATGGATACCGGCGGCGCTATGAATCGTACTTGACGGCACACGGCGGAACGCTCCAGGGGCTCGACCCGTTCCCGCGAGTCGTCTGGCTTCCCGGGGCGGGACTCTTGTGTTGGGGACCGACCAAGCGCGACGCCCGCATCGCCGCCGACATCGCCGAGCACACGTTGATGGCCAAGGCTCAGGCCCACCGTATCGGCGCCTACGAATCTCTTTCCGAAGAACACCTGCACCACATGGAGTTCCGCACGCTGCAACGCGTGAAGCTCGACGACCCCCCTTCCTCCCCCCTTGCCAAGGGGGGACAAAGGGGGGTCCTCCAAGGTCAGGTGGTCGCGATCAGCGGCGGGGCCGGGGCGATCGGCTCGGCCATCGCCGAGGTCTGCGCCGAGGCCGGCGCCCATGTCGCCATGGCCGACCTCGACGAACGGCGGCTCGCCGCCGTCGTCGAACGCGTGGAATCGCGATTCGGACGCAGGTCCGCCGTCGGCGTGGTGATGGACGTGACCGACGAAACGAGCGTCCGCCGCGGGTTCGAACAGATCGCGCGAACCTTCGGCGGGGTGGATGTCGTCGTGCCCAACGCGGGCGTCGCCCACGTCGCGCCCATCGAGGACTTGTCCGCCGCCGACTTTCGCCGCGTGATGGAGGTCAATGCCACGGGATACCTTTTGTTCATGCGTGAGGGCGTCCGCCTGATGAAACAGCAAGGATTGGGCGGAAACATCGTGGTAATTTCGAGCAAGAACGTGTTCGCTCCGGGAAAGGAGTTCGCCGCCTACAGCGCCTCCAAGGCCGCCGCCCATCAGCTCGGCCGCCTCGCGGCGATCGAACTCGCCCCCGACGGCATTCGTGTCAACATGCTGACACCCGACGCCGTCTTCGGCGACGAGCGCACGCCGTCCGGCCTGTGGAGCGAAGTCGCCCCCCGACGTGCCAAGACGCACGACCTGAAGGCCGAGGAGCTTCCCGAATACTACCGCAAGCGCAACCTGCTTCAGGTTCGCGTGCTCGGACGCCACGTCGGCAACGCGGTCGTTTTTTTTGCGAGCAACTCCACTCCGACGACCGGCGCCGTCCTACCCATCGACGGCGGATTGCCGGAAGCATTTCCTCGATAAGCAACGAGGCTCGTCCGACCCGGGAGAGGCGGGGAGCCGGGTATGGGCGATCGTCGGAGGACCTGTCGGGGTCTCGGCGGCTTAAATCACGTCCTTTATGCTCCACGGTCAAGTCGTTTTTTTTTTTGGGGCAAAAACAAACCCACCACCCGCGCCGGCCCACCCCAACACCGCCGCTTTGCGGAAGCAAATTCCACAAA
>JAZDHF010000102.1:0-15045 GCA_043806315.1 Planctomycetota bacterium | reverse complement strand
TACCCCGTGTTCGGGTGCGGCCACATGCACCGGCTCGGGGCTTCCCGGCCTTGGCCCCGAATCCATGTGCGTGAAGACGTGCAGCGTCAGCGGCGATCCGTGCATCGGCAATGAGCACTGTCCAACGGGTGAGACGTGCGGTAGTCCGTTCTGCCGAGACAAGTGCGCACGGTGTACGCCGCCGTAACGAGCGTTAGGCGGAGAAGGAGGCTAGGCCTAGGCGGGGACAGAGGTTGAGCGCGTTCGGGGAGGGGCGGGTGGTGCCGACACCCGCCCCTCCTTCTGCGCCCATGGAGTCCTTCGGCGACCCCGGCGATGGTACCGGCCGTCGCGTCGCGGCGCCGGGCACCCGGCCCCCCCCGCCGCATTTTCCGCAACCGCCGCCGGACGTCGCCGGCGGCGTGGCACGTACCTTGCTACGGAGTCCCGGAGACGGCGGCAGGAAGGGATGAACGGCGTTTGGCGCCGCGCATCCCGTCGCTGGATGCCATCGCGCCGGCGGTGCCCGGCTACGCATCCGCTGTAACGTCGATGAGAACGGCACAGGTGTTCACCTTTTCGGAGCAAAACCTATGCTAGACAAGGCGGCGGACGTCGCGGGACCCGGGATCGGCGACTACACCGAGCTGGAGAAAGTCCTGCCACGGGACTACAGTTCAGCGCTTACACCCAAGGAGACACAAAAAGCGATCCTGGCGGCCAAGCAGTACATAGAGGAAAACCTCTGCAAGGAACTGAACCTGATAATGGTGACGGTTCCGCTGATCGTGGACGTGGAGAGGGGGGTCAACGATCTGCTGGATCGTGACGGATCGCGGACGCCGATCCAGTTTCACATCTCCAAACGATCGGAACAAACATCCCGTCGACGCTCAGGTGGTACAGGCGGCGACGAAATGGAAGAGGATGGCCCTGAAGCAGTTCGGCATGAAGCCCGGCGAAGGGCTGTGCACCGACATGCGGGCGGTACGTAAGGACTACTTCCTCGATCACGATCACAGCGCGTACGTGGACCAGTGGGACTGGGAGCTGGCCGTCACGGAAAAGGAGCGAAGGTACGGTCATGAGTAAGGCGTGCGTGTTGGTTATTCATACGGGCGGCACGATAGGAATGGGCCCGCGGGAACTCAATGACCCGGTCTCGCCCCTGGCCGCCCTGGGGCCCGAGCGGCTTTTGAAGTACCTTCCGGATTTCAGAAAGGTTGGTAAGGGGATCGATTTAAAAATTTCCGACGCCTTCGGCCCCCCAATCGACTCGTCCGACATGGAACCCAAAGATTGGGCACGTATTGCGGAAATCATACGGGACCACTACGCCGAATACACTGGGTTTGTCGGCCCACCGTGCGGCATCGGCTCGCGGGCAAGTCCTTGTGGGCGCGGTGCTGGTCCAACTGATTCTCGGAACGGTCTACGGGTACAGTGTTTTCTGGCAACCCCTGGAGAGCGAACTTTGGCCGGCGATCGGCACAAGTGAGAAGGCCGCTGAGTTGGCTGCTGCCTGTGAACAGGTTCCGCGGTCGAGGAGTTGATGGTTGCCGATGCCGCGTGATTCGACGACATGCTCGCGGAATGTCGGCAGGCGGTCCCGGTCGGCACCCGTCCGTTGCCCACCCCACCCTAAGATCCCGTTGGGGTACCCACTGGTCGGCACGGCATTCACTCGGGAACTTACATGGAGGTCAGCAGCACGATGAACGACGCGAGGGTCATGAACCGTTGGCTCGTGGTGGTTGGGGCCATCCTGATCCAGTTATGCCTCGGAGCCATCTACGCCTGGTCGGTGTTCACCAAAGTGTTGGTGAAGGAGCCGTACAACTTCACTGAGACTCAGACCCAGATGATCTTTTCGGTGGCGCTGGCCACCTTTGCGGTCTTTACGATCATCGGCGGGCGATGGCAGGCCAAGGTCGGGCCCACGTTAGTGGCTCGTGTGGGCGGGATTGTGTTGGCCGTCGGCTATACGGCCGGCGGACTTGTCGAGCGCGTAATGCCCCATCAGATGTTTCCGGGCATTCTGATGACCATAGGCTTGATCGGTGGTATTGGGATCGGGTTGGCCTATGTCGTCCCCATCGCCTGCGGCGTGAAGTGGTTCCCGGATAAGAAGGGGCTGGTCACGGGACTGGCGGTGGCCGGCTTCGGCTTCGGGGCACTCATCTGGATCAAACTCGCCGATCCGGGGGCCGGGAGGCTGTTGGTCACGCTCGGGCTGTCCAACGTCTGGCTGGTCTACGGCATCAGTTACTTCGTCTTGGTGATGATCGGCTCGCTGTGGATGGTGAATCCCCCGCCCGGCTGGGTCCCCGCCGGATGGAGTGGAAGCGCGGACAAGACAGGAGCAACAGCCGCAGCTCAGATCGATTTGGAACCCCGACAGATGCTGGGTACGCCCCAGTTCTGGACGTTGTGGGTGATGTACATCAGCGGTGCGCTTGCCGGTCTGATGGTAATCGGGATCGTTCAGTTGTTTGCTATCGACGCCCTGCGGAAAGGCTCGGGATTAACTTCCTTGCAAGCCTCGGCTCTGGCCGCGACCGCCGCGGGCATATTTCTGCCGATTTTTAACGGTCTGGGGCGGATCGTCTGGGGTTACATCTCCGACGCCATCGGGCGTAAGGCCGCCATGCTGCTCATGCTTGTGCTGCAGGGTGTCACGCTTCTGTCCTTTTTCTATATGGGGGGCACGCCCGCGTTGCTCTACATTGGGGCGGCCAGCGTGGGGTTTAACTTCGGCGGGACGCTGGCGCTGTTCCCGACCATCACCGCCGACTACTTCGGCAGCAGGAACTTCGGCAGGAACTACGGCTGGATGTTCACCGCGTACGGAGTGGGTGGAATCGTCGGCCCGATCATGGCCGGGATATTCAAAACCGCCGGCAAGGCCGCGGTAAAGGGCGGCGCCGACGAGGCCGCGGCGCTGAATGCAGCGATGAACGCCTGGTCCCCGGCCTTCATCATTGCCGGTCTCGCGTGCCTTGCCGCGGCAGTCCTGGGACTGTTCCTAAGAGCACCAAGAACTGCATCCAGCCCTAGAGCGACGTAGAGAATGTGTAGCCCGTCCGGTGGGTCATCAACCCACCGTGCTACTGACCGCAGACCTGTTGGGGTCCAAGAACTTCGGGGCCAATTACGCGTGGGTGTTCACGTCGTACGGGGTCGCGGGCGTGATCGGGGTCTGGGTGGGCAATGTGGCGCAGCGTATGACCGGCAGCTACTTCGCGGCGTTCGCGGCCGCCGCCGCGCTGTGCGTTTTCTCCGCGGTTCTTGCCGTGACGCTTCGCCCGCGCCGAGCGACGATGCGTTGACATGAACAAACCGACCACCGGGCGCCCGATCATCGGCCACGGGCTTCGCGTCCGCCCCTACAAGGCCCGACACGCGTAGCAGCTCCGCCCCAATCCCTTCCATTCGCGTAGTTGCGCGAAACGCCTTATAGTGACATGGCACGCAGTATGCGGGGGAAAGTGGATAGGGGTCTGTCGTGATACCGGACGCCTCGTCGGCGTGGCCCCCGCGGCGGGGAGAGGGCGAATTGCAGGCTTTGATCCGACCCGCGTGATCGGAACGCTGTAACGCGGGCGCCTGCCGTGATCGAACCGAGGAAATCGCCAACTGCGGTGCGGTTGGATGGGATCGCTATGACTCCTCCGCTCGTCTCAACGGACCACGCTGCCCGCGTCGCCGAGAAGCGTCCACCGGCACCCGAGCGAGCCGACGTACGGATAGCGGTTGCCTGTCCGTTTCCGTTCGACGTGCTCGCGGTAGGGGGGGAACTCAAGAACACGATCTGTGTCGGGCAGGAAGCGTTTGCGGTTCTCAGCGGTTGGCAGGGCGACCTGAGTCAGATTGATCACTACCGGCACTTTGTTGACTCCGTCAGTCGTGCGGCGGACGGTCTTGGTCGTCGGCCGGTCGTGATCGGTCACGACCTCCATCCGGCCTACCTATCCACCGTTCACGCCCGTCGACTCGCCCCACCGAAGGTTGCGGTTCAACACCACCATGCGCATGCCGTCAGTTGCGCCGTAGACGCCGAGATGACATTGCCGGTCATTGGAATCGTATGCGACGGGACGGGTTACGGAACCGACGGAGCGATCTGGGGCGGCGAGGTGCTGTTGTGCGACGCCCGATCCTTCCGACGACTGGCCCACTTGGAGTACTTCCCTTTGCCGGGTGGGGACGCCGCAGCGCGATGGGCGTGGCGGCCGGCGATGTCCGTGGTGCGACTCGCGCTGCCCGACAGCTACACGACGATAGAGCCGGCGGCGTTCCGAGCCGTGAATGCGAAGGAACGAGCGCTGATTGACCGGCAACTGGACGCCGGGCTGAACTCGCCGAGCACCTCCAGCCTCGGGCGGCTCTTTGACGCCGTGGCGTTCTTGACGGGCGTGTGCGCTCAAAACGAACAGGAAGGTCAAGCCGCCCGCGCGCTGCAAGCGGCGTCCACGGACGAGCGCGTCCAACCGTATCCATTTACTCTGATCGATGATCCGGAGGGCGTCCGACTCGATTGGCGGCCCATGATCCGGTCGATCGTTGCGGACGTTCAAGCCGATGTGCGCGTAGCTTGGATCGCCGCGCGGTTTCACGAGACGGTCGCGGCCATGTTCGCGGCGGCTGCGCTGCGGGCCGTGCGGGAAACGGGGGTGGAGCGGGTGGTGCTTTCCGGGGGATGTTTTGTCAATGAGCGATTGCGCGAAGGGGTACGCAGTCGGTTGGAGGACCGCGGACTTCAGTTGGGCGTGCACCGCCGTGTTTCGGCGGGTGACGCGGGGCTCTCGTTGGGACAAGCCGTGGTGGCGTCCGCCACGGCGGCGGGGCAGGAGTGAGCCATGTGTCTGGCCGTTCCAGGCAAGATCATCGAGACGCGCCACCAGCGGGCACTCGTCGACTTCCAGGGCAATCGTATGGAGGTGTGCACCGTCCTGACGCCGGATGCGGACGTGCATGATTGGGTACTCGTCCATGCCGGTTTCGCGATTGCCAAGATCGAGGAGGGGGCCGCAAAGGAGACCTGGTCGTATTTGAGCGCCCTGGCGGCAGAGGAATAGGCGAAAGTGCGAAGTTCAAAGTGCAAAGTGCAAAAAGGCTTTTTGAACTTCGAACTTTGAACTTCCGAGCGGAGCATAGCGACGCATGGCGACGACAACGCTGACGAGTGAACTCCATCGCCTGGCGCGAGCCATCGGGCGGCCGCTGCAAGTGATGGAAGTGTGCGGTACGCACACGGTTGCGGTCTTTCGCAACGGTTTGCGTTCGCTGCTTCCGGAGAGTCTACGGTTGGTCAGCGGTCCGGGCTGCCCGGTTTGTGTGACGGCGCAGCGGCACATAGATGCGGCCGTGCAGCTCAGCCGCCTACCCGACGTCCTCATCGCCACCTACGGCGACATGGTCCGCGTGCCGGGTCGGTTGGGCAGTCTCGAGCGGCAGCGCGCCCTCGGCGCCGACGTGCGCGTCGTGAATTCCACACTGTCGGCGGTGCATCTGGCGGAGAAGTTCCCGGACAGACAGGTCGTTTTCCTCGCCGTGGGATTTGAGACGACGGCGCCGGCCACGGCGGCGGCGCTGATCGAGGCCCAGCGAAAGGGCATCGAGAACTTCACCGTGCTCGCTACCCATAAACTGGTCGTCCCGGCGATGTTGGCGTTGCTCGAAGGCGGCGATGTGCCGCTCGACGGGTTCCTCTGTCCGGGGCATGTGAGCGTCATCATCGGGTCTGAGGCGTATCGGCCGGTCGTCGAGCGCTACCACATCCCGTGTACGGTGGCGGGGTTCGAGCCGGTGGGGATTTTGACGGCCTTGGCGTCATTGCTCGGCCAGATTCACCGCGGCGAAGCGCGGGTCGAGAACGCCTACGATGCGGCCGTCACTCCGCTGGGGAACGCGGTCGCACAACGTCTGATGGACGAAGTGTTCTGCGTCTCCGACACCCCCTGGCGTGCGCTCGGCGTGATCCGCGACAGCGGGCTGGAGCTTCGTCCCGCCTACCAAACCTTCGACGCCCTCAAACGGTTCGGAATCCAAGTCGGGGAGGATGTGGACCACCCCGCCTGTCGTTGCGGCGAGGTCATTCAGGGTAAGATCATGCCGGATGAGTGCCCGCTCTTTGGCGCCCCGTGTACGCCGCTCGACCCTCTGGGGCCGTGCATGGTCAGCAGTGAGGGTACGTGCAGCGCCTGGTTCAAGTACGGGCGACGGAAAGTTCAAAGTTCAAAGTTCGAAACCTCAAGTGCCGTTTTTGAACTTCGAACTTTGAACTTCGCACTTTAATCGTGGGAGCGTGAATTGTGAGCTTCTCGGTCTTGCCGCAAGCGGTTGAACCGTGCATCGTCCGGGCGCATGGCGGCGGCGGCGAGATGATGGGTCGCCTGATCCGCGAGCACATCCTCGCCGCCCTCGGCAATCCAACGCTCGACGAGCTGACGGACGGCGCCGTGCTCTCCGTCGACGCGCCGGAAATCGTCCTGACGACCGACTCCTTTGTGGTGCAGCCGCTCGAATTCCCAGGCGGTGATATCGGGCGACTCGCCGTCTGCGGCACGGTCAACGACCTCGCGGTCATGGGCGGAAGACCGCTCGGACTGAGCCTCGCGTTGATCGTCGAGGAGGGTTTCGAGCTTGGCTCGTTGGACCGCATCCTGCGGTCGATCGCCGCGGCGGCGCGCGAGGCCGCGGTCGAGATTGTGACCGGCGACACGAAGGTGATCGAACGGAGCGGCGGCGGCGGGCTGTTCATCAACACGGCCGGGGTCGCGGCTCGGGATCGACGGGCCGATCCCAGTTTCTCGCGCATTCGAGCAGGCGACGCCGTGCTCGTGAATGGGACCCTGGGCGACCACGGGATGGCGGTGGTGTCGGTTCGCAACGGTCTGGAGTTCGACACGGATATCGTCTCCGACGCGGCGCCGCTCAACGGCTTGATCTTCGAGCTGATCGACGCCGACGTCGACATCCGCTTCATGCGCGACGCGACGCGCGGAGGTCTGGCGGGCGTCCTGGCGGACATCACCGAGCGAACGGGGCTGGGGATCGAGATCGACGATACGCGGATTCCACGGAATCCCACAACCTACGCCGCGGCGGAGATGTTGGGGTTTGATTTGTTGAGCGTCGCGAACGAGGGTAAGGTTGTGCTGGTCGTCGCCGCGGACGCGGCGGGGCGTTGTTTATCGGTCATGCGGAAACATCGTTACGGCGCCCACGGTGCGTGCATCGGCCGTCTGGTTCCGGCGGACATTCCGCTGGTGGAACTGGTCACTGGTGCCGGCGGGCGACGCATCGTCCAGCGGCCCTACGGCGAGGAGTTGCCGCGCATCTGCTAAGGGAGTTGTGCGCTGCGCGTGCAGCAAGAGAGGGATCAATCATGGCTGGCGAACGAATCGTGGTCATCGACGATGACCCGGATGTGCGAGAAGCGTTGACTCTGATGCTCGAGCCCGCCGGTTACCGGCTCACGTGCTGCGCGACGGGCCCGGACGGCATGGCGGCGATCGGGCGCGATCGACCCGACCTGATTCTGTTGGACATTATGTTGGCTTCCCCCTCGGAGGGATTTCACCTCGCCTACGAATTGCGGAAGGATGAAGAACTCTCGCGCATTCCGATCATCATGATCTCGTCAATCGGGCAGACCATGGGGATCGACTACGCCAAGGAAGTGGGCAGCGAATACGTGCCCGCGGAACGGTTCTTGAACAAGCCGCTGACCACGGAGACGGTGGTCACGACGGTGGGAGAGACCCTGGCGGGTCGATCCGGACTCCGCGGGCCCTGAGCGCGTCGTTGGAGCATGACCGCCGAACTCGAACTTCGTCAACTCCTTCTCCCGCACGGGGAATTCCGCATCCGGGTTCTGCTGGCCATAGTGCGTCACCACTGGTTCATCCGCTTGCGGTGGATGATGGTGATGGCGGCGCTGCTCTTGCTGTTGGTGGAACGATTCTGCGTACCCCAGTTTCGGCGTCCGGCGGAGTTGATGACCTGCATCGGGGTACTGGCGGGTATCAATGTCGTGTGGACGCTCGTGTCTCAATGGTTGCTCGGGCACTTGAACGCCGGGGGACCGCCGTCGTCCTGGGTAATCGGGCGTGTCGTCCAGTTTGCCAACGCGCAAATGACCGTGGATTTGCTGCTCCTGACGGTCATCCTGCGTTACTCGGGCGGGGTCGAAAACCCGATGTCGGTGTTCTACCTCTTTCACACGTTGATCGCGGCCTTGCTGTTGCGACCGCTGAACGCCCTGTTGCAGGGAGGCTGGGCGCTGGTTCTGTTCGGGACGTTGGGCTTCGGAGAATGCCTGGGGTGGATCGTTCCGCATTACCCGTTCGTGGCCCCGGTTGCCGGAGCTGCGTTGTACGTCAACTGGGACTATGTGCTGGCAGGGATCGGAGTGCTCGGGACGGGCATCTTCGGAACGCTGTACTTCACCCTGCAAATCTCCTCCCGCCTCGATGAACAAGAGTACGAGCTGGAACGAAACCGGGACGCCGTCGAGCTGCTGCAGCAGCGTCGGTCGCGGTTCATGCAGACCTCGGCCCATCAGCTCAAGAGCCCGCTGACGGGGATCGAGATGCTGGCGGGGATCATCCGCGATCGGGCGGTGCCCGCGGAGCAGGTGCCGGGGATCGTCACGCGGATCATCCGGCGATGCCAAGCGGCTTCGGTGCAGGTCAACGAGTTGTTGACCTTGGCGCGAGTGCAGGATGAGGCCGCGTCGCGCCATCGGACGGCGAGCACCGACGTGCGACGATCGGCTGAGCATGTGGTCGGGCGTTTCCGCGACCAGGCCCGGTCCAAAGGTCTGACGCTTTCCGTAGACACGAGGGGGTGTGCGGGCGTTCGCGCGGCGGTCGACCCCCGCGATCTCGATGATTGCGTCGGCAATCTGCTCGAAAACGCGATCAAGTATACGCCCGCGGGCGGGCAGGTCTGGGTGGCGGTTACGTCCGCAGACACGGAAGTTCGCGTTTCGGTGAAGGACACTGGCATGGGAATTGTAGAAGAATCCACGGACGAGTTGTTTGAGCCTTACCGCCGCGGGAACCTCGCCCTCGCGGCGGACATCCCCGGTTCGGGCTTGGGTCTGGCGATCGTCCGCGAGGTGACGGAACAAGCGGGCGGACGGATCGAGGTGCGGTCGACCGTGGGCCAGGGGTCGGAGTTCACGCTTTCGTTTCCGCGGTGCGATGCGCCCCGTGGACGGTCGCGTGAACGGTAAGGCCGTTGAGGCGGAATCAGCGCGGTCGGCGCCGTGATGGAGCGGGTGGGTCATGCTTGACCGAATCCTTCCAAGGAACACGTTGCTCGAACTGGTCGACGAGCTGGGACGATCGCGGCGGATCGTCGGACCGGTCCGGCGCGACGATCGCTACTTCTATCAACCCGTGGACCGCGCCGCGGCGCTGGACCTGCGTTTCAACTACTGTGTGTACGGACCGAAGGCGGTTCTTTTCCCGCCGCACGACACGCTGTTTACCTTTGAGAAAGAGCGGGGGAGGTTCGTGACGCGAGCCGTCTATGACGACCGGCCCACGGCGCTCGTGGGGGTGCATCCGTGTGACGTGCATGCGATCCTTCTGCTCGATCATGTTTTTGCGAACGGGCATCACGATGAGCACTACCTTCGTCGGCGGGCGAACACGTTCATTCTCGGGATAGATTGTCCGAAGCCGTGTACGGAGGGAGTGTTCTGTCGGGACATGAGGGCCGACGATGCGGCGGAGGGATTCGACCTGATGTGCTACCCGTTGTCGTGCGAGGGCGCAGTCGACGTGGAACGGTACGGCGTCATCTTCGGGACGGACGCGGGACGGGAACTCGTTCTGTCATCTCAGGCCGGCGCGGCGCCGGCGACCACGGACGAGGAGGCCTTCGACCGGTACTTGGCGGGGAAGCGCCAGGCGTTCCTGCCCATGATTCCCTACGCTGTCGATACGCTGCCGGGGCTGTTGAATCGAAGCTACGACTCTTTGCTGTGGGAGGCGACGGCGCGGCGCTGCTACTCGTGCGGCAGTTGCAACCTGAGCTGCCCGACCTGCTATTGTTTCAACACCTACGATGAGTTGGATGTGACCCTGACGCGAGGCGAGCGGCGGCGGGAGTGGGACGGCTGCCAGTTGCGGGGGTTCGCGGAGGTTGCGGGCGCCCACAACTTCCGGGCAAAAGCGGCCTCGCGGCTGCGGCATCGGATCTATCGCAAGGCCAAGTGGATCAGGGAGCGGGAAGGGTTGGCCGGTTGCGTCGGCTGTGCGCGGTGCGACCGGGCGTGTACCGCGAAAATCAACTCCGTCGAGATTTATCGACAGTTGGCGGAGGAGGCGTAACGGTGGCCGTACTCCTCCAGCCGACGTTGCCAACAGGCGACAGCCTCTTCGAACCTCAACCGGCCGAGATCGTCGGCGATCGCAAACTCACCGCCCTGGAGAACCTCTACACCTTTCGGTTCGTGAACGGTTCCGTGCTCGGGCACAGTCCGGGGCAGTTCGTGCAGGTCGCCATCCTCGGCGTGGGCGAATGCCCGATCTCCATCTGCTCCTCACCGACGCGTCCGCACACGTTCGACCTCTGCGTCCGCCAAGTCGGTGAGGTGACCGAGCACATTCATCGCCTGCGAACGGGCGATGTGATCGGCATCCGCGGTCCGCTGGGTCACGGGTTTGATATCCAAGAAATGTACGACCACGACATTCTCATCGTGGCCGGCGGGTTGGGGATCGCCCCGGTGCGGTCCCTCATTCATTACATTCTCGACGAGCGCCGTCGATTTGGGGCCTTCCATTTGCTGTACGGGGCCCGCTCGCCCCAGGAGCTTCTCTTCCGCGAGGACATGGCCAAATGGCGCGAGACCCGCGAGGTGAACTTCCACGTCACGGTCGATCGCCCTGATGAGCAGTGGCGGGGTCGCAGCGGCGTAGTCACCACACTGTTCAAGGAATTGCCCAAACTGGACCCGGCGCGAACCCTCGCGGTGGTTGTGGGTCCGCCGATCATGTTCAAGTTCGTGGTGCTGGAAGTGCTCGCCCGGGGAGTCCCGCAGGCGAGCGTGTACTGCTCACTGGAGCGCCGCATGAAGTGCGGGGTGGGCAAATGCGGGCACTGTCAGGTCAACCATGTGTATGTCTGTCTGGAAGGACCCGTGTTCAAGTACGCGCAACTGAAGGCCTTGCGGGAGGCGGTCGAATGAAGCCCAGGATCGCCATTTTTTCGCTGACCGGTTGCGAGGGTTGTTCACTGGCGATCTTGGAGTTGGAAGACCAGTTACTATTCATTCTGGACGCGGTGGAAATCGTCAACTTTCGGGAAGGAATGACCGAACGAGCCTGGGACATTGATATCGGTTTCGTGGATGGGGCGATTTCCACTATCGAGGATGAGAAGGAGGCGAAGCACTTTCGCGAATGCTGCAAGGTTCTGGTGGCGATTGGGGCCTGTGCATGTCTGGGCGGCATCAATACGCTGAAAAATCAGCAGCCGGAGGCGGTGTACCGGGGGTATGTCTACGGGGAGCGTGCGGAATGGTTCCCGACAGCGGCGGCGCGACCGGTTTCCGCGGTTGTGAAAGTCGACTACGAGCTTCCGGGTTGCCCGATGGTAAAGGACGAGTTCCTGCGCTTTGTGAAGTATGCACTGTCGGGGCGGACGTTTCGCCTGCCGGATTACGCGGTCTGTGTGGAATGCAAGAAGAAGGGCAATCGCTGTCTGTATGAGAAGGGAGTCGTCTGTCTGGGGCCGGTGACGCGGGCGGGGTGCGATGCCATCTGTCCGTCGCACGGTTCCAAGTGCGAGGCGTGCCGCGGAATTGTGAGTGAGGAAGCACTGGCCGCGGCGGGGGTGAACCTGCGCGACCAGTATGACCTGCCCCTGGAGCGTGTGCTTGCGGACCTTCAACTCTATGGGGCGCATCAGAAAGCGACCATCCCGTGAGGACGACGGACGGGAGAGGACACCAGCGATGAAAACGGTCACCGTCGATGTCAAGCATGTGACACGGGTGGAGGGTCACGGCAACATCTCCGTGAACATCCGTGACGGTGCGATAACCCGACTCGAACTGCAGATCGTAGAAAGCCCGCGCTTTTTCGAGGCGTTTCTGCGCGGACGGCGGTGGGAGGAAGCGCCGCATATCGCGTGTCGCATTTGCGGAATTTGCAGCGTGGGCCATACCACGGCGGCGGTCAAGGCGATCGAAGCCGCGACGGGGATCGAAGTGAGTGAGCAGACGCGACTGCTTCGCAAGCTCATCCTCAACGCCGAGCAATTGCAGAGCCACGTGCTGCATTTGTATTTCCTGGCCGCCCCGGACTTCTTCGGCGTCGGTTCGGTCATTCCACTCGCTTCCACACATCCAGAGGTGGTGAAGCGGGCGCTGCGAATGAAGAAGCTGGCCAACGACCTATGCGCGGCCGTCGGCGGACGGCACATTCACCCGATCGCCTATCACGTGGGCGGGTTTACCCATGTGCCGCCGGACGAGGAGTTGGTCGGCATCAAGCGCCGGCTGGAGGAGGCGCGGGAGGATCTGCGCGAGACCGTGGAATTGTTCTCCGCCCTGGATATTCCGAAGTTTGAACGACCCGCCGAGTACGTCTCCCTGCAGGTCGCCGGCAATGGGGAGTATGCCTTCTACGACGGGGAGCTGGTCTCCAATCTGCAACCCGACCCGACGCTGGTTCGTGACTATCGCACGCGGGTCCTGGAAAACATTGTACCGCACTCAGCGGCCAAACATGTCCGCTCGCCGAATTCACCTACCTACATGGTCGGGGCGCTGGCTCGCTTCAACAACAACCACGCCCAATTGCATCCCGAGGCGAAGAAGACGGCGAAGATTTTGGGGCTGGAGCCGATCTGCGGCAATCCATTCCACAACAATACGGCCCAATTGGTCGAGTGTGTGCACTGCACGGAGCATAGCATCGAGTTGATGGACCTCTTGTTAAGCCGTGGCCTGCACGAGGAGGCGCCGGTTAGGCCGCAGCGGTTCGGGACGGGAGCGGGTGCGGCGGAAGTGCCACGGGGCACCCTGTTTCATGAATACGCGCTCGATCGCGATGGCGCCATTGTCGAGGCGAATCTGGTCATCCCCACGGGACAGAATCTGGCCAACATTGAGGCGGACATGCGCGCGATGTTGCCTGAAATGCTCGGCGCCGACTGGAGCCGCGAGGCGATCACGCTACGCTTGGAAATGCTGGTCCGGGCCTATGATCCGTGCATTTCCTGTGCGACGCATTTCCTGGACATTGATTGGGAGTAGCCGCCGTGAGCGGCTCGGTGCGGATCGTCGGATGCGGGCGGTGGTCGATGGGGGACGACCAGGCCGGTCTGGTGACGGCTGAACGGCTCGCAGGACTACGGTTGCCGCAGACGACGGTGACCTTGGATGAATCGCCCGGCAGCGGGTTGGCGGAGTTAATGGAAGGCGGCGAAGACCTTCTGATCGTGATCGACGCCGCCCGCGCGGATGCGCGACATCCGGAAGGCTCGTTTACGAGGATCGACGATGGGGCATTCCCACGGGGACTGCGGACGAGAGCGCTTTGCGGCACGCACACACTGAGCGTGAACGCCGGGCTGGAATTGGCCCGGGCGCTGGGAGTGCTGCCCGCTGACGTGTGGATCTATGTGATCTTCGGGAGGACGTTTGACCGTAGCCTGCGCATGCGTGAGGCGGTCGCGGCGGCTGTTCCACGATTGGTCGAGCGGGTCAAGGACGACGTCCGGGTTTTTCTGGAGGTTAGGTCGTGCACGAGTTGAGCATCGCACGATCGTTGGTTGACGCCGTGGAGGCGATCGCACGGAGCCACGGCGCGAAGCGCGTGCTACGGGTGGACTGCCGCATAGGGTGCCTTCGCCAGGTGGACGCATCATTGCTGTGCGAGGCGGTTATCGCGGCCGCATCGGGGACGTGCGCGGCCGACGCTGAACTGCACGTCTCTCGCGTCGGAATGCAGCTCCGATGCCTTGTCTGCTTGCATACGATTTTACTGGACGGCTGGCAGTTTGAATGCCCGGAGTGCGGGTCGAGCCGGATTGAGCTGAGCGGCGGGGAAGAGTGTGAATTGACGTCCGTCGGACTCGAGGTGGGCGATGAAGATCGAAGTCTTGAAAAAAAGCCTTCTGGCGAACAACGAAAAGGCCGCGGAAGAGAACCGGCGACTGCTGCAGAGACATAACATCACTGCGGTCAACCTGATGGGCGGGGCCGGTTGCGGAAAGACGACGCTCCTGGAGCGCGTCATCCCTCTGCTGGGCCGCGAAGTCGCAGTGGCGGTGCTGGAGGGCGATCTAGCGACAACGAGGGACGCTTCGAGAATTGCGGCGCTGGGGGTCCCCGTGATCCAACTGCTGACCGAGGGCGGATGTCATTTGACGGCGACGCTCGTCCAGGCGGGACTGGAACGGTTGCCGCTGACGCATATCGGTCTCTTATTGATTGAGAACGTCGGCAATCCGATCTGTCCCGTGAACTTCGATTTGGGCGAACATCATCGCGTCGCACTGCTCAGCGTGGCCGAGGGAGACGATAAGCCCGCAAAATACCCTTACCTGTTCAAGTCGGCGGACTTGGTAGTGATTACAAAATTGGACTTGCTGAAGTTTACGGACTTCCATAGGGATCGAGCCTTGGAGCACATTCGCGCCCTGGACCCGGATAAGAATGTCCTTGAAACAAGCAAGGATGATGCGGCGTCGATGGGCACTGTGGCGGAATGGCTGCGCGCAAAATGTTTGGTCCAGCGGACACCGCCGGAGGCGGTGGAAGTTCGAAGTTCAAAGGTCGAAGTTCGAAGAAGACAACAATGCAGAACTTTGAACTAGACTTTTGCAAAGTTAACAAAGTGCCAGATGTTCCTTGATTCTCCCATCATTCCAGCCGTCCGCCCTCGCCCGCTCGGCGACCCAGGAGATCGTATGGCTGAGCGTTTCTCGCAACACGCCCATGCAGGCTTGTCCGATGGTCGTCAGATGTTCGAGTGCCCACGCACGCGCACGGCCCTGCCGCAGTTGACGCATCAAAACGCTGTACGCCAGGAATAC
>JAZDHF010000101.1:0-2848 GCA_043806315.1 Planctomycetota bacterium | reverse complement strand
TCTCCGAAGGGATTTGGACGGGTGCGCATGCGGCGTGTCCCCGACGTGTCCGGAGAGAGCCTAGTGCCGTTTGTGTGTGATTTGGTGCAGGCGGGGTCCGAGATTCTCACGGATGGTTGGCGCGGCTACAACGCCCTAGGGGACCACGGCTACACGCGAACCAAGACCGTCCTGTCTGACACCGCGGATCCGGCCCATGTGGCGATGCCTGGCGTGCACTGGATAGCGGCGCTGCTGAAAAGGTGGCTACTCGGCACTCACCAAGGGGGCGTGAGCGCAAAGCATCTCGACTACTACCTCGACGAATACACGTTTCGCTTCAACCGTCGCAGCTCGCGAGCGCGGGGACTGCTTTTCCATCGGCTTATGGAACAGGCAGCCACCACCGGTCCGACGCGGTATCGCGATCTCGTTGGCGGCAACCACAACGGGTAGTATCACCTTGCGTCAACCGGATAGCCCCTTAGCCATTTAATCAGGTTACGCGTGTACGCATATAACCTATTTATTCACAAGTGTTTGCAATCCAATATTGTGTCGGTCTGGCGGTCGCGGAGTCAACTGAGTTTGTTCATTCGTAGCGTAGCGCCTGGACGGGATCGAGTCGGGCGGCGCGGATCGCGGGGTAGATGCCGCTGACGATGCCCACCATGACGGCCATCAGCAGAGCCAACGCGATGATGATCGGCGGGGTATAGACCTCGATGACCTGGGTGAATTCGCTCAGGAAGTTGGCGATCGCCCAACCGCAGACGATCCCCAGGCTGCCGCCGAACATACTGATGATGCTGGCCTCGGCCAGGAATTGCTTGAGAATGTCGAAGCGGCGGGCGCCGACCGCGATCCGCACGCCGATTTCCCGCGTCCGCTCGGTGACGGAGACCAACATGATGTTCATGATCCCGATGGCGCCGACGACGATGGAAATGCCCGCGATGCTGTACAAGACCACGCCGAAGATGAGGGCGACCTGTCCCAACTGTTGCTTGAACTGGTCCTGGGTGAAGATGGTGAAGTCGTCGTCCTGCCCGGCGTTGATCTGGTGGCCGGCGCGGAGGGATTTCTTGACCCGCTCGATGCAAGCGGGAACGCGATCGGCGCTCGTGCATTGAACGACGAGCATCGTCAAATAGCGCTGCCCGAACATTCGGCCCATGGCCGTGGTCACGGGGATCACCACCTGATTGTCCACTTCCACGAAACCCAGGGCCCCTTTTTCTTCCATGACCCCGACGATGATGAAACTCTTCCCGTTGATTTTGACCGTCTTGCCGACCGGGGGAAGGGCGCCGAACAGGTCCTCCGCGACCTTGTACCCCAGCACGCAAACCATGGCGTCGCCACGGACATCTTCACGGGTGATGAACCGCCCGTGCAGCACTTCGTAGTTGTTGATCGTGGAATAGGCCTCACGAGCACCGAGGAGGTTGACGTACGCGTTCTTCTCAAAGTACTTGACCTGGCCGGCCCCCGCGTAGTGCGGTGACGTGGCGAGAACGATGTCCCGGTTGTCCTCCTCGATCCGATCGGCGTCTTCGGGCAGCAGGGAGTTCATCTGCGTGCGCCGGCTGCCGTGCCGGTCCACACCGTTAAAGATCAAGATTTGGTCGGCCCCCAGCGACTCAAACCGGTCGAGGATGTCGCGTTGAGCGCCTTCGAGGATGGAGACCGCGGACACGACCGCCCCGACGCCGATGATCACGCCCAGCGTGGCGAGCAAGGAACGCAGGAGGTTCTGCCGCAATCCGCGAAAGGACATAAAAAGAATCTGGATGTGGAACATGGCTTAGCCTCGCGTCAAAGCGGCTTTGGAAGTGGAAGCTGACGTGTGCCGAGGGATTCCGGCGCACCGTTGCACGGAGAGCGTGACGCGCCATCGCACGGCACGGCTTACGCACAACCGCACGCGACCGCCGACGCGCCACTGCACGGGACGCCGCACACGTTGTTGCTGGGGCCTGCTGTCGCTCCATAGTCCCGTAGGGACGATCTGAGCTAGCCCACGGCGCAAGCCGTGGGAAAACGGCGACGCTCCCACGAACCAGTCCCGTAGCGACGGCACTTTGGCAGTCAAACCCATACCGCTCATCATACTCGAGATCGTGCCGACGAAGAAACTCGATGAACTCTTCCTCGAAGGTGCGTTCCCGATGATGTTCAGGTTGACGATCAATGTACCGCTTCACGTCGTCGATCGCGGACGCACTGACGGTGAACGCGGCATACCCGGTTTGCCAGGCGAAAACCCTGTGCGTGGGGAAGGTCTCACGGATCCATTTTGAGGAGTTGGCCTTGATGATGCGCATGGCGTCTGCGACCGGCAGGGTGGCGGCAAGTTCGATGAGAAGGTGGACGTGATCCTCCGTGCCGCCGGCTCGAAGCCATGTTGAGCCGTGTTCGCGCGGGATGCCGCCGATGCAGGCGTACAACCGTTCGCGGATGTCCGGCGTTATCAACCGCGCTCGGCCCTTCGTGGAGAAGATGCAATGACAGGTAAGCTTTGTGTACGTGTGTGCCATGAGTGTCGCCCCGATGGGGCTTCGGCCATCGCCTCGCGACCTATTCCCACGGCTCGCGCCCGTGGGCTACATCCGTCCACCCCTACGGGGTTGACCGTACGGGGTTGACCGTGTCGGGTCGTTTCGGCGTTCGACGTCTGCACACCGATAAGTCCCGGAGGGACGAAAGGGGCTAGCCCACGGCGCGAGCCTTAACCCGAATTATTCAGAAGCGCCCCTGTTTTACGACCTCCTTGCGAGTTAAGTTACTGTTGTAACGACAGTTAACTCGAGCAAGGAGGTCGTGAATCGTGGAACAGACTGCGGAACGGATTAGCTTCGATTTTCTC
>JAZDHF010000100.1:0-24906 GCA_043806315.1 Planctomycetota bacterium | reverse complement strand
GTCGCGCAGGGCGGCGGTCAGGAACGCCGTGTCTGCCCGATGCCCATCCGAGTTCTCGGTCAGGCCCAGGCGCACCCGCCCTTCCGGGTCGACCAGCAGGATGTCGGTGTAATGATAGTGATTCTGGAGACTGCGGAAGCGGCGGCGCAGCTCCTTCGCAACCTCGGAACGCGGATCGCCCATGAATCGCGCCACGGCTTGGGCAAGAAACGGGCTCTCGGTCAGCACGGCGGCATCCGCCAGTCGTTCTTCCCGCCAAGCCACAATTTGGTCCATCTTCAGCCGAGCGATCGAGGTGAGCTGTTTTTCGACCTCCATCCGGATCGACTGCTCCTGGTCGTAGTAAAACCACGCGCCGCCGATCAGCACAGCCGGCACGATGAGCGACAGGATCGCCACGGGCGGCCGGCGACGCCGCGAAATCGACACAGACCGCAATGCCGCCGTCATTCGCCGGTCTCCCTTATGCGATCTCCGAGTCTCCTGGCGGCGGGTAAAACCGCTCGCGCAGCGACGTCGTGTCGCAACCGATCGGTTCGTTCAACCCTACTTGACGGTCGAACCAATCCTTCAGACCCGTCCGCGCCTCCCGTGTTGACGGGTCAGAGGAAATGTTGTCTGACCGGGCGTGATTCTAACCCCGCTCCGTCGGAGCTACAAGTGGGGCGCCCAGGTTGCTACGGCCGGGTGGCCTTGGGCGGTCGCCCGCCAAAGCCCACCCGGCCAATGAACAAACAAAGAATCCCGACCCCTTCTCCACCCTACGAACGCGCCGCGAAGAATCGTTTCAGATTTTCCGGAAGTTCAAAGCGTTCGGTCTGCGGGGGCGGTTTTTGGAATGCGCTTGGGTAGCCGCGCAAGATCGCATCGACGATCAACCCTTTCGGGGCGTCAGTGTACTCCCGGCCTTGCCACGCCCAAACACGGCAATCGACGGCGCACGGGCTGCCGGCGACAAGCCTGGAACAGTCGCCGCAAGGCGATTCGCGCAGCTCGATCGGAACGTCGCGGCCGTTGATGCGGACCGTTGGAGACGATTGAAAGCGCAGCGTCACCGCCTGCTCCGCGGTGCGGACAACGGTCTTGCGAAACCGCAAATCCACGCCGGCCCGCGCAAAGATCGGGCGTAGGTCGCGCACGACGGCCTCGATACTCCGGTCGGTGCCCTTGCAGCGGCCGCACGACGAGAGGTCTAACGCCAGTAGTTCGACGAGCAGCTCGCGCCCGGCGGGGCTCATGGCGCGCGTCTCATTCCGCCCCGCGCTCACGCAGCCGGATCCCACACAGCCGGCCGCCACCGCCGCCATCCCCCATCGAATAGCCTTGCTTCTGTTCATACAATGACCTCGTCGTCCTCTTTTCTTAGGCCACACCCAACCGAAATGAAGCCGCCGGTCGGGCGCTTGACAACCGTCCTTGCAGGTTACAGCGGAGTCGGTGGGAATGCAAGCCGGGCATTCCTGCCGGTCGGTTACGGGCGGGACGGCACTGTCGACACGATCTGTGGCATTACTCTGGGAGCAGTGCGGTGGGGCTCCGGTGTTCGGTCCCCCACTACGGAGATATCAGCGGCACACATGCCGTCCGCCTATTCGTCAATGATGTGCTCTTTGATCTTGGCGAGTGCCTCGCACTCGATCTGTCGGACGCGCTCGCGGGTCAGATGGATGGCGACGCCGATCTCCTTGAGGGTCATAGGTTCGGAGCCGTCCAGGCCGTAGCGCATCCGCAGAATCTTCGACTCCCGTTCATCCAGGTCGCTGAGCAGGTCCACGATCTTGGCGGCCTCGGATTCGTTGAACATCGCATCTTCCGGCAAGGGCGTCCTGGAATCGGCGATGCCTTCGGTGAGGCTCTGACCGTTGGCCCCGTCGGCGTCGTTGGTCGGGGTGGAGACGGCCTTGACGGCGCTGTGGATATGGTTGAGCTTGCTGACCGTCATCTCGAGCCGTTCGGCCAATTCCGCGGTGGTCGGCGGGCGGCCCTCCGTCTCCAGGAACTGCTCGCGGGCCTCGCGGAAGCGCGAGATCATCTCCACCATGTAGGCCGGGATGTGAATCGGCTTGTCGCTGTTAATCAGGCTTCGCTTGATCGACTGTTTGATCCACCACGAGGCGTAGGTGCTGAAGCGCGTGTTCTGGTCGGGATCAAACCCTTCGACGGCGCGAATCAGACCCAGGTTGCCTTCGTTGATGAGGTCGTTGAGCGGAACGCCGCGTTTGGCGTACTTTTTGGCGATGTTGACGACGAGACGGAGGTTGGACTTGACCATCGTCTCGCGGGCGACGCCGGCATCGGATTCGGCCTGCTCGCGTTCCGTGAGCGAGACCTCACCGTGTGCGAACCGGTCGGCCATCCGCTGCCCGTTGCGGACAATGGAGGCTAGGCGCTTCTCCTCCTCCGCGGAAAGAAGCGGGGCGTCGTTGATCTGACGGAGGTAAACTTGTAGGCCGGTATCGACAGCGATGGTTCCACCCTCCACCCAAGTCCTTCACGCGAGCGGAGACAGCCCGACGCCTCATCCGGGTCAATCATCGGCTGGTCTGTCGCCGGACTCCGCCCCCGATCGCGTCGCGTCCCAGGATTCCCCGGCGGAAGCATGAAGCCCGCCGCGTCGGACCTTGGGCGTACCTGATACGCCGGATTCCGCGTCTTGTTCGGCGGACCACTCGGCCCGTTTCTTGGATAGCCCGATTTTCCGTTCGGTCGGGTCCACCCGAAGGATTTTCACCAACAGCTTGTCGCCGATCTTGACCTCGGCGTGGGGGTCTTCAACCTTATGATCGGCCAATTCGCTGACGTGCAATAGCCCTTCGAGGTCCTCTTCCAGTTCCACGAAAACGCCGAAATTGGTGATTTTAGTGACCGTGCCCTCGACAATCTGGCCGGGAATGTAGTTTTCCGGGACCGCCCTCGCCCACGGATCCTCATGCAACTGCTTGAGCCCCAAGGCGATGCGCTGCTTCGCCTCTTCCACCTTCAAAACCACGCATTCGATCGCATCGTTTTTCTTCACGACTTCGGACGGGTGCCCGATTTTCTTCGTCCAACTCATGTCCGAGACGTGCAGCAGCCCGTCGATGCCCTCTTCGATCTCCACGAACGCCCCATAATTGGTGAGGTTGCGGACCTTTCCCTGAATGCGGGTGTTGGGCGGATACTTCTCGGCCACGTGCGTCCAAGGATTTTCCAGGGTCTGCTTGATCCCCAGCGAAATCTCCTGCTTGCCCTTGTTGATCTCCAGGACGATGACGTCGATCACGTCGCCGACGGTGAGCATCTCCGAGGGGTGGTTGATCCGCCGCGTCCAGCTCATTTCGCTGATGTGGACCAACCCCTCCACGCCCGGCTCGATCTTCACGAAGGCCCCGTAGTTCATGATGTTGACCACTTCGCCCTTGAGACGGTTGCCCACCGGGTAACGTTGCTCGACTTCTTCCCACGGGTTGACCTTCAATTGTTTGAGGCCCAGGGCGATCTTTTCCTTGCCGCGGTCGACGTTGAGGACCTTGACCTCGATCTCTTCGTCGATCCTCAAAATCTCCGAGGGATGTCCGATACGGTCCCAACTCATGTCCGTGATATGGAGCAGGCCGTCGATGCCTCCCAGGTCCACGAACGCCCCGAAGTCGGCGATGTTCTTGACCATGCCCTTACGGATCTGCCCGACCTCCAAGGTGCTCATCAGGGTTTCCTTGGCCGTCGAGCGGGCCTCCTCGATCATCTTCCGCCGGGAGATGACGATGTTCCGCCGCTCGGTGTCGATCTTGAGAATCTTGGCCTGAACCGTCTTGCCGATGAACTCGCCGATGTCACCCGGACGGCGGATGTCCACCTGCGACGCGGGGAGGAACACGGGGTACCCGATGTCCACGAGCAGCCCGCCCTTGATCTTGCGCATCACGCGGCCCTCAACCGAGTCGCCTTCCTTCTTGGAGGCGAGGATTCGTTGCCAGTTGAGGATGCGGTCGGCCTTGCGCTTGGAGATGATGATGTGCCCGCTGTCCGACTCGACGGTCTCCAGCCAGACCTGCACCTCGTCGCCGGGCTCCACCGACCCGCTGTCGTCCCACTCCTCGGCCGGGATCAGCCCCTCGCTCTTGAGGCCCACGTCCACGACGATGTCGTCGCCCGCGCGCCCGACCACGATTCCTTTGAGGATCGTACCCGGTTTGTATTCTTCCTCGTTCTCGCCGATGATCTTTTCGACAAGGGTGGCGTTCTCGGCGTTGCCGAAAAGTGCCGCTATTTCCGCGTCCAGTCCGCCGCCCGCCGAGTCCAGCTCGGAAATGAGATTCTGATCTACCATAAGTCGTCCACTTTACCCGGCAAGAAGCCGACCGCACGTCCAAGGGTCGCGCGGAACACCTGCACCGACGATCGGAACCGCGAGGAGCCGACGGAAGGCGCGTAAGAACCGCTCGTCACCGCGGACGCGAGACACCTCGCGTCTTCCGCGTCGGCGACGATCCAGAGACATTCTACCCAAGAGTTCGGCGCAGACCCAGCGCGGTTGATCTCCCCGCCCCAAGGCGCCCCCGACCTCCACCTAGCACACGCTGATCTTGTGGAAGCCGTGACGACGCTTGCGGCTGAGGAGTTTTCGACCGCTATGGGTCCTCATGCGCGCGCGAAAGCCCTGCTTCCGCGCTCGTTTGATCTTGCTGATGCGGTGGGGGTAGTGCATACTGTCTCATCCCGCAGGTAGGCGACCCGGATCCTCCCGACTCGCCCCCGATCTTTCAACCTTTTCCAGAGCCCGGCAATCTAGCAGATGGGGTGGCGTTGTACAACTCCCCACCTTGTCCTCTTTCCGGACGGGGTCTGGCCACGGATTTTGGCATCAGCCGGGGTAGGGTCCGCTGTGCGGACCATTCGTTCGATGGTTAACCTGAGAGCGGTCCGCAAAGCGGACCCTACGTCTGGGCTCCATGCTATACGTGCCCGCGACATCGGTCTTATTCTTTCGACAGCGCCGCCACTACGTCGTCGGGAATGTCGGAGTTGGAGTAGACCGCGTCCACGTCGTCTTGCTCCTCGAGGGCGTCGATCAGCCGTTTGACCTTGCGGGCCGCGGTGAGGTCCAGCGAGATCGTGCTGCCCGCCAGCATGGCGATGTCTGCGGACTGCACGGCCACGCCCGCCTGCTCAATCCGTTGCTTGACGTCAAGAAAGACTTCGGGCCGGCAAGTGATCTCGTGGATGTGCTCCGACGAACTGACATCGTCCGCCCCGGCGTCGAGGGCGATCTCCATCATCCGGTCCTCGCTCACGCTTTCGCGGGCGACGACGATGACCCCCTTGGAGGTGAACTGGAACGCGACGCAGTTGGGACCGCCCAGGCTGCCGCCGGAGCGCTCGAAAATCTTTCTGATTTCGCCGCTCGTGCGGTTGCGATTATCCGTCATCGCCCGACACATTACCGCGATGCCCGCCGGGCCGTAGCCTTCGTAGAGCACGTCCTCGTACGTTTCGCCTTCCAGTTCGCCCGTGCCCTTCTTGATCGCCTTTTCGATGGTGTCCTTGGGCATGTTGTCGGCTTTGGCCTTGTCGATGGCGAGGCGCAGGCGGGGATTATCGTTGGGGTTGCCGCCGCCCATCTTGGCGGTCATGGTGATGGCGCGGGCGTGCTTGCTCCAGGCCTTGCCCCGCTTGGAGTCCAGGGCGGCCTTCTTATGCTTGATCGTAGACCACTTCGAATGTCCCGACACAGTCTTACTCCCAGACAGGTACGATGTTTCCCACCTCAATTGTAGATCGTAAAGTGCGTTTCAATTCACCACCTTGCTAATGCTTGTCTTGATAAACTACGCACCCGTTAAGTCGTGCCCAGTCTTCCGAGAACCCGACGTGAGAGATCGCATTGCGGCTCCTGTCCAATTGGCGCTCTGCTTCCACAAGCATAATTTCCGGATCGAGTTCGTAGATCACCTTGCACTTGGTCTGATTCTGTTCGTAGAACACCGCAAAATAGACCTTCTCATTTCTTGTAATTCTGATCAGTGATTCCGCTCGCTTGTCGTTTGGCTGTTTGAACATCCGGTCGACTTGTCCGCTTCCGCCCTCCTTACAAGATAAATACTCGTACTTCTTACTGGGATCACCCGGCGCGTGAGCGTCCGCGTCGCGTTTGGAGTGGATCAACTCATGTCCAAGAATGTCGGCAATAATCATCTCCTTAACCAGACCCGGCTGAAGCAGATTCGTAATGCCGACCGATCGTGCCAATTCGGCTGCTCTCAGCACAAACTCAACGATTTTGCGGTAGATTTCCCTTGCCACGGCTCAGAAAAGGCTCTCTGCCAGTTCGCATTCGATTTCGCGGAGTCGCCGTTTGGCGACGTCGACAAAGTCCTCGTTGCATTCTATCCCGATGAAGTTCCTTCGTAGTTTCTTGCACACGACGGGGCATGTGCCAACTCCCGCAAACGGATCAAGCACCACGTCTCCCTCACAGGAGCTTGCCTTGACCAATCTCTCAATAAGACTCTCCGGCTTCTGAATGGTATTTAGCGCCCCTCGGGCGACAAGTTCCCGCGATCTGTATGTAAGTTGCTTAATGTCACCCCATACATCCCCTGGATTCTTTCCGCGCTCATTGAATTTCGTCTTGCCGTATTTCCCATTGACAACAGAAGGAACACGCTCACAACGAAGGCGGTGCTCTAGCTCAACAAGTTGTGCCACACGAATGGCATCAAGGTTGAAAGTGACCGGCTTGGTCCCCTTAACGAAATAACAAATGGCATCATAGTTGTTTGTATAGTTAAGTCTTCCCTGCGCAAGGCGACTCGGCTGATACCAAACGATTCTTGCCCGGAGTTCTAGGAATGGTCGGTAGTCGATAAAGTCAACACAGTCGGGCTTGCCGAAGAGGTAGAGCGATCCTCCGTTCTTGAGCTTCGCGGAGAAGATTTGGATAAGCCGTAGATTGAATTCTTGAATGTTGCTGATTTTGTCCCAGTCATTGGGAGTAACCCCGTATGGACCGTCGCAGACGACAAGATCGATCGATCCATCATCAATGTCTCGAAACTTATCGAAGGCGTCTGCGTGATATATTCTGTTCAGTTCAAGCATCTCGTATCGGTTTCATCGAATAGGCACAGGGCAACTTAATACAGCGACGCGTGCATCAAGCAACACCCTGCGCTTAGGTTCCCTCGTGCGAGCCGGATTCGGACGGGGACGCCGGAGCGGCCAACGGGGCGACGGACGGTTCGCGACCGGCGCTCCCATCCTCGATCTTCTTCGGCGTCGTCATCCGAACCCGGCGCTCATCGTCGTTGATCCGTCGATCCGCGTCGCGCTCGGCGGACAGCCGGATCGCGGTCGACCAGTGCTCGATCGCCTCCGCCGGTTGCCCCAGCCGCCAGCAGGTATCGCCGAGGTGATCGTGAATCACCGGGTCTTTCCCGTCGCGAGCGTGGTTGGCCCGCGATAACCACTTCTTGGCCTCGACGAACTGCCCCTTCTTGTACAGCAGCCAGCCGTAGGTGTCGAGATAGGCGGCCTGCCGCGGGGCGCGTCCGACGGAGTAGCGGATGAGCTTCTCGGCCTCGACCAGACGCACGCCCTGGTCGATCCACAGGTAGGCCATGTCGTTGTTCAGGGTCATGTCCGTCGGTAGCAGGACCAGGGCACGCTCCAGAGCGGCGCCCGCCTGCTGCTCGTTGCCCTGTGACCGTTGGCACTCGGCAAGGGCCAGCAGGTAACGGACTCGGGTGGGCGGATCGGTGGAGGCCTCGAGCCAGGTCGAAAGCTGTTGTTCGGCCTCTCGATAACGCTTGGTCGTCAGGAGTTCGGCGATTAAATCCCTTCGCAGTTCGTTGAGCCGCTCGCTCAGCGCTTCGAGCGTCGCCGGCTCGTTGGGTCGGTTCACAATCTGCTCATCTCGCGGCCGCTCCACTGCGCGACGCCTTCCGCCTTCCGGCAGCGCTCGCAGGATGGTCATCACCTCGTCCATCAACGTTTGGATCAAGTCAATGCACTCCTCATCGCGTTTCGACCGATTGAGCACGTCGAGGACGACGTTCTGAAACTGTTCACGGTACCTCGTCCGCAGCAAGTGTGTCCGTGCCAGCTCAAGGGCATCGTCGAATCGCTTCGCATCGGCGAGGACCATGCACAGCGTCCGCAAAACCTGGTCGTTGTCGGGATCGTCATCCAACCATTCGAGGAGGTACTGCGCGGCGCGGTCGTGTCGGGCGGCAAGAGCGAGCGAAACGATTAAACTGTCGCGGGCGTCCTGATCCTTGCGGTCGGCTTGATAAACTCGCTCATAGAGCGGGACAGCCAGCGCCGCCTGCTTCGATGCACGGTACTCAGCAGCGAGGCGCAGGGTCCACTCGCGCTCGTCGGATTCGGCGTCGGCCCAGGCTTTGAGCTGCGCGATCGCCTCCTCGGAGCGATCGGCGTCGTGCAGCGTCTCAATGACCGCCCGGCGATAGTCCTTACGGCGAGCGGAGGGCAGGTCGCCGCGGGCCTCCTGCGTGCGGGCCAGGTCCAGAGCGGCGTCGTAATCCTGAATGATCGCGCACAGATCGATGAGGGCCAGGCGCCATTCGTGACGGTTCGGTCGCCGCTGCAGGAGTCGTTGCAGGCGCTGAGCGGCCTCCTCAAAGACAAGCAGGCGTTGAGCGGTGCGGGCGGCGCCGATGGCGGCGTCCTCATTATCCGGATCGACCGCAAGAGCGTTGAGGTAGGCCTCGTGCGCTTTGTCCGGCTCGCCGTCGCCGTACGTCTCGGCCACGGCGATCCAGGTGGCCGCGTCCGGTCGCCCTTCCTTCATGGCCTCCAGCAGAACCTCCCGACCGGCTGCCGGATCGCGGCGAAGCGCCGGTTCGAGGAGCGTTCGACAGCGGGCGATCGTCGTCGGCGAAGTCGAGCGGCGGCGGAGCTCCTCAATCTCCTGAAAGGCGACGTCCGGCTTACCGTCCTTGAAGTAGGTCAAGGCGAGTAGTTCGCGGGCGAGCTCGTGTCCCGGCTCCTTCTCGAGCAGCACGCGAAGCTGCCGCTGGGCTTGCAGTCCGCGGTCGGACCGCCGGTACAACTGGACCAGCGCCAGCATCGACTCGGTGTCCGCCCGGTCCAGTTGGCTGGCGGCGCGATTATGCAACTCTGCGTTCTCGATATCGTCCAGCCGGTCATACACCTGTCCCAGCACCCGCTCCAGTCTTGCGTCTTCGGGGCGGTCTGCATCGGCTCGGGCGGCAACGGTCAGGGCCTCATCGTACCGATCGCTCTTGAGGTAGATTTCCGCCAACGCCACGCGTGCCGGGACGAACCTCGCGTCGGCGTCGACGGCGCGGCGCAGGAGCGCCTCGGCGCGGTCCGCCTGCCCGACCGCGGTCGCCAGCAGGCCGCGAAGATAGAGCAGGGCGAAGTCGTCCTTCTCGCCGGGTTGGAGAAGGTCGTTGGATTTCTTGGCGGCTCTCGGGTCCGCAGCCAACGCCGCGATTCGGGCTTCGAAATCGGCGGCGCGATCCGGCCCGCGTCGGATTCCCTCGGCGCAGGCCTCAAGCGTCTCGCTCCAGGCGCCCTCCGACGAGAGAACCTCAATCAGTCGCAAACGCACGTCGGGGGCGTCGGCGTTGCGAGCCAGGAAGTCTTCCAGCTCTCCTCGCGCGTCGCCGAATCGTCGCAACCGCGTCAGGGCGTCGACGAGGTTGAGCACCAGGCGCGGATCGTCGGGTCGGGCCGCGAGTTTGGCCTTGAGGTCCTCGACGATCCGTTCCGGGTGACCCGCCCGCTCGTGCAGGTCGAGCAGGAGGGTGATGATCTCCGGATCGTCGGAGGGAATCGCTCGTGCCGCCGCGAGGGCCTCCTCGACGTGCCCGGCCGCGGCAAGGAGTTTAGCGTACCGCGCGCCGTGGGCGGTATCCTGCGGAGACGCGGCGACGATCGGGGCGAGGGCCGAGGCGGCCTCGCCGAAGCGCCCCAGCTTTTCCAGAACCCTGGAACGCTCCTCGCCCGCCGACCCCCGCGTCGATCGGAGCAACGTCACCAGTTCCCCCCGCGCCGCGGAAGACTTCAAGGAGACGGCGAGCTTCTCAAAGGCGTCATACTCGCCCAGCGCCGCTTGCAGATAACTTTCCGCGGCGAGCGCGTCCGCGAGATAGTAATGACACAAGGCCGCGGTTTCCGCCTCCTGGTCGAAGTCGCTGCACAAGAGCGCGGTCCGATATTCGGTGTGGGCCGCGGCGCGATCGCCGGCTAAGGCCTGGCACCGACCCAGGATGTAATGGGCCGCGGCGCAGTCGGGATTGCCCTCGATCGCCCGTGTGGCCGCCGTCTTCGCCCGTTCCACGTTGCCCGCCTCCCAGTGCAGGAGGGCCAAGGCGCGATGGATGTCAAAGTGATTCGGGTCGTAACGGAGCGCACGCTCCAGTTCGAGCGACGCCTCGGTGTACCGTTGATCGTCGATCAGGCGGCGGGCGGCGGCGATCTGCTTCGCGGCCCGCTCGGACAAGGCGGCGATCGCTTCGGGCTTCTTCGGACGCTCGACCGTCGGCTCGACTCGCCCCAAGGGAACAAGAGCGCGGGTCGCGTCTACGCCGGGGGCGAGCGTCGCGGATCGTCCAACCGCGCTCCCGTCACGTGCTCCGCGGCCCGTCGCGCAGCTTGCGACCAACAGCATCGACAGGCACGACCCTCCGACCCCCACCGCACGCACCCAACGACGGGTACTCCGATCCTGCGGTCGATTTCCTCGAACCACTCAATCGCTCCCGGACCTGCGTGGGTCCAGCATAGTAGGTCACGCGAAATGGATTCTATCCGAACCGGGAGCGCAAGCGACCGGCCGACGATGAAGATCACAGATCGAAGTTCAAAGATCGAAGAACGATTGGGCCAAAACGCACCATTTTGCTCTTGGGTCTTTGAACTTCGGACTTCGTTATCGGCCCAACTCCTGGCTTCGTTTCCAGGCGGCAAGCACGGCAGCGCAAATGTGCTCGAAAACCGCGTTCTGGGTCATCGACTCGACCGCGGCCTGGGTGGTTCCGCCGGGCGAGGTCACTTTGGCCCGGAGCACGTCCGGCGGTTCGCCCGATTCGAGCATCATCCGGGCCGCGCCGAGGCAGGATTGCTTCGCCAGGATGTCGGCCTGTTGCCGAGAAAGACCGGCGCGTTGTGCCGCGGCAATCACCGCCTCGACGAAATAGTAAAAGTACGCCGGTCCCGTGCCCGAGACCGCCGTCACCGCGTCCATCTGCGACTCATCCTCCATCACGATCGAGCGACCGCCGGCGTCGAAAATCCGCTGCGCGCGAAGGAGATCGACCGGCTGGGCGTATTGTCCCTTACACACGCCGGCCATGCCCGCCCCCACGTGAATGGGCAGATTCGGCATCGCCCGAACGACGCGGGTCGAGCGGCCCGGGAAAAGGGCCTCGATCGAGCGGGTCGAGACGCCGGCCATGATGGAGACGACCAGGTGATCATCGCGGATGAGCTCCGCGATCCCACGACACATCTCGATATACTGCTGCGGTTTGACGGCGAAGATCAGGATGTCGCTGTTGGCCGCGATCTCGCGGTTGTCTGCGGTGACCGCGACGTGGAACCGATCGGCGAAGAGCTTGCGCCGCGCCTCCGAAGGGTCCGAGGCAATCACGCGGTCGGCGAAAAGAATGGTGTTGCGGAGGATGCCGTGGACGATCCCTTCCGCGGCGTTGCCCGCGCCGATGACCCCAATCTCATACTGTCTGGCCATCGGTCTGACTCCTCGGGTGCATCCCATTAAGGATGGCGGGGGTGATCGTTTCGCGTCATTCTGAGCGGAACAATTGTCATGCTGAGCGCAGCGAAGCATCTCCGTTCGGCGACGAGACCCTTCGCTGCGCTCAGGGTGACACGCTCCGCTCAGAATGACATCCCGTGGGTATTTTCGCCACCCCAAACGGGATGCATCCTGACTTATCGACCCCCGGTTTGCTCGTCGTGATGTTTACTCCAGATTCCGTAGAATATCGACGTGCTCCAACTGACGCTTGTGGGGGAGGCCGTCTTGCTGCCCGTCAAGGTCGTGCCGGGGGCTTCCAGGACGCGATGCTTGGGCGAATGGGAGGGTCGGGCCCGTATCGCCGTGGCTGCGGCGCCTGAAAAAGGAAAGGCCAACGCCGCGCTCGCCGCCTTCCTCGCCAAGCTCCTCTCGGTTCGCCGGCGCGACGTGGTCGTGGTCGCAGGACACACGTCGCCCCTCAAAACGATCAGGATCGAGCGGGTCAGCGCCGACGCCGTCCGCGCCGCGCTGCAACCCGATCGATCCTGAGGTTTTCGTCCCGCTCCGTGCTGCTTAATCGCCGAAGGAAAAAGCCCCCGCGATCATCTCGTGCACCTCGATGGTGTTGCTAATCACCAGGGTTGAATTGAAAATCTCGATGCGCCCCCGCCCGGTCGCTGCTCCGGGCGTCGCCGCCCCTTGAGTGCCCGTGAGATCCCAGCTTTCCCGAGCGATAGTCGCCTGGATTAGATCCTTGAGCTTCTTCAGACGCGTTTCGTTTTCCTGTTCCGCCTGCTGACCGGACCCCGACTCTTGACTGCCGCTTGCACCGCCGCCCGCCCCGCCGAACACCGATTGCCCGCTGCCCCCGCCCCCACCGGCGCCGCCGCCTTGACTGCTCTTCTGCAGGTCGATGACCGGCGCGTTTCGTCCGAAATCGGGCACCCTGAAGAGGATATCCGTTGCATCATAGATCCGTACGTACAACCTGCGCTCAAAGTCCTGCCGAGTGGAAATGGTCAACTTGTTGCCGATGCCGCGATAGCGGAGCTGGCTTTCTGTGTCTTTCTCGGAAAGCTGGTCAAGCGTCTCGTTGAGCACGTCGGCCACCGTGGTGTTGTTGAGTTGAAGGGTGATCAGGGAATCGCCCTTGACGTTCTCGACGCCGAGCTGGCCCCATTTGGGCAGGATGTTGACGCGGCCTTCGCCGTTGTCGCGCAGCCAAGCGAGCACGTCTTCGAAGGGTTTGTCCCTCCAGTCGATGGCGTCGACGCGCTTGCGCAGCAACGTCTCCACGGCCCGCGAGGAACCCGGACCTGGAATGGTCGCCTCTGAAATCGTCGCCTTCGGCTGGTCGGCGTCATCCGCCGCCTGCGGAGGCTGCTGCCCCAACGCATAGGTCGAGTAACCCAGCACCAAACACGTCAACGCCAGAAACATCCGTCGTCTCATCGCCGTACATCCTCCACTGTTACTCGTCCGCCGCTCCTCCTGAGCTGGCGGACCCGATATCACCCCGCACCGGAACCCTACGCCCACACCCGATAAAAGTATACCACCTCGTCGTTCGGTTCGCCACTTTCGGCGTCGGAACCTTTTCGGATCATCGGTACGGTCCGTCCCCCACCTTCATGTTGGCAAACGAAACGATGCTTGCACGAAGCCCAATCGCCCGCCGCTGTCGTTTGCAGCCCGCGTGTGGGCGGAAAGGTTGATGCCTCTAGCGAGCTAGTCCGTAAAGCATGACAGTAGCCCTTTATTTTTCAACGCCGAATAATGACGCAGCGTCTGCTCCACGAGCCGGGGAGAGTGCAAGCGAACCGGACCCCGTCTTATTCGTCAGGATTTTTCGTGGAAGCGTCCTTGACCTTCAACAATGATTGCGGATCCACGTCGATTAACTGCCCGCGAATCAGGGTAATCACGGCCGGTACAGGAATATCGGGTGCAGCGAGTCCGAGGTCCACGTCCTCCACCTGTAAAACGATTGACACGCGGCTCTTGCGAAGAATTGCGACGCGGTCGAGTCTCGCAGCCAGCTCAGGCGCGCAACGCAACTCGAAGCGGACGCGGCTGTACCGCTCAGCCCGCCCGCGGGCCGCTTCGTTGATTGGGCGTAACGCGACATCGCGATCCGCGGCGAGACGTTCGATTTCCAAGTTACGGTCACGGGCCGGGTCAGCGCGGAGGTACTGACCACAGCGGCCGTAGTAGTCAGTCGCCACGCAACAGTTGTCACGGTTATTGGTCGCCACGCACTTGTTCCATGTTTCGACATGGCTGCGATACTGCGCCTCATCCTCGCTCAGGCGTCGCGCCCAGCCCGCAAGCTGTTCGCGCTCTTGGGCGTTGTAGAACGTCATGCCTTTGGCATCGCGTTCCCAAGAACCGATGACCATACCCGCACCACCGTCGAGATCGTTGATTGCGGTAACCGTGATGGAGTGATTGTGTGGCTCGGCCATGAGCGCACTATGCTTTAACCCGTCGGTGACTTCCTCTTTACGCTTGACGGCACCTCCCACCGCTGCGTTGCCGGCGGTGCGGCGGGTCCCGCCACTCGCGTCTAAGTTCCCAGAACCGTCGAGGAAAGCCTCCGGCGGCAACTTGGCGCGCTCGACGACGCGGTCGGCCTCGCGGAGCGAGGGTACCAGACTCGGACGCGACTTTGCCGCCGCAGGTTTGTCACCCAGCGACGCGAGCACCGCACAAACACCCAAAAGTACGCTTGAACTGAACATGCGCTAATCCTCCAAACGAACGGGACTGGACCGACTGCTATGGTAGCGCCCAACTCGCCGGACTGCAACACCTGATTCGTTGGCAGTAGTCCATTGCTTTAGTGTATCATGCCCTACAGGCTCAGACAAGCCGAATGTGAACCGGGCTCAAACTGAAAACATGTCGCTCCGTCCACGTTGGCCAGACCCAAACTGAGTCCTCAGGATGTCAGCCGGTCGACCGCCTCGCGGTACTTGGCCGCGGTGTTGGCGACCACATCGGGAGGAAGCTCCGGGCCGGGCGGGGTCTTGTTCCATGCGCCGGCCTCGACGAGCGTGGTGAGGTAGTTGCGGACGTACTGTTTGTCGAAGCTGTCTTGATCGCGGCCCGGCTCGTAGGCGTCCGCAGGCCAGAAGCGCGACGAATCCGGCGTCAGCACCTCGTCGATCAGCAGGTATTCCCCCTCGCGGAAGCCCCACTCGAACTTCGTATCGGCGATGATGATCCCCTTGCCTCGGGCATACTCGGCCGCGCGGCGATAGAGGCTGATGCTGCGATCGCGCAGGAGCGTCATGCAGGCCTCGCCGACCAGCCCACATGCCTTCTCGAAGGAGATGTTCTCATCGTGGCCCGACTCCTCTTTTGTCGCCGGCGTGAAGATCGGTTCGGGGAGTCGATCGCACTGCCGCAGCCCCGTCGGGAGTTTGACCCCGCACACGCCGCCCGTCTTGCGGTAGTCGTTCCAGCCCGAACCGGCCAAGTACCCGCGGACCACGCATTCGATCGGCACGACCTTCGTTTTCTTGCAGCGCATGGTCCGACCGCGAAGCTCGTGGAGATGGGCCTCCAAACCGCGCGGAGCGCGCTCCTCGACGACCTCAATCAGGTGGTGCGGCGTCTCGTGGTCGAAGAAGCCGAACCAGAACCGAGAAATCCGGGTCAGTAAAACGCCCTTGGAGGGGATGGGCGTGGGCAGGACCACGTCGTAAGCGCTGATGCGGTCCGTGGCCACGAGGAGGATTTCGTCGCCGAGGTCGTACACGTCCCGCACTTTGCCCCGGCGCACGGGATACCCGGCAAACTGCGTTTTCGTGACCACCGTGGGCGATTCCGCGGCCATGCGAGCCCTCCGCTCCCCCGTTTTCACTTGCGGGGGTTATAGCGGATTTCGGCGTAGCCGGGCAGTACCGGGGTTCCGGGGGTACGAGATCGGCAACGGGGAAAATCCCGCCTTCCCGGCTCGACGGAGCACCGTCGGGTCGCCATAATGGGGTCTGGAGGACGCGACCCGGACTCATTCTAATTTGTACTATGCGTTTTTCCGTCGACCAGGCGTCCATGCTATCGTTCGCGGTTTACGACAACGGCCAGCCCGCCGAGAAAGTCAACCTGTCCGGCGCCTACGTCGTCGGCAGCGACGATGTACCTCTACGCGCTGAAATCTCCTACAAGAACGGCCTCATCACCTGCAAGAAGCGCGCCGCCGGACCGGCGGGACTGGCGTTGTTGTGGGATGTCGCGGGCGCGGGCACGATCCTGCTGGAGACCATCCGTGTGCTCGAGCGCGAACAACCCTACGTCCTTCAGGTGGAGCTCGCCCGCGGGCGGCTCATGCGGATCAATCACAAGCTGGAGGATTGGGGGCTTCTGGACTACGAAGGGGTGGAAGCACTGGCGGTCAGGGTCAGCCAGGCGCGGGAGCTGCTGATCCAAGCGCTTCAGGCCGATCAACCCGCCCAGGCGGCTGCGCTGGGCGAGGAGTCGCTGAGCCTGGGCGTCCAGGCGAGTGAGGAGTTGAGTCGGTATCACGCCTCCGCGCTGCTGGGTCGGCGGACACAGTCGGGCGGTTTAGAGCGTCGTGTATTCGGCTGCGCGGTCCATCTCGACAAGCCCTCCGAATTGTTCCGCAAACGTCTGGCGTCGGCCTTCGACTTTGCCACCGTACCCGTCGTGTGGCGGGACATCGAACCGACCGAGCAGAACTTCAACTGGAAACCGCTCGATGCCTGGGTCGAGTCGCTGGCCAAACAGCCCGTGCCGATCCGCGGGGCGCCGCTCCTCTCCTTCAGTGAGAAGAACGTCCCCGACTGGTTGTACATCTGGGAGCACGACTTCGACACCATTCGCGACCTGGCCTTCGAGCACGTGCGGCGGGTCATTAACCGCTACGGGCAATACATCCAGACTTGGACCGTGATCAGCGGCATCCACGCCAATAACTGCTTCACCTTCAGCTTCGAGCAGCTCATGGAATTGACGCGGATGACCGCGGCCCTGACTAAGCAGCTTAGCCCGCGGGGGACGGCGATCCTGGAGTTGGTGGCCCCGTGGGGCGAATACTACGCCCGCAACCAGCGCACCATCCCGCCGCTGCTCTATGCCGACATGGCCGTGCAGAGCGGGGTCACGTTCGACGCCTTCGGATTGCAGTTCAACTTCGGGCCGGCGGTCGACGGAATGTACGTGCGGGACATGTTCCAGATTTCGTCGGTGCTCGACCTGTTCGCCAAGCTCGGCAAGCCGCTGCACATCACGGGCGTCCAGGTGCCGTCGGACACCACCGTGGCGCGAAGCGATACGGGCGGCGAGGGGCCGACCCTGGACGGCGGCACTTGGCACCAACCCTGGAACGAAGACGTGCAGGCCGAGTGGTTGCGAAGATTCGTCGAGGTCGCCCTCAGCAAGCCCTTCGTGGAAACCGTTTCGTGGCAGAGCCTTGCCGACCACAGCCGACAGGAGGTCCCCCACGGCGGGCTGCTTCGTGCGGACCTCGCCCCCAAGGAGGCGTACCGACAGTTGTTGACGCTGCGCTCCGAACTGGTCGGCACGCCCCCAAAAACCGCGGGCGAATCCGTGGTCTCTTGATCAGAACCCCAGCGCAAGCGCGGGGTCAGGCCGCCGATGCCGCTCCCATCGGCGATCTGACGATGTCGAGTTGAGTTGATGGATGACCCGTTAACGAGAGAAACCCTGCGCTCCACGCCGGGGCGGGCCTACGACTCCGTCGCAACGTCGATCGTCGTGCTCGGGCTGATCCTCGCGGCCGTGTCGTTGCGTATCCTGTTCGCCGCGGAACCGCGCGAACCGCTTCCACCCGCGGTAAACGCGATCGACCCCAACACCGCCCCGTGGTGGGAACTGACGGCGTTGCCGGACATTGGCGAGGGCACGGCCCGAAAGATCGTCGAGTACCGACAGGCCCACGCCGACCGATCCCCCGTCTTTCGCCGCCCGGACGATCTTGAGCCCGTCCCCGGCATCGGGCCCAAGACCATCGAGCGCATAAGCCCCCACCTTCGGTTCAACGATTAACAAGCAGGGGCCGCTGCGCGGACTTTCGGTAGCGCCACCCCTCGTGGGTGGCGGAGAATCCGAGCCGCGAGCGGCAACATTCCTGCTTCGTTTTGTGAGCCATCGCTGTCAAATGAGTTCGTTCTGCGAGTACAGTTTTTCTGTGAGTGTCACGTTTTGGCACTGCGCGGAAGGCAGGGAGCCTCGAAGGGATTGCCAATTGCCGATTGCCGATTGCCAAATGAAGAACGAAGGCACGGACGCACAAAGCCACGCAGCCGCGAGCACGGGCGTTTGCTCGGCTTCGAATCGGGTTCGTTCTTCGGCGAGCATTTTCCTGTAACTCCTTTCGCGGCAAGCCTTTGCGTGAGTTCCAGTCGGGTTCGTTTGGTACCGGCGCTTTTTGCACGACACCCGCTCCATGACTGTCGCGGTACTGCCACCAGGCGCGGACTGAGCGCAAAGCGATCTACCTATCGGAAGAACACGCCGGGTGATCGGTGGGAAGGCGACCACGGAGCGAGCGCCGAAGGGCACTGACGAATTACGAATTACGAATTATGGAAGACAGGTGGCGCGCACCGAAACCGAGTCGTCGTCAACAAACCTGCTCGAAAAATCAGCATGTCCCCCTGTGCCCCCAGAATCAACCTCGCTCGACTGTATTGCGAATCGCTTCCCCGACTTTAGCTCTACCATCCTTTGATCTGTACTCCGGCCGAAGCGCATCTAAGTTGACAAACACTCGGACTCGGCACGCTTGCAGGCGAAAATCCTCCCCTAAGTCGCGAACGGATCTAACTTCAGCGCCCAGCGATGTAAGTTCGCCCGATTCGTCGATGATTCGAATCTCTTCGAACCTAGCCGGGTTATCGACTCGACAATCAATCAGCACGTTAGCCGAACCGAGTCCCTCAGTCTCGACAATGAATCCATCTGTGCGTAGCTTGTCGAAGATTCTCTTCGCGGTCTCCCGCTGCGTAGAGTAGTGATATCCATATTTCCCTCGAGCATTGTCATCGCCGATAAGATCCACCACCGCCCTGTAAAGTTCACGCCTCTGGCCGGAGACGGCGTAAAGAAGGCGCTCCACTGATTTGCATGCGTTTTCTGCCTCCGTCCCCTTATGCCTATCCGCGAGCTTCTTAGTCATCTCAGTCAGCAACGCCAACAAGCGATCGTCCGATCCGGCACTAAAGAAGGCATTTGTAATGTCGTCTCCACGGTCGAGTAGCTGTTGCACTTCGTATACCGCGTGCTTAAACATAACAACTGCCGATCTAACAGCACGGTGCCAATATACGTGTGCGTACATTTGATGTCTCGAAATCGCGAGCTGCTCGAGGGAACCGATTCCTCGCTTCTCGAAGGCGATCGTTGGAACCGCCGCACTTGGCGTGGATTCAACGCGCAAGGCGTCCATGACGCGCTCGTGTCCACACTTGGGACATTTGACCTTTGGCGTGGATACAACCCGTAAGGTGTCCATGATGCGCTCGATATCCAAGTAGTTCCCATAAGGAACACCGCAGTGGTGCGCATCTCGTTCCACATAATCAAGCTTGTCCAAATCTATGGGTCCGTCAAGAAATTGAGACAGAAACTGGAAGGGCTCCCGAAGCTTTTGCGCGTTCGCTGGAGGGGCGGGACAGGCTAAGTCAACAAGGTTTTGCAATTGGGCGTCGTCGATTCGGAAGAGGCTGGACATCTCGTTACTGTTTCGCCGCATGATTCTCTCAATTAGGTCCCGACCATGTTGAACGTGTCCTTTGGCAAGCGGCTTCAAACGGTTCCAGGAATCCGGCGGGAGATCAGTCTCTTTGAACTCCTCCATCTGATGCGCATACGGAAAGTGCCCGACATCGTGCAACAGAACTGCCAGCAAAAACACCGTCAAATCCTGAGGGTCCGGGCAGACACGGCGAAACTCGGCTTGCCCGGCAAGACGAAGAATGAAATGACAAGCCAAGTTGTAGGTGCCGACCGCGTGTTCGAACCGAGTGCCCTGTGCACCCGGGTAGACGAGGTGAGCGAACCCCAACTGGCGAGTGTACCGCAGTGCGCCGAATTCCTCTGTTGTGATTAGTTTCTTGATCCGATCCGTATACCGAGCAAGCTGGCGAGGGGGTATGCGCATTGCGTCGAACGCGGGTGTCACACCCCCCACAATCGCGAGTTCGTCGATTCCGAAGTAGCGAATGGCCCCTTTCAGGCTGGACGGGAGCGTCTTCGGATTGAAAAAGCGGCTTATCTCGTTAAGTCTGTGATAGAAGTCATCAGTGTTTTCGGCCATCAGAAACGGAGCCAGGTTGTCGTCCCTTGCCCATTCCTTAAGAAGGTCGTGGAGCCGCGGGGCATCCGCCTCATAGTCGATCGGAAACGATGCAGCTGGGTAGTCGGATGGTGCGAGGTTATTCGTCGATGAGAGAAGGTCACGAAACAGGTAACAGAGCTGCCACACGTCCTCATGCTGGGGGGTCTTGCCTGGTTGAGGCGGTCGTCTGGAGCTGACGTTGACGGGGCCAGCATCGCGTTTCGTTGGATCGGCGGGATGTTCGGAAGCACCCAATAAGGGACCGAATCCAAAATCGATGAGCTTCACGCGCGCATTTTCGCTGCGATCCTTGCAAATCAGGATGTTGGATCCCTTAATGTCGCGATGGAAGAGCCCTTTGCCGTGTGCGTGCTGCAACGCGGATGCGGTGTCCAGCAATGCCCGGAGCAAGAGCGCGGTTCGGTGACCCTTATCAGGTCCGGAGATGGCGTCCTGCAATCGGTCAACATCGTCTCCCAGGAACTCCATGATGTAGAATGGGAACTTCTTACCGTCCTTCTCATGCAGCCCGAATGTATACGCCTTTACGATGTTCGGATGGTCGAGCGTTGCCAGGATGTTGAATTCGTTCGCGAAGCGCTTGTAATTCTCATCATCCCCGCCGAGAATTGGGGTGCGAGAGATCTTGACCGCGAAGAGAACCTTACGCCCCGGTGATCCCCGTGCGGGGGCTTCGGCACTCCAAACCTCGCCTTGTTCGCCCGGCAATCCTAGGGGGTCGATTAGCTTTACGAACCCTACTTCGTTCCCCGTGCTCGCTACGAAATCTGACGCCATGGTGCTGCTCCTATCCTCCAAAGTGGCGCGGGTGGCGGGCGATCAGGTCGGAATGGGTTCCGGGCGCATAGAGAGGGCTGACCACAGGCAAGGAAGGCAAGGGGGACATTCTGGTTTTTCTCACGACATTCGCTCTCGATTCTCGCATGCGCCGAGCGTCGTGGAAGTGTAGGACCGTCCTGTCGTCACCGCAAGCGTAGGTGGGACGGACGGGTTCGTCCGTTTGTCCGCGCCGGCGGCGGTCAGAGCACCGGGCGCAAGCCCGGTGACATGGGTTTCCGAGTGTACGCGGGACCCGTGGGGGTGTGTCCGTAAGCTCGCGCCTACGGGTCAGATCGGCTAGCGGCCGCGAAGGAGGCGCTCCCGGGCGTCGGTCGGCAGGGTCGAAACACGTGTGCGGACGATCTCGTCGAGGTCGCCGGGCGACAGCTCCAACAGGCCCTGCAACATCTGGGTGCGTTCATCCCGCGAAGCGATGGCGAAGCGGCGGGTGAACTCCGCGGCCGTGATGGCGGCGAGCTCCCGTTCGAGGCTTTCGTCGATGGAGAGGTCGGCGCCGACGGGATCGGTCTTGGAGAGCCGCTGGAGGGCGTGGAACTCGGGGTCGGCCTCGAGCGTGCGGCGGACCTCCTCACATAACTGTTTGTCGCATTCGGCCACGCGGGCGTAGGAGGATCGTGTCTCGCGGGCGATGCCGCGGAGAGGCCGACGCGACTCCTCGTCAGGCACGAGGAATCGGTCGTCCACGAGGGTGCGGACCAATCGCTCCCGATCGCCGCGCGTGGAGGTTCGGCCCGACACCGCCTCCGCCGCGGCACTGACGGCGCGTTCGTACTTCCCGCGCAGGCGTTCACCGATGGTCTGGAGAGCCGTCGAATCCGCCTCCGAGCCCCGGCGGTGGGCCGCGCGGTCCGCGAGGTCGGACGACATCTCGAAGGCCTTGGGCGTCCGCACCTCTTCATCGCGGCGGATGGCGGTCGAGCCGTCGATCGGCCGCACCCGGCGTCGGGGCGGCGTGTAGATGGTGCTGAATTTGGTTTGCAGCGCCCGGCTGACGGCGTTGTGAATCCTGGGTAGGGCGAAGGCCGCGAACGGGATTCCGCGCTCCGGGCGATAGTCGGTTGCGGCGCGGATCAGGCCCAAGCAGCCCTCCTGAAACAAGTCCTCCCACTCCCGCCCGCGTTGCGGCGTGCGGAGGCCGGCGACGTTGCGGCGTAGGTGCACCGCCACCAGCCCCAGGTTGTCCCGTACCAGGCGACGCTGCTCGTCGGTCAACGTTACGGTTATCCGTTCCGGCTCGCCCACGACCTTGCCCCGAAACTCGACCCCGCTCGAGACGCCCCGCCGACAACCTAACATATACCTAACAACTCGGACAGTCAAGAGGCGCATCCCCGGCGGTTTCGGGGCATAGCTGTAGGGCGGTTTCTAAGTACAGCACCCCGCAGGAGGGGTGCTGTACTCAGGGACGATTGCGAGGTCTCTTGCGGCGCCATCGAGGAACTGATGAACATCGTGAGACCATCGAACGGCGTGCTGGGCGCGCGTATGATCGGCGGCGGCTTCGGGGGCTGTATTTTGGTTCTCGTGCGCTCGGGGGCGGTGGATCCGATGCTCGCCAAGGTCCATCGGGAGTACGATCCTCGGCACGAGAGCCCGTCGCGCGCTTTTGTGGTTCAGCCGTCGGACGGGGCGAGGTGTTTGCGGTTGTAGGTGTTCCCATGTCACGCCCTCGGAGACGTCGGATCCTATCGTTGGAGAACTGGCCGTGGGCGATGGTCTCAATGTCTATGGTCACCGGCCAGTTACGCGCTGAGCCCATCCGGCCGACCGCCGGCCTTCGGATTACTCAGAGCGTGGAGCTGGAACCCGGGGTTTATCGGCTCCCCGACCTGAAAGACGACGGGGCCATCATCGTGGAGAGAGACGGAATCACACTCGACTTTCTGGGTGTGACGCTGGACGAAGCCGCCGTCGACGTGGAGGCGGGTGAGCATGAGGTTCGTATCGAGTATTTCGAGATCGACGGGTACGCGCAGCTACAATTCACGATCGAACCGCCTGCTTGATCAGGCAATCTCACGGGGCGACTTGTGACCGCGACCCGGATCTCCCCGACGTCGCTGTCCGAAGATCGCCTGCGTAGCGGGCAGGAGGTCTGAGGAGAATCCGTCGGTTCCGATCAGGCCTCATGCAGGACCGCGCGGTTGTACAGGCCGTCCCACTTGGCGAGCCGGATCATCCCGTTCCACACGGCCCCACTGGACAGCGCGTCGTTCCGTTCATTGTCGCCTGCAAAGGTGAGCAACTGGACTTCATGTCGCGTGTCGGGGATTGTGCCGATGATCGTCCGTCCGTTGACCAGCCGAGGGTCCTCGACGTCACCGTACGTCGAGTGCGTCTGCTGAACGACGACTGAACACGCGAACGCCTCTTGCGATCTACCGGCGATCATCGCGTCCCGTTCACTTCCGAAGTAGGCAAATCCAGAAAGCGCCTCCAACGCATCGGTGAGTGGCCGCAAGTCCCCGGTTTCGCCTCGGGCGACGATCGGCTCCGTGGGCACCTCAGCGACGGCCGCCGGTTCGGTGTCCGACGGTAGCTCGCCGGCAACCGACGTGCCCTCCTCCGAAGCGGAGCGGACCGTACTCGGCCATGTCCTGTCGAGGAACTTCGCAGGCGTCATCTGGAGTTCCACCTTCTCTTTCCAGTCCGGGTATCGCGGTAAAGCGATTCTCACTTCGGCATGCCACTCCAGATGATTGTCCGAAGCGTCGAAACTGAATGCCGACGTCGTAGGAAGTGTGATCGTAGTTCGGATCTCCTGAGGGTGGCCCGCGGGAACCTCTCTCGTTTCGTCAATGACGATCGTCTTGTCGTAAAGCTCGTGTGTGTGCGTCGATTTGTTCTTGCCGCTTCCGGAAACACAGCGCTCCTGTGCCACAAACCGGACGCTGATGCTGTCAAGCACGACGTCACGTCGTGGAGTGAAGTGCAGTTCCAACGGCCACGCCTCGCCCGGGGCCACGACGACATGCGGTGTCTTCAATGTCACCTTGCCGATGCGGCTACGGATGATCTGACGGTAAAGAAAATACACGATCACGAACGGCGCGATCAGCGGAAGGAGCATCAAGAGGAGGGGAAGAAAAAGCAGGCCCACGACGACGACCAACACCCGTCCCGCAATCCCTTTCGGGAAAGACGAGCCCTTCGACGGCTTTCGGATCGCGTCGCGCTTGAACGGGGCATCATCCGGCGGAACGCCCGGTAGCACGATGTAGTTTTCTTCAGCCTTGGGGTCCAACGCCCACGGAACAGCCACGGTCACTTTTACGTAATGGTCGATGCTGAGAAAATGACCGTGGTAGGTTGCCGGCTCGCGCGGCGCCTGAAAGGAAAACGGCAATCGCAGCGTGTCGCCGGTCGACAGGATGCATTCACCGGACAGCGATTCCGTCGTCACTTCGCCGTGATCGGCGTTGCCTCGGCCGTGCGTGCGCCAACCTCGGGCCAACTGAATCCCGTCACACCGAACGTTCTCGTGGACCCCGATGCTGGCCGTTCCGGAAACCAATTCCGCGCCGCGGTACTCACGGTTCGGACGATCGAACTCGATCACCATGTCACACTTGGACATATTCGACCTCGCGGGTTCCTTGTAATCGATCATACAGGAAACCCTAGAAGGCGCGAAGAACGTACTCCGTTTCAGGAATGGGAACCTCGCATGGGTCGTCCTGGGAGCCGTTGTCCGGCACTTGTAAACGCCGTTTGAAAAGAAGGTAGCGTTTGGGCGGGTGCCGGCGGTCGGTTGAAGAACGCCCTACGTCCATCACCGTGTGAACGTCAGACAAGCTGCTGTGCCGCCCAAACTGGGATGGGCTCGACTTAGGACCTGCGAATCAATGACTGTCGCATGTTGCGTCGTGTTCCTGTAGGATGGTCGGTGTGGATGTTGTCTGAAGCCAAGGAGTGGTGTCACGACAGGGAGGCCAAGGATGGCTTTCGTATTTCGAGAGCGCTACGAACCGCGCGTGGAGGAGCGGATGCG
>JAZDHF010000099.1:0-34111 GCA_043806315.1 Planctomycetota bacterium | reverse complement strand
GGGCGTTGCTGCCCATGATGGACGAGCGGTTGCGTCGGCAATGGGCCGCCGCGGAGGCGGTCGCCGTGGGCTGGGGCGGCGTGACGTTGATGTCGAGCGCGACAGGATTGGCGCGCAACACCATCGCGGCGGGAATCGAGGAGTTGGAGCATCGCCAGGCGCATCCGCAAGAGGCCGTCGATGTTCGGATTCGACGTCCGGGCGGTGGCCGCAAACCGCTGACCCAAACCGATCCGGGATTGCAACAAGCTCTGGAGGCGTTGGTCGATCCCGTGACGCGAGGCCATCCGCAGTCGCCCCTGCGCTGGACGTGCAAGAGCACCAGCAAACTGGCCGAGGAACTCAGCCGGCAGAGGCATCCCGTGACGGATCGCACGGTGGCCGCCCTGCTGAAGCAGTCAGGGTACAGTTTGCAGGCCAATCGCAAGACCAAGGAAGGCTCATCGCATCCGGATCGCAACGCGCAGTTTGAATACATCAATCAGCAAGTGATCGCTTGTCAGAAGCAACGCCAGCCGGTGGTCTCGGTGGACGCGAAAAAGAAGGAATCGGTGGGAGAATTCAAGAACGCGGGTCAGGAATGGCAGCCCCAAGGAAGGCCCCAAAAGGTCAAGGTGCATGACTTTCCGGACAAAAAGCTCGGCAAGGCCATTCCCTATGGCGTGTACGATCTGGCCAGCAACGAGGGTTGGGTCAGTGTGGGCATCGATCACGACACGGCTCAATTCGCCACGGCCGGCATTCGGCGCTGGTGGCAGGAGATGGGCTGCCGGCGTTTTCCGCGAGCAACGCGGTTGATGATCACCGCCGATGGAGGCGGCAGCAACAGCAGTCGCAGTCGTCTGTGGAAAGTGGCGTTGCAGGACTTGGCCAACGACTTGGGTATGGAATTGCAGGTGTGCCACTTTCCGCCGGGCACGAGCAAATGGAACAAGATCGAACATCGCTTGTTCTGTTTCATCACCAAGAACTGGCGCGGGCGTCCGTTGACCAGCTACGAAGTCATCGTGAACCTGATCGGCAACACCACCACGAAAACCGGTCTGACTGTGCGGGCGGCCCTGGATCCTAACCGCTACGAAACCGGCATGGAGGTCAGTGACGAGCAACTCGCCCGGATCAATTGGCCCCCAGCCCAGTTTCATGGAGAGTGGAATTACACGATTCGGCCCAAGAAGTAATTGATGAAGTTCTTTGTTCGCGGATACTAAGCTCGACTTTTGCCCTTTTTCACGCGCCTAAGCCGCGGGGGCGAGGCCTTCGTCCGGCCCCACAACTGTCCCTGGTTCCACGGGCACAAGCGCCACAGCTTGCTCGACGAGGACCAGTCAGGATGCGACACATGGTTTCGGACCGTGGTGGCCGAGCTGAACAAGGTTTTCGCATCCGACATCAAGGTCGAAACGCAGTGTTCCCTGCCCGCCGGCGGCGACTGTTGCCGCCGCCGGATCTGGGTCGAGCCGTCGATGAGCGTCAGCGGCGTGTCACTGTCGCGAAAGCCTGTGCGGCCAAGACGCCGACGAGGATCGCCATGAGCGGCTCCGTCGGAGCGCGGAACCGAACCTGAACGTGCGTGAGGCAATACACGACCGAGAACGCCGCTACGACGGCGAACAGCCAGGGGAGATCACGACCCAGCCTGCGGTCGATCAGCATGGTGAGGACCATCACGACTCCTTCGGCCATCAGAAAGTACATGACTCCCGCGCGCCACACCGATCGCGGAGCGAGACCCGCATCGGACGTGGTATGCGTGAAGATGCTGCCGGTCCAGTAGTCCACGGCGCGGATCATCGCCAAGCGAACGTAGCGCCAAGGGTCGGCGGCGACGGCGGCTCGGGCGCGATCACCGCGGTCCCGGAGGAATGCCCGTTCGCCGATGGCGGCGACTTCCCGCTGCACCTCGTCGTTGTTCAACGGGAACTGGTGGGCATACACGTCCTCACCCTGCGATTCCGCTTCAGGACAGACCCCCAACCACAGTTCGAGCGGGAAGCCGTATCGGATGTAAACCAGTTCGCCGAAGTGAACGTAGTTTCGCACCGTCCAAGGAGTGATGGCCATCGACCAGCCGAGGACGGTCATGCCCACGCCGAGCGGCACGGACCGTCCGTGCCAGGGCCTCGAACGGCAGAGCGGCCAGAGGACCAGAAACGGGTACGCAACGGTCAAGGCCGGATTGAGCAACGCCAGCGCACCGAGCCACAGCCCCATCCCCAGCCACGACCGTGACCCGACGGGCCGCGCTGACAGACGTTGGGCCATCCACGCACTGACCGCAACGCCCAGAGTGAACAGCGACGTATCCCAGATCACGTCGGTGAAACCGATGAGGGTCGGATTGACTGTCGCGATGACGCCAGCCGCCCAGGCCGCGCGTCGTCCCCCGATGCTCCACGCGATCAGGAAAACAAATAGAACGGTGAGCGCCCCCGCGGCGGCGTTGACGAGTTGCAGAAGGGCCGTGGCCGCGGAGGATTCCACACCGAGGAGTGCATACGAGACGGCCACGAGTCCCACATAGACCGGCGGCAACAGTGCTGACGGCGTCCGGTCCACGTCCGCGACGATCAGCGGACTTACCAACGTTCCGTGTTCGAGCAACCGCTGCCCGGCCATCACGTACTCGCGATAGCCCCTCTGCGGCGAACGGCCGAGCGTCCCCTTGGCGACGCAATACCCGACGCGCAATCCGAAGGCGATGAGGATCATCACCGTCAACGCCGTTCCGGGTCGGATAGGCCGCATACCCCACGATATCGACCGAATTCCAGCCCGCCCGCGACCTCTCCGAACGGGTCCGTCCTCGACGCAAGCGGATGAAATCGACCCCTTGGCGGGCCTTCCTCACTTTCGCTACCATGCTGCATCGGACGCTGGTCGTCCGTCGCAGCCGGAGTTTGGGGCTGCCTGAGCCGCGGCATTTATGCCGCGTGCCGGTCCCAGAACATGCAGTCGGGAGTAGCGAATGGCTCTATTGGAAGCCGACCGGATTCGGAACATCGCTTTGGTCGGGCACGGCGGGTCGGGCAAGACCTCGCTGGCGGAGGCCCTGCTGTTTAAGGCCGGGGTCACCAATCGCCTGGGCAGCGTGACCGACGGCACCTCGATCTTGGACAACACCGAAGAGGCCAAGGAGAAGATGTCCTCGGTCGACTCCGCTCTGTGCTATCTCATCCACGACGGGCTGCACGTCAACCTGCTCGACACGCCCGGCACGACCGCTTTTTGCGGTCCGGCGTTCGCGGCCCTGGCGGCTGTGGAGTGTGCGGTGGTCGTGGTTTCCGCATCGGCCGGCATCCAGGTCAACACTCGCCGGATGTTCGAGCAGGCGAGGGAGTACGGCATAGGCGTATGGGTCGTCGTCAACCACATCGACGCGGCCAACGTGGACCTGCCGGTGCTCGTGGGGCAGATTCAGGAATGCTTCGGGATTCAGTGCGTGCCGCTCAATCTTCCCGCCGCCCGCGGGACCAAGGTGATCGACTGCTTCCGCAACGAAAAGGGCGACGCCGACTTCTCCAGCGTGGCCGACGCCCACACCGCGGTCGTCGAAGCCATCGTCGGGGCGGATGACGCGCTGATGGAAAAATACCTGGGCGGCGAGTTGACCAATGAGGAGGCCGAGAAAGCCGCTCCCAACGCGGTGGCCGGCGGAGCGTTCGTGCCGATTCTTTTTACCGACTCCTGCGGCGATGTCGGCGTCACGGAGTTCCTCGACGCCCTGGTCTCCTTTTGCCCCAGCCCAGTGACGGGATTCAAGCGGACATTGGTCTCCGGCGAAACCAACACCATTTTGGAACCCAGCAAGGACAAACCGTTCGTCGGGCAAGTGTTCAAAATCAGCACCGATCCGAAGAGCAACATCAAGTACCTGGCCATCCGGGTTCACTCCGGCAAGCTGACCTCGGACATGGCCGTGCGGAGTGCGTCGGAGCCGAAGGGCGCGCGTCCGGGGCACGTGCTGCGCGTTCTCGGCCTCGAACACAAGGAGATGGAGGCCGGCGTCGCGGGGGACATCATCGCCCTGGCCAAGCTCGACTTCCACATCGGCGACGTGGTCTACTTCGACAAGGGCGGGACCATCGCTAGCCCCAAGTTTCCGCAGCCCATGTTTTCGCTGGCCGTCGAGTCGAAATCGCGCGGCGACGAGGACAAGATCGGGGCGGCCTTCAAGCGCTGCGTCGAGGAGGATCCCTGCTTCATTTCCGAGCGCGGGACCGGCGGCCAAATGGTGATCCGCGGGATGGGCGAGACGCAACTGCGCGTCTACCTCGCCCGCATGTGCAAGCAATACAAACTGGAGATCGACACCAAGCCGCCGAGAATCCCCTACCGCGAGACGATCACGGGCACGGCCCGCGACGTCGAGTACACCCACAAAAAGCAAACCGGCGGCGCCGGCCAATTCGGCCGGGTCATCATTAACCTGCTGCCCGCCGCCCGCGGCGAAGGGTACGAGTTCATCGACAAAATCTTCGGCGGCTCGATCGACCAGGCTTTCCGCACCAGCACCGACAAGGGCATTCGACTGCAACTGGCCGAGGGCGTGCTCGCGGGCTACCCCATCGTCGACGTCAAGGTCGAGTTGATCGACGGCAAAACCCACCCCGTGGACAGCAAGGACATCGCCTTCCAGATCGCCGGTCGCGGGGCCTTCAAGGAGGCGTTCATGAAGGCCAAACCCGTCCTTCTCGAACCGATCGTCCAAGTCGAGGTCACCGTGCCCTCGGACAACGTCGGCGACATCACCGGCGACCTGGCCTCGCGTCGCGGTCGTCCGCAGGGGCAGGAATCCTTGCCCGGCGGCATGGCCGTGATCAAGGCCGTCGTGCCCCTCGCGGAACTGGCCGACTACAACTCCCGCCTCTCCAGCATCACCGGCGGACAAGGCAGTTACTCGATGGAACTCTCCCACTACGAACCGGTGCCCGGCAATTTGCAGCAGCAGATCGTCGACGCCCACAAAAAGGAACACCACGCCGCCGGGGGATGACGCGCGGCGCCCCTCAGAGCCGCGGGCCCTAGCCCGCCGACACGGCGTCCCCTCCGAGCCGTCGCATTCATGCGGCGGGCACTTGTCCGGCCCCGCTTTTCGTCTTGAAGCGGCGGCGTCAAATGGGTTCGTTTTGCCAGTACGCTTTTTTGCGTAGTGTCAGGCGATGGCACTTGGCGGAGGCGGGGATCGAGATCGGCTGGTTGAGCGGTCAGGGACGATTCCCCAGGGGCATGGCCGGACCGAGGTCGCCCATCCCCTAGAACTTGGCGGGTGATCGGTCGCGGTTCAACGCGGACCGAGCGTACGGCTCGCAGGGGAGTGACATACATCACCGAGTCATCCGTCGCACCGCGCCGTGTCCCTGCACGTCACGAGGTCGTCTGTGCCACCCCGCCAAAGTGCTACGGCTGCGGAATACGTCACAATGTCTCTCCCTCCGGACATTGGAATAGATATGGTGTCCCCAGAATTCACTACCTCGGCCGCGCCGGCGTTTCGGCATTTCGCCAGCTACTTCGAAATGACGCCGACGCCGGATGAGTCTGCGGGCGTGCGGCGGCGTGGACACATCAGCCGGCGCGGCCCCAGCGTAGTGCGCGGGGTGCTGGTCGAGGCGGGCCAGGTCGTCATTCGCCGCTGTCGTCGGTTACTCGGACAGACTCGTAGGCTTGACAGAAGCTTTTGGTCGTATAAACTAGGTGCTGCGCTTGGTGGCGTAGTATTGATTGAATTTATACTTTATCTATGATCGAGCAGGCGTTGGAGCTTGTGTTCGGTCGCGGGTTCGGCTTGAGGAGGAGAATCACCGTCGTTCGTTCCGGCGTCGCTGAGGATGGGCGATCGCGTTTCCGCGGTCTACCGCCTGCTCGCCCGAGGAACGGTTGATCGGCGGCTCTGGTGTGGCCGGGTGGTTGTGATACGCCGGCGCAGCAGGGGTGATTCGGCCTCATGTGAGGTTCCGACTGCGTTGCCCACAAACTGTGCCGTATGGATCGCGTACCTATCCCTTTTCCGGCCCAGCGTCGGGATCAGGGCGAGCGCACGCGGTTCACTGTGGACGGCGATTCACTTGGGTGCGGATCAGACGGATAGGCCGCGAGACGGTCGCGGCTTCGTGGAGCGGTCTCAACCCTAGACCTCTCCGCCCCCGTCTCATCGTCGTGCCGCGCGCCCGCCTTGGGGCCAAGTGACGCAGGCAGCGGGCCACTCCCCCCGGCAGCGTGCCAACTCCCGCGCCGTCGTTCGATCATGCAGGCAATCTCATCGGAGGCATTGCACCCGCGCGGTGAACACGCGGCGGACGGAGCGGCGTCCTAACGTCGGCGCGGCTGGGCGAGCTGCGACCTTCGATGTTAACGATTACTCGGATGCAGATGAAATGGATACTTCAACGTTCGTCGTAACCCTCGCACAGGCGGGACAGGAGGCCCCGGTTGGCAAGCTCGCGCTCGCGGGGGCGTTGGGCGCCGTGGCGGCGTTGCTGGCCGGGTACCTCCTCATGCGGTGGATCGGCCGTGCGCGTCTGGACGCGGCCCGCAACGAGGCTGAGCGAGTCCAGAGCGAAGCCCGCGCTGAGGCCGGGGTGATCCGAAAAGGCGCCGAGGTGGAGGCGAAGGCCGAGTTCCTCCGTAATCAGGAGCAGCTCCGTAAAGAAGGCGACGCCATGCGCGCCGAGCTGAAGGAGACGGAGAAGCGTCTCGCCAAACGCGAGGACAATCTCGAAGGCAAGCTCGACACGTTGGTGACCAAGGAAAAGAACCTGGAGCAGGTAGTTAAGAAGCTGACGACGCGCACCGAGGAGGTCGCGCAGCGGGAGACGGAAGCCGTGGCGCTGGTGGCACAGCGCCGCGAGCAGTTGCTGAGGGTCAGCGGCTTGACGCTCGAGGAGGCCAAGCGCACGGTCCTCGACGAGGTTAGCCACGAGGTCCAACGCGAAACCGCCGTCATGATCGAGAGGACGGTCGCCACCGCGAAGGAGGAGGCCGTTCAGCGGTCGCGCGAGATTACCCTCACCGCCATCCAGCGCTACGCCGGTGAGCATACTTGTGAGAGCACTGTCTCGACAGTGGACATCCCCAACGACGAAATGAAGGGCCGGGTGATCGGTCGCGAGGGCCGCAACATCCGCGCCTTCGAGAAGAGCACCGGCGTCGACGTGATCGTCGACGACACGCCCGGCGTCGTTCTGGTCAGCGCCTTCGACCCCGTCCGACGGGAGATCGCCCGCCGCTCCCTGGAGCGGCTCATTTCCGACGGCCGCATCCATCCGGGCCGGATCGAGGAACTTGTCGAACAGGTGAAAAAGGAGGTCGAGGAAGAGGTTTTTGAGGCCGGCAAGAAGGCGGCCCTTGAGGCCAGCATCGGCGGACTGCACCGCAAACAGCTCGATCTGCTTGGGCGGCTCAAGTACCGCACCAGCTACGGACAGAACGTGCTACGCCACAGCATGGAGGTCGCGTTCTTGTGCCAGGCGATCGCCGACGAACTGGGCTTGGACGGGCGACTCGCTCGCCGCTGCGGATTACTGCACGACATCGGCAAGGCCATCGACCACGAGGTCGAAGGCAGCCATCAGAAAATCGGCGCCGACTTCTGCAAGAGATTCAACGAGCGGCCCGAAGTTCTGAACGCCATTGAAGGGCACCACGGCGACATTCCTTCGACCAGCCCCTACACGCCGATCGTGATGGCCGCCGACGCCATCAGCGCCTCGCGCCCCGGCGGTCGGCGAGAGTCGCTTGAACGATACGTGCAGCGTCTCCAACAGCTCGAGGAGATCGCCAAGACGCACAACGGAGTGAAAGAAGCGTTCGCGATCCAGGCGGGCCGTGAAATCCGCGTGATCGTGGACGCCAAGCGCGTGGACGACGCCGTAGCGGCCATGATTGCCCGCGACGTGGCCAAGCAGATCGAGGAGCAGATGACCTACCCCGGCGAAATCCGCGTTACCGTCCTCCGCGAAGTCCGCGCCGTGGCCCTCGCACGGTAGGGTCGCGTGAAAGACCCCTCTCCCCTTGAGGGGAGAGGCTGGGTGAGGGGTGAGACCAGCGATCTTACCCTCACCCCGACCCTCTCCCTGGAAGGGAGAGGGAGTTCACGGCCAAGACCGACTCGAAAGTCGGTCCCACAGCCTCTCAGGTTCATTAGGAGTCACTATGCTGCTTCGGCTCCTTTGTGTTGGCGACGTGGTCGGATCACCCGGCAGGAAGGTCTTACAAGAGACCTTACCTGTCCTCATCGCCAAACACGAGATCGACTGTGTCATCGTCAACGCCGAGAACGTCACTCAAGGGGCCGGACTCGCCGCGGCGGGATATGAGAAGGTCATCCAGGACGGGGCGAATCTGATTACCCTGGGCGACCACGTCTACCGGCGGCGGGACATCATCCCAGTCTTGGAACGGGCGTCGAACATCGTCCGCCCCGCGAACCTGCCCTCGGCCGCGCCGGGTCGGGAGTTTGCGATCCATGAGACCGCGTCGGGCCGAAAAGTCGCCGTGATCTCACTGCTCGGGCGGATGTTCATGAAGACGAACGCCAACTGCCCCTTCGCGGCCGCCGATCGCGTGTTGGCAGCGCTGCCCAAGGATGTCAAAATCATCGTTGTGGACATGCACGCGGAAGCGACCAGCGAGAAAGTAGCGATGGGTTGGCACTTGGATGGGCGTGTCAGCGTGGTCTTCGGAACGCACACGCACATCCCTACCGCGGACGAGCGGATTCTTCCCAAGGGAACGGCCTACATCACCGACGTGGGACTGACCGGTCCGTACGACTCCGTACTGGGGCGGAATAAGGATCGCGTGGTGGGTTCGATGATCAGCGGCGTGCCGAGTGCATTCGACGTCGCGGAGGCGGACATACGCCTCTGCGGAATTGTGGTGACTGTCGACGCGGAGACGGGCCGCGCGACCAAGATCGAGCGCATCCGTTTCGACGCCGTCGCGCCGTGACCCCATCCGAGCCGGGAGCGCCAGCGACCGGACCATCCGAGCCGCGACCGTAAGGGAGCGGACATTCGAATCCAGTAGCGTCGGGGCTTCCCGGCGTAATCCGCGCCTTGTTCATCCCTGCGTCGCCCTCGCCGTCCGCGCTATCCTTGAACCCTTCTCACTCTTAAACTCTGCAGACCCTTGAACCCTTCTCACTCTTAAACTCTGCAACCCCTTGAACCCTTCTCACCCTTCAACTCTGCAACCGTTCGGCCTCCCGCGCCCGCTTGGTGCCACCGCTCTGTGAGCCGTGCGTTCGTTCCCTACCCGCCGGTAGCCGCCCTTCTGTCTTGTAACTCGTAACTCGTGATTCGTAATTGGCGAGCCGTGATCGTTCAGCGATCGCCCTTCCGCCGATCACCCCGCGCGTTCTTAGGGCGGGTGGAAACTGCGCGCTCAGCAAGAAAAAGGATGCCCGCGAGAAAAAGCGCTAATACCAAACGAACCGGATTGGGACGTGCCTAAATGACTGTCGAAGAAGGACTTACGAGAAACCGTCGTACGCAAAACGAACCCGATTCAAACCCGATTCGACCCCCTTCGTGCTTCCGTGCCTGTCGCGTTCAATCGGCAATTGGAAATCGGCAATCGGCAATTTGATCGAAGGAGATCATCGTGCCCCGCAAAATCTCCGACCGCTGGCTCGCCGCCAACAAAGCCAACGCCCAAAAATCCACCGGTCCCAAAACGCCCGAGGGCAAGGCCCGCTCCGCCCAGAACGCCCGCATCCACGGCATCCTCGCTGGCGAAGTCGTAGTCAGACACGGCGACGGGGCCGAAAAGGCTTCGGACTTCGCACAACTCGTAACCGAGCTCCACGCCCAGCTACGCCCGCAGGACGCTGTCGAGCACGTTCTGGTCGATCGCATCGCCGCGTGCTACTGGCGGCTGCGGCGAGCGCAGCGCTATGAGGTGGGGGCCGTGCGCGAGGGGCTGGACAGTTGCAAACCGGCGCTCGACGAGCCCGGCCCAAACGTGAAAGAGCATTGCGCCGGCGTCCGCAAGTTGGAGATGGCGCTCGCCATCGAGAAGCATCTTGATCAAGAATCAGCCGAGAGACGCCAAGCCCTCGGGGACCAAAGCCCCGATGTTGCGCTCAACGCCTCGACGGATGAGTTGGATCATCGACCTGGCGACGGTTCCGATCCTTCGGTGAAGGAACCGCCCGCGCCGGAGTCGGAGGACCGCTTCGCCAAGATGGAAGAAGCGATTCGCGAATATAAGGGTCTGACCGAACACGCTGAGAAGCAAGACGCCCTGGCCGAGTCCCGCCGGCCCCTGCTGGCGGCCCTGCCGAGCGACGAGCAGCTCAATCGTCTCATCCGCTACGAGTCCATGCTCGACCGCCAACTCCACCGCGCCCTTTCCGAACTCCGCCGCAGGCGACAATGGAACGCTTCTCTATCGTCGGAAGAACACGATGCCACGGATCCGCAGAAGAGTTGACGCTTGTCCCCCGCAAGAACGGTGCAAGCGAATCTACGCCCATTCGACATTCGATCCGCCGCAGGCGGAACATTCGCCAATTCTCTCCCCGCCCTGCTGGCGACTACTCTACCCACACGTTAGACTTCCCGACGTGACGCAGCGGCCATCAACAGATCAACAACTCGCCCTGCTGCTTCGCGGGTGCGAGCACGTCTACACCGTCGAGGAGCTGAAGGAACGGCTGGCGAGCGGCAAGCGGCTACGCGTCAAGCTGGGTATGGACCCGACGGCGCCGGACCTTACCCTCGGACACGCCGTGGCTCTACGGAAGTTGCGGCAGTTCCAAGACCTCGGACACCAGGCCGTCCTCATCATCGGCGACTACACGGCCATGATCGGCGATCCCACGGGACGCTCCAAGACCCGCCCGATCCTCACCGAGTCCGACATCAAGACCAACGCCGCCACCTACCTCCAGCAAGCCGGCAAGGTCCTCGATCTCGCGGCGGACAAGCTCGAAGTCCGCTACAACAGCGAGTGGTTGAGTCCCATGACCTGCGCCGATGTCATCAAGCTGATGAGCGAAATGACCGTCGCCCGCATGTTGGAGCGCGACACGTTCGCCAAGCGTCAAGCCGAGGGTCGGGAGATTTTTCTGCATGAGTTGTTGTACCCGTTGATGCAGGGACGCGACAGTGTGGCCATTCAGTCCGACGTGGAACTGGGGGGCACCGATCAGACCTTCAACAATCTCTGCGGACGCGATTTACAGCGCAACGCCGGTCAGCCGCCGCAGATCGTCATGGTGATGCCGCTGCTCATCGGGACTGACGGCAAGAACAAGATGAGTAAATCACTGGGCAACTATGTTGCCGTGACCGATCCGCCCGGCGAAATGTTCGGGAAAGTAATGCGTATTCCCGATGAGTTGATGGGCAACTATTTTGAGTTGCTGACCGACGTACCGGAACAGGAGATTGCACGCCTGACAGACCGCTCACAGATCAATCCGCGCGACGCCAAGGAAGTCTTGGCGAAAACGATCATCACTCAATACCACTCCGTTGAAGCCGCCGCAGTGGCCGCCGAAGAGTTTCGCCGCGTCCACGGCGGCGGGTCGACGGGACTGCCCGACGAAATCCCCGAAGTCGCGGTCCCCACCGATAAGATGACCGACGGGAAGATCTCGCCGGTTGACCTGATTACCCATTGCCTGGACGAAAAGTCCCGCAGTGAGGCACGGCGTCTGGTGGCCGAGCGCGGCGTGCGCCTCAATGGCGCAGTCCTCGAGGACCCCAATACGCCGATCGCCGTCCAGTCCGGCGACATCCTCCAGCGCGGCAAACGCCGATTCGTCCGCTTGCGACTGCCGTAGGCACACTATGCCGACTTGGAGAAGGTGAACATATCTCCACGTGTATCCACAGCGATGTTGTCGCCCGCGGAGAACTCGCCTCGGAGAATGCGTTTCGCCAGCGGGTTTTCGATCTCCTGCTGGATCAGTCGCTTGAGCGGTCTGGCGCCGTAGGCCGGGTCGAACCCATCGCGGGCGAGCTTGGCCTTGGCGGCGTCCGTGAGCGTCAGAGTCATCTCGCGAGAGGCTAATCGCTCACGCAAATATCTCACCTGGATCTCGGCGATGTGCCCCAAATCTCCTTGCGTCAACTGGCGGAACATCACTGTCTCGTCGATACGGTTTAGGAACTCAGGGCGAAAATGCCGTTTCAGTTCCTCCCTGACCTTCATCTCGATCTCGATGTCCAGCGGCCCGGTCCCGTCGTCCCTTGGTCCCTTCCTTCCTTTGCTCTCTCGGCCGTCAAAAAGATGCTGGATATGATGACTTCCAATATTACTCGTCATCACCACGATCGTGTTCTTGAAATCCACCGTCCGCCCGTGTCCGTCGGTCAGTCGACCGTCGTCGAGCACTTGGAGAAGCACGTTGAAGACGTCCTGATGGGCTTTTTCGATTTCGTCAAACAGCACGACGCTATAGGGCTTTCGATGGACCGCTTCGGTCAGTCGTCCGCCTTCCTCGTACCCTACATACCCGGGCGGCGCGCCGATCAACCGGGCGACACTATGTTGCTCCATGAACTCGCTCATATCGATGCGAATGAAGGCCGACTCGTCATCGAAGAGGAATGCGGCCAGTGCCTTGCACAGTTCCGTCTTTCCGACTCCGGTGGGGCCAAGGAATAGAAATGACCCGATCGGGCGATGGGGATCGCCGAGACCCGCCCGCGAGCGGCGGACCGCATTGGACACCGCCCTGACGGCTTCGTCCTGACCCACGACTCGCTCGTGAAGCCGCTCTTCCATTTTCAGCAGCTTCTCCTTTTCCCCTTCCAACATCCGCGACACGGGAATGCCGGTCCATTTACTAACGATCTCGGCAATCTCTTCAGCCGTCACTTCCTCGCGTAGCAGACCTGTGCCCCCCGCGTGCAGTTCACTGAGCTTTTTCTCGCGCGAATGGAGGGCGTCATTCAGTTCGCGCAGTTCGCCGTAGCGTATACGGGCGGCGCGTTCCAAGTCCCCGCGACGTTGGGCCTCGTCCAATTCCACCTGCTTGGCGTCGATTTGCTGTCTGATGGACTTGATCCCCTCGATCATTCCCTTCTCATTCTCCCATTGCTCCGTGAGGGAACCATTCTTTTCTTGCAGCTCGGCCAGTTCTTTGTCGACTGATGCCCGTTGCTTGCGACTGCCTTCGTCCTTCTCCTTCTTGAGAGCCTCTCGCTCAATTTCCAGTTGCATGATTCGGCGGCGGAGTTCATCCAGCTCGCCCGGCAGGGAGTCATTCTCAATGCGAATCTTGGACGCGGCCTCGTCGATCAGGTCGATGGCCTTATCGGGCAACTTGCGGTCCGCGATGTAGCGATGCGACAGCGTCGCCGCCGCGACGAGGGCCGCATCCTGAATCCGAACGCCATGATGGGCGTCATACCGCGGTTTCAGTCCTCGCAGAATTGCGACCGTGTCCGCCACCGTCGGCTCGCCGACGTAGACCGTCTGGAAACGTCGCTCGAGGGCCTTGTCTTTTTCGAGATGCTTGCGGTATTCGTCGACCGTGGTCGCACCGATGCAACGCAACTCGCCGCGGGCCAGGGCGGGCTTGAGCAGGTTCCCCGCATCGACCGCACCCTCAGCCCGACCCGCCCCCACGACGGTGTGCAACTCGTCGATGAACAGGATGACCCTGCCGTCGGACTGCGTCACCTCCCGAATCACGGCCTTGAGCCGCTCCTCGAACTCCCCGCGAAACTTCGCCCCCGCGATCAGTGCCCCCATGTCCAAGGCCACAACCCGCTTATCTTTAAGGACTTCGGGCACGTCGCCCGCCAAGATGCGTTGCGCCAGACCCTCGACGATCGCAGTCTTGCCCACGCCCGGATCGCCGATTAAGACGGGGTTGTTCTTGGTGCGACGGGCCAGAACCTGCATGCAGCGGCGGATTTCGTCGTCCCGCCCGATGACCGGATCGAGCTTGCCCTGTCGCGCGACGGCGACCAGGTCTCGTCCGTAGCGTTCCAATGCCTGGTACGTCTCCTCGGGATTTTGTGACGTGACCGTGGCACTCCCGCGGATGTCCTTCAGCGCTGCGAGAACCGCATCTTGGTTCGCCCCGCAGAGGGACAGCGCCTCGCGGGCATCGCTCTTGACCTCGCACAGGGCGAGCAGGAGGTGCTCGGTGGAGGTGTATTGGTCTTTCATGCGCTCGGCATGCTTCTCGGCGACATCGAAAATGTCGCGCAGCTCGCGGCTCATGGCCAATGATCCGCCGCTCACGCGCGGAAGTCGGCGCAGCTCGGACTCGATCACCTGGCGGAGGCGTGCCACCGAAACGCCGGCTTTTTCGAGAAGCGGAACAACGAGGCCGGTATCCGCGCCACGGGCAGAGGGGGACCCCTCGCCGACGAACGCCGCGAGCAGGTGCAGCGGCGACAGGTCGGTATGGCCGGCCGAGCTTGCCCGCCGCTCGGCGGCCTGCAGGGCCTCAGCGGCCTTGATTGTGAGGCGGTCGAGGTTCATCGCCACTCCGTTCGGGGAGGCCTGCGTACGAATCAGGCGCGGCCCCGAAAACCGACTGAGCATCCGCCGTACCGTGGCCGTGTACACCATAACTATCGTCGTGACAAGCGGTTACGTTCTGGACGAAATGCCGCTGCCGTCCAGCGAGTTCTGCCTCTGCCAGATTGGCAGGGCAGATTGCGTTGCGATCGGCACGTGTTGCGGTAGGCTCTGCAGGATTGAGGCCGACGTAGCTCAGTTGGCTAGAGCGCCTGACTGTGGATCAGGAGGTCGGCGGTTCAAGCCCGCCCGTCGGTAGTCGGAAGTGCTGCAAAACAAGGCATTTATGAGAAGCCGCCGGGAAGTCGCCCCGGCGGTTTTTCGTTGGTGCTACGCGGGTGCTACGGTTGCCCCCGCTCTCGCCCGGCAGCCACGGTCGGGCCGTCGGTTCTACGCCCCGGTGCTACCGCAAAAGATTCTTGCCCGGCAGCCATAATCAGGCCCGTTTTCGTGTTTCAGGGTGTCCAGGCGCCGGGCGGGTCCGCCACGGTGAACCCAGGCCCGTCAACGGCCTGCGGTGACGGGTTCGGCGCATAAGAAAGCCCCGCCAACGCGACGGGGCTTGCCGGTCCCAATTCGGTTTGTGTGTTTAACTCTTTCGCGCCAACCTCGACGTGAGCTTCGGCTCCTCGCCCACCTTCAAGAGCGCGTACCTCGACGTAACCACCTGTTCCTCGCCGGGCTTCAGTGCGGGCGGCCTCGTGATCTCCACGTCAACCACCTTCGCCGCGGGTTGCGGTGTAGCCGTCGAAAGCGCCTTTAGAATCGCCTCGGCGGACTTCGCCGCCGCCCCCACACTCGCCGTGGCCTTCTCTGTCTTCTCTGCGATCTCTTGGAGCACTTCAGGCAGCTTCTCGAATGCCGCCAACTTCGTTTCACGGTCTACAGACGGCCAGGCCGTAACCTCGCGCTTAATCCGTTCCGGTGTGAGGAAGCTGATACTGAAGTTCACCGCCTTCTGGCCCCACCATTCGACAGCGACGCCAACTCGAAACTTTCCGGCGATGCGTTCATAAACCAAGTACAGGGTCTCGGACAACCCCTTCCGTGGTGCCTCTCTCTCAACGGCATCCGTGAAGCGCACGCGAGCCGTGATTCCGACGCTGCACTCGTCGCTGAGAAACTTCTCAACGCGATCGACGATCGCAGCGGCCTGGTCCGTCGCTTCGTTCAGCTTGGGGGACAGACTTCGGATTCGTTCGATATGGTTTTTCAGTTCTTCGGTCATAGTATGACCTTTCTGCCGGTTCTACCGGCTGTTGAACATTGTCCCGCTAGGGACCGGCTTGGCGGTACTCCCGCCTACCAACAGTATGCGCTACCGCTTACGGCGTGTCAAATAAAATCCGAATCCGCCCCGTCTTTTCCGCCCAGGACGGCTGCGGCCACGGGTTCGGTGCCGGGAAGGAAACCCGTCGCGGCTTCGTACTCGTTCGCCAGGGTCCGGGCGCACTGGTACAAGAACTTCTCGACGAATCGGCCCGCGGCGCCGTGATCCCCGGCGAGCCATATCGGGAGTCCGTACTGCACGCACCATGCCGCAAGTGAACCGACGACGTGTGCGGGTTTCAGGTTGGACCTCCACTGCCCGGCCTCAAGGTCCGCCGCGCTCGCCTCCACTACCAGCAGCCGGAAGCGGTAGGCCCGCAGACGTTGAAGCTCCCGCTTGAAGCGGTCCCGCTCCCGCCCGATGCAGGTGAGTAGATCGTCGATGGACTTTCGCTCGACGGCCACAAGGTTCGTCAAGCCGACGATGCTGTAGTCGCCGGTGTCGAGTGTGCCGACCGTGGCGGTCAGAGTCGGGAAGTCGAGGGGGTTCTGCTCGCGGCTGTCGATGATGATGCACGGCTCAGGCTTCATGCCGTGTGGTCAGGTCCGATGCGACAGCCCACTCCAAGGCCCGGCCAGCCTGTCGGGCGAACCATGCGGCCTTGCGTCGCTCGTTTCGGCGTCGGCAGCGGCCAGCGGCTTCGGACGCAAGGAGGCTCAGCCGAGTCCAGAACTCCCGACCCTCAGACGCCAGGGGGCTAGGGGGAACACCCTCTTCGTCTGGTAAGCCGGTTCCCTCAGTTTCGCGGCGCTTGAGCGATAGGTGTGCCGTTGTCATTTACCCTTACGGTAGAATCGGGAATGATTCCCGAAGGTCGATCAGAGTCCCCACGGTGACATTCTTGTGCGTCAAGAATCGGGAGCCGGGTAGCAACGTCAGTGTGGTGATCGTTTTCGCCCGTGAATCGCCCATCATATCCAACGTACCGGAACTGACCGTACATCGGGTAAGAGTAGCCGCGCTGTTGTACTGGACGTAGCCGCCCGCAATTTCCATCCACGCCCAATCATCCGTGGCCCCAGCATCATAAACCAGAGTGCCGCCGTCGATGATTGCGTGACTGGTCGATATCCCCAAGGGCGTTTTCGTCGTCACCGTGCCTCCGGTTTGCCGGTAGGTGACGACGCCGCTCGTCAATCCGATATTCACGATGGGTAGGCGTGAGGTGAACTTGCCTCCAACCAGCAGAGTGCCGATTGCACTGGTCGCATTGTCGAGAATCCGTATGCCGCCATTGAGGCAAGCGAGCGTCATATTGACACCGGCGGCACCATTCGTGGATACCAACGTGTAGGCATCTTGCAGATTCGGCGAGTCGATGACGACGTAAGCCTGCGAAGTGTGGGATTTGTAGGCGTGGAACAGGCTCCCGCTCCCCTGGTGAATCAGCCAGCGTACTTGGGCGGTTAATGGATTCCCGTCGGCCCCGATGTCTCCCCGGTAGGGCGATTGCGTCCAAATCTGCGTCATGTCGAACGCAGAGAATGCGGTCAGGCCGCTTACCACGTCCATTTGCGACGACCCGTCAAAAAACAACGAATCACCGACGGTCGGAACGCCCGACGGCGAATAGGATGCGGCGGTGCTCAGGTTCCCGTCCGTGCTTACCCATCGTTTGTCTGCCACGTCATCTACCTCCGTTTCCTGAGGGGAAGTTTCCCCTGATTCTGTTCGTTGCGGTTCGCTGCGCCTCTGCGGCTTCGCCGAGACTGCGAACCCAGTGCATATCGCCAGGATGACTGTCAGTATGATGCGGGACATTTTCATTCATAGGCCCTCGCCGATTGAGAGTCGGAGTCGGCGAGCGGTGGATCGTGGAACCGCTCGCCGCGATGGACACGGTCGTCGCTTGAGGGAACGACGACCTGTAAAGAGACCGCAAAAGAGGCGGGAACGCGGACCAACACGCGCCCCCGCCCGGAGTTTGCCGCCGATCGACTCGGCGCGCTCTAAGGAGTTTCACGATTCCAGTCCCGCACATTCCGCGTCGCTCAGCGCTTCCATTCCCGCGCCCCGCAGACTCGCATCGACGAATCGCCGCAGCGTCGTCGTCGGACTGATTTTCCCGATGAAAACGCGATTGTCTGGGTCGCTCCATTCCTGTTTTGCCATGAGAATCACTGTTTGACGTTCATTTTCCATCATCGCATCCATCCGCTCGTTCGCTTTATCGAGCAACCGCTGCCGTCTGCGATCCCCGTCTGTCACCACCTCAGTCGCCGGTAGGCTACTGCCCGCAGCCACGCGGCGCTTGAGCGGGGGCAGCGGCACGGAAAGAACCACCAGTCCGTGAATCGCCGGGTCGAATGCCATCACCCAGCCACCTTTGCAAGCGCCGCAGGGCTTGAAGAAACGTCCCGCTGCCGTTTCCCTACCGGCGTCGGCTCAGTCGCCGTGACCTTACCGTTGTGCGTCGCGTGTTGTAGTGCTTCCAGCAATTGCCGATTCTGTTCGATGAGGATTTTGTTCTGCTCGACGATCGGAGCAAGTGCCGACTCCATCGAACGCGCCATCGGCGGGAGCGGATCGTCCATGTGTGCCAATCCGACTTTCCCAAGTTCGGCGGACGGGTCGCGCGGCTCGGCGCAAAACGCCGCCCACAGTTCCTCTTGGCGGGTCTCACGGTCCTTGCCACTGTGGCGGTTCTTCGACCATTCGGGATTAACGACCCATTCGGTCATGGTCCCGCGTCTCACCGCCTCTTGCACCCTTCCGTCCAGGGGAATGCCGTAGAGGTCGTGGTCGCGTTGGCGCAATTGGCGCATAGCTTCCGTGCGGAACCATGCGTGCATTCGCGTCGTGTCCGTCACGCTCCACGGCGCGCCATTTAGTTGTCGTGGTTCCATTAAATATCCCCCATTGTTTTGTGCCCACCGCGCCGCCGGGCACCTTCGTTTGTCTGCGCCGGCGCGACATCGACCGGCAGCCCCAAGCTCCGGCACTCAATCTCCGACTCGTTCAATTCTCGCTCAGCGGCTTGCTGTGCATCCCGCGCCGTTTCATGCTCCTGCACGCGCGTCCAGGCATCACGATCGAGAATCAACTGACGACGATCGCCCGGCGGACACGGGGAACGCACAAGCGCGGCCTCTGCCGCCTCCAACGCCGCCACGGCCTCAGCGTGCCGACGGCCCGCCGCTTCCCACACGTCCGCACGGTCAAGCTCGCCGCTTTCGAGGAAGGTTTGCGCAGCCTTGGAGCGGGAGTACGCAACCGCCGCCCGCGAGCGTTCGTTCAAGATCGGGGCGATGCTTTCGAGGTACGCGCCCTCAGCTTCGGCAAGCTCTTCGTCGGCGGCTGCAATCTTCGATTCGGCGTCATCAAGTTCATTGGCGATCGCTTGCAACGCATCACGCACGGCGTCGCCGCGCGCGGACTTGTACGCTCGCTCTAAGCTGCCTTTGCGCAGTCGCCCAGGCCCGCCCCGGCAGCCCACCGCAAAGGTGCCTCGCGTCGTCCGACCCGCCGTTGCCACCGATGATTCCGTTTCCATGCCTCAAGTATGGCCCGTGTTAGGGGGTCGCTCAAGGGTTTTGTGACACGGCCACGGCTGTAGCCGTTACACCCTACCCCAGTGAGTCGTGGTTGCGGCGCGATCGACAGGCTTTGGTCCGGCACCGACCCGAACAGTAAACCGAATTCGCCCGCGGTGCCCGCCATTCCATCCTGCACTTGGGACAGACCTTCCACTTGCGATCCTCGGCGTCTTGCCGTCGCCTCTCACGCTCGGACGCTCGCTCACAAGCCGAGCAGCAAAAGGGAGAGGCTCGCCGATGCGGACGCCCGCACATCAAGCAAGAGGAGGGGGGACGATCACAGCACGTCGGCATGGTCCCTCCGATACTCCGCAAGAGCGGCGTCCATTTCCAAAAAGTCCGCCACACCATGAAACACCCGATCCGCAACTGCGAGGTCCGACCGTGCTTGCAATCGACAGTTCGCACAAATGGGAAATATGACGCCCTCGCTCACCCACCGTTGCTTCGTCGCCGGATCGAAACGCCGTCTGCACCCCGGACATCGCCGCAGGCCGATGACGGCAACCCCGTTTCGCCGAAGATCAAGTCGTGGGTCGTTTTCGTTCACGTCTCAAAACCTCCTGTCCTAACGCCACCCGACCATCGCCCACACGTCGCCGCCACAAGGCGGAAACAGGCCGCCGTTGCGTTCAACGGAGCGGGCCTGTGCTCGGATACCCCCAGAACCGAAATCGCCCAAGATCGCCCCGATAATCCGCCGTTGACAGCATTGTTCGATACACAGGGTGGATTGAAGTGTCACTGTCGGCAAATGAAGCGGCAATGAACGAGTCAAGTACAACAAGCGAAATTTCTACGTCCACTCTCACTTTGCAATATCCCGCACTGCATCACTCTACCTGACAGGTGGTGTGCATCCACGCTTGCACCGAGGCCACCTGCGGCCAGCCAACACCCGCCGAGCGTAGCACCGGGGTAGCACCGGCCAGGACGCCCGACCCAAAATCCGCCTTGGCAGCGTCCAAACGCCACTTTCGAGGGCCTGTAGGGGGTACGGCAACTGATACCTTATCAGTGGGTGCAAGCCGTGAGGGTGTGGCGTCAACGCGGCCTACCCGGACGGGCCTCGACTCACAGGTTATGGGACGCGCCGAGGCGGTGGTGGGCGGGAGGTGACGAAAGCAAGCCGCTTTCATGGGATACCGTTTCTCGGACACCTTAGAAGAACGACAGCTTCCCCTTATTGTCGTCCTGTCGGTGTTGTCGCCCTTGTCGTCCTTCACACATACAACAACGACAATAACGTCAACAACGACAACAATTATGTATAGAGAAGTTGTCGTCCTTCTCACGTCTTGACCCAGTGCCACTCACTTCTCCCATTCAAGGGCAGTCGCCTGGACACGACGCCAAGCTCCCGCTTCGCGCGGTCCACCGTGCGGTCGTTGAAGTCGCGTCGCTCAATCTCGGCTTCCATCGTTGCAGACAGGACGGGTCCGCCCGCCAAGCGATCGGCGATCCATCCCATCACGTCGTCGCGGAGCCGTTTCGTTTTCGGTTGGGTCGCGGACAAGGCGTCGTCGGCCCGGACGGTGACGGCCCCGGCTTGCCAGTGCAGGACGGGTATTTCGGCGTCGTGGTCATACGGCTGGATTTCGTAGGCAAGCCCAGTCGGTTCTCGACACAGATTCCACTTGACCGGGAGCAACAAACGACGCTGGGAAGGTTCCTCATCCCGGACGACTATCCACGTCGCCCTCGCGGCAGCGTTGAACGCAATGGACCCGATGATTCTGTGCGCCGCCGTAGCGTTCGACGCCGCTCCCGGCTTGTTGAAGTGCGTAACCAGAACGACGGCAACGCCCGTGTCTGCGGCGAGTGCGGCGAGCGGTGCAAGGCAGCCGCGCACCTCCACGTTGTCGTTCCCGCGCACGTTCCCCATGTACGCCGTCGCGGGGTCGATGATTACCAGCGAACAATCGTCCGTCGTTTGGATCGTCTCTTGCAGCACCGGCAGATCGTGTTGGAGGTTGAAGCCCCGGACCCCGCGGCGTTTTCGGTTTTCGTCGGTGAACTCGACGCCTTGGAGCGCTACGATCCGGCTCAATTCCGCGCCGGCAGCTTTCAGACGCGGGACGATGGTGTCGTCAACGTCGTCCTCAGCACTCACGATGACGACGCCCCCCGCCGGGTTCGACTCGCCCAGTGAATCCGGCCACGGACGCCCCGACGATACCCGCTGGGCAAGGTCCATCGTCAGTAACGACTTCCCGATTCCGCCGTCACCGGCGAGCAACGTCAGCTTCCCACACGGTATTCGGTGGTGCCACAACCATAGCACTTTGCGGGGCGTCACTTCGTCCAGCCGTACGATGACCGGGGCGTCGGCCTCAGCCGTTTGCGTTGCTTGGTTCATACCGGAGCCTCCATGCCTTGTCGGCGCGGGATGCGGGCATCCTCGGTCGCGGTCCTGATGGTTTCGCTTGCGAACATCGGATGCAGTCCGGGCAAGTGAACGTGTGCGAAACGGCTTTGAGCGCGTCGCGTGTCAAAGCGCGGCACAATGCGTCCGTGCGTTCGTCCGCGCCGCGCTGCACGGCCAGGGCAAGATCGGTGATCGACTCGCCCGCCGTCGGGTCTTGGAGAATGTGATAAAGCTCACCGGGATCGCGCGGGACGGCCTTCGTGGTCAGCAGCTGCTCGCATTCGTCCAGGTCGGGCGGGACACCCCGATCGGCGCAGCTCCGCAGGTAGCCGACGACGACTCCGACAAGTCGATCGCCGAAGTCCAGGTATCGCAGGTGCAGTGCGTCACAGACGCGAGATAATTCGGCGGGATTCCGCCATCCTGCGGCCAAAAGGTGATGCTCTGCGAGCGGTTGGAGGTGGATTCCGGTCACAACTGATTCCCCATCACGTTCCAGCCTGGGCGGCGGGTTCGGGCGAAAACCTCAAGCCGCGTCGCGTTCGGATACATCGCCTCGATCGCCTCGTAGAAGGCTTCCGGCTTCGCGCTGTGTTCCACCCGCGGCGCCTCAATTACCGACTGCGGGCGATCCTTGGGTTCCGGCATGGGCGGGCTGCCACGCTTGGCTATCAATACAATCTCGTGTTTCTGGCGGACGTAGTACCCCATGCCGATCCTGTCTTTCACCCAGACCATAGAAGTGCGGTACTGAAAGCCCCACGCTTGGATCAGAGTGAATGCCTCTTCCAGCTTGGGGCTGGTCGCCCAGAGGAAAAGAACGCAATCCTCGGCGCAACAGTCGGAGATGGTTTTGTCGCCGAGGCGAAGGTGTTTGAGCGCCTCCAAGTCCAACGTGGGATAGTGATTCTCCACTCTCCGGCTATCCGAAACGGGGTGTTCGTATCGCCAAGGCGGATCGGCGTAGAGCACGTTGAAGCGGCATGATTCTGGGGCCGTGACGGCTTTACACGCGGCGTGAAGCTCAGTGCGGGCGGCGGCTCTTAACGCTTGTTTGAGTGTGGTCCGCTCGGACGCGACCGCTGTTTGCAAGTCCGTCGGCAACGTCTCATAGGCTTTCGCGGCGGCCAGGCGTCGGCGTGCAGTCCGTTCGTTGACGCCCAAGTCCGCAGCTATTTCGGACACAGTGTCCGAATTAGAGTCCTTGCCCTTTGGGCCGCGCCGTGTTTCGACGCCGCGTTCGTCGAGCAGCCGCGCGAATGCCCGTCCCCACTGGATCGGGTCCAGATGTCGTCGGACAAGGTTCAGCTTGAAGACGTGCTCGCGTTTCTCGGCTTCGGTGCCGAAACGCCGTACCACGGTCGGATAGTCGAGTCGCAGCCGCCGGGCGATCTCGACGCGATGGTGTCCGTCCAGGATGTCGCCGTTTTCGTCCACCTCGACGGCGACCTGGACGCCACGCTTGCGGATGTCGCTTTCAAGCGCGCTGTACTCATCGGGCCGTAGGGCGTCGAAAAGCTGATATTTCGCGGGTTCGACTTCCGATGGGTGTTGTGCTACGATCATAGCGTTCCTCGAATTACCCGCCGCCTGCACGCTGCCCGCGCCGCAGGTTCTAGGCGGGTTTTTCGTTCTCAGGACGTTTCCACCGTCGTCGAGCCGACACGACGCCGCGCGATGAAGGATTCGATGTCGCGTGCATCGTATCGGATGCAGCGACCGATTTTGCAAAAAGCGAGATCGTACCGCCGGGTCGATCTCCAAACGGTCAAAGTTCCGGCCTGAACGCCCAGACGCTGCGCGGCCTCAGATTCGGTGAGTAACTTTTTCGGCTCTTCGGTTGCCGTGGTCATATCGTGTATCTCCCGGTGCGTCATTGCACCTAAGACAACGGTACACCACGGTCGTAGGGACAGTGCAATCAACTGTCCTAACAAACTGTGGGATTCTTTGTGTGGCGTTCCACGGTTTTCGGGTCGGCTTTGACCTCGAATTGCTTGGCGACGCGGACGCACGCTTGCAGGTAGGACCACTTCGGGACTTTGCCCGCAGTCCCCTTGAATCGTTTGACGTGTTGTCGGTAACTCTCGTCGATCGCCCCTTGCCATTTAGGGTACATCGCTTGGTACTTTGCGGCGCGCCCCTTCCCCGCGTTTCTGCCTCGATTGCGTGCCCGCCGCCCAAACACTGCGAGCGGCTCGCTGGGGCGGACGCGCAGCGACTCGTAGAATCTGCCCACGACGAACGCACGCCAGAGGGCCTTGTCCGTGTCGCCCGCGTCGCGGGCTGCAATCATCCGCTCCAGCCAGGTCAACAGCCTCTCGGCGGTAAACGCCGGTTCAGCCCCGGTCGGGCGCTTCACCGGTAGCGTCGTGGAACGCATGATTCCAAGGGCGAGGCGCTTGGCGTGTTGCTGCCAGTGGCGCGGCTCCAGTTCCGCGAGTGTCTCCATTCGGGCGAGGATGTGTTGCCCGTCGGCGGGGATAAGGCGTTCCCCATACGGACTCTCGACGGTGCCGATGGTGCGTTCGACGTGGCGGTAAATGCCGGTGTCAGAGACACGTCGTTTAATTGCCATTGTGGCCCCCTTGGTCGGGCGTGGCGGGTAGGATTCCTCCAGCGGTGAGCATGGCGACTGCGGCCCGGTCCACGGCTTCGCTCACCGGCGCTTGCGTCAGCCGAGCGTAACCGGCCGTCGTTTTTGGGTCGCGGTGGCCCAGGGACTTCCCGATAACGTGCAGGCTCGTTCCGGTGATCGCTTCCCAGCTTGCGAGCGTTCGGCGTAGGTCGTGCATCCGCAGGCCGGGCAGTCCCGCCGCCGTGCGGACCCGCTCCCACGCCCCCTTGGGGGAGATAAGGTGTCCGGTTGCTCCGAAGCTCGGAAACACCCACTCGGATCGCTGCTCTTTGGGCTTGGCGGCGTTGTCGGTCAGCCGACGATTCAGAATCTCAACGGCCGGCGGCGATAGGTGAACGGGCATCCCCTCGCGGTTCTTGGACTTGTCGCCGGGTATCCGCCAGTCGCCACGGGGCAGGTCCAATTCGCCCCAACACATCGACTGGCAGTTACCGCGACGCCCTCCGGTGAGAAGCGCGATCCAAAAGAAGTCGCGTAGGTCGTCCGGTTCGTCGGACAGGGCACCAAAAAACCGCTTCAACTCGTCGGGCAGCAAGAACCGATCCCGTTTCTCTTCGTGGAACTTCTTAACGCCCCGGCACGGGTTGACGCCCTCATAGCCGAAGTCGTTAGCCGCCGTGTTGAAGACGCATGAAAGCAGGGCGAGCGCCCGGTTGGCCGCGTAGGGCGCGTCCTTCCCGATCTTGGCGTGCAGTCTGGAAACGTCGGCCCTTGTGATCGTCGCCAGCTTCCGGCCCATCCAGCCGGACAGGTGGCAATCGAATTGCCGTTGGTCCTCAGCCCAGGTCCGCTTGTGCAGCTTGGCGCGCTCCAGGTAGGCGTCGAATAGCTCGCCGAGCGTCATCATCCCGCGAGCGGTACGCTTGCGATCCGCCGGATTGACGCCCCGTGCGATATCGCCCTTTAGCTCATCTGCTTTCTTGCGGGCTTGCTCGACGGTCAGGTCAGGGAACGCGCCGATGTGGATTCGCTCAGGTCGCCCACCGACCCGCTTGTAGAGGTAGAACGCCCGGTGCCCCGTGGCGGTGACGCACACGGTCAAGCCCGGCGTTGCGGCGTCATAGGTGTAGGCCCGCCCCGTCGCCGGGACCGCAAGCCGCTCAATCGCCGCTTTCGTGAATCGAATCCGTGCCATGCCTTCGTTCTCCTGCCCTCAAGCGCCGGTAGGCTTGGGGGGAAGCCTCCCCTGATAGCCGTCAGCGTGTCCAAGGGGCGAATCAGGGGGTTCTCGCCCTTTTTCGGTTCTACGCCGGTGCTACGCCGAGCATGTAGAACCGTTACCCTCTATGTAGAACCATACCACACGGAAGGGCGGAAAGCAAGGGGAAAATCTATCTCGGTTAAGATTGGTGTATCAGGGGGTATGTCCCGAAAATCTGACTGTGGATCAGGAGGTCGGTGGTTCAAGCCCACCCGTCGGTAGTGCCGTTCCCACGCTGGAAACGCGGTTGTTCCCTTGTTTTCCAGGCTTCTGTCGAGGTGACACGCCGCGTCACCGTCGTTAGGATTCCGGTCGGTTGCGGACTGTTTTTCCCGTTCCCGGGCGGGTGACGTCCCGCTCCAAGTCCTGTTTCGACACTCGATCGGAGACACACGGCCGATCGCCGATTCCTTGCGCGACCGCAGTCGCGCCCGTACAATCCGGCGATGGGTTCACGACCGAGAAAGGGGAGCACGGGCGGCGTGGTTCTGATCCTGCTGACGCTGCTGGGCTGGTCGAGCGTTACGCTCTTCCTCAAGCATTTCACCTCCTACATCGACGCCTGGACGGCCAATGGCTGGCGCTATGGAATGTCGGCGCTGTTCTGGGCGCCGGTGTTGGGGTGGGGCCTTTGGCGCCGCACGCTGCCCGACGGGCTGTGGCGGGCCGCGCTGGTTCCGAGTTTCTTCAACATCGCCGCACAAATTTGTTTCGCCCTGGCGCCCTACTACATCAATCCCGGCCTGATTGCGTTCCTATTGCGACTGCAAATCGTCTTCATCGCCGTCGGCGCGTACGTACTTTTTCCCGCCGAGCGGCCCGTGTTGCGTTCCCCGACCTACGTGTTCGGCGTGGTGATCGTTTTCACGGGATTGATGGGACTGTGTTTTCTGGGAGACACGCTGCCTCGCGGGGCGACGGCGTTGGGAATCGCCCTGGCCGTCGCCGCCGGGATTCTCTACAGCGGATACTTCCTCGGCGTTCGTTACTACGTCCATCATATCAGTCCCATCGTGTCTTTCGCGACGATCAGCCTGTACACCGCAACCGGCGTAGTCATTTTGATGTTGGTGAAGGGGCGGGACCACGGGGCGGGCGCATGGTCCTTGCCGTGGGGACAGTTTGGGATGCTGGTGGCGTCGGCCTTCGCGGGCATCGCCATTTCCCACGTGATGTACTACGCCGCGATCGTCCGCATCGGACTCGCCCTGTGCGCCGGGGTCATCCTCGTTCAGCCGGTGCTCACAAGCACGGCGTCCTATTTCCTATTCGAGGAGAGATTGACCCTCGCCCAGTGGCTCAGTGGCGTCACGGCCATCGGCGGTGCGGTCATCCTGCTTTACACCCAACGGCGACTGGCCCAACCGCCGACTTCTCCACCGCCGCCCGATTAGCGCGGCCTGCGGATTGCGAGACATTCCAACGGACAAATTCTGCGCATCGAAAGGACGGTGTCCCATGTTCTCCCTCCGAACGTTCCACTTGGTGTTCATCCTCATCGCCATGATGATGGCCGACATGTTCGGGGCCTGGGCCGTCTGGGACCATTCCCGGACCCACGAACCCGCGACCCTGCTGTGGGGCGTGCTGAGTTTCCTCGCCGGGTTCGCCTTGCTCGGCTACGCGATCTGGGTCGTCCGCAAGTTCGACCGGGCGAAGATCGAGTGAACCTCGGCCCAGTTGCGCGTTAGCACAGCACAATCGTGCGTGCCGATTGCGGTGTGATTCGGGCGATCGTCGCCGCCGCGCGCGTCTGGCGTTTCTGCAAGGACGCGACGAGAGCGCTGACGCGGTCGGGGCCGACGGCGAGCAGCAGTCCGCCGGAAGTCTGGGCATCGGCCAGCACTTTGACGAGCGTCTCATCGACGCCCTTCGCCGCAAACCGATCGCCGAGGTGTTCCAAGTTCGATGCGGCCGCGCGAGTGACCGTGCCGCCGCGGGCGAGTTCGAGCGTCCGCGCCATGAGGGGGACGCTCTTCGCGTCGATTTCGATGGTGACGCCGCTCGCTTCGGCCATCTCATGGGCGTGGCCGATCAGGCCGAAACCGGTGATGTCCGTGGCGGCGTGGACGCCGACCTCCAGGGCCGCTTCGCACGCGCCGCGGTTCAGGTCGGTCATGACCTCGATCGCCTCGGCCAAATCCGATTCCGAGATGAGGCCCTTCTTCGCTGCGGTGGTGAGCACGCCGCTGCCGATCGGCTTGGTCAAGACGAGTACATCGCCGACCTTCGCCCCGCCGTTGGTCAAAATGCGATCGGGGTGGACGAGACCCGTGACCGACAAGCCGAACTTGATCTCGCTGTCGCGCACGCTGTGTCCGCCGGCGACAACCGCCCCTGCAGCCGCGACGCGCTCCGCTCCGCCGCGAAGGATTTCGCCCAGAATCTCAACGGGAAGTTCCTTGTCCGGAAAGCCCACGATGTTGAGAACGGCAAGCGGTCGCCCGCCCATGGCGTAGATGTCGGAGAGGCTGTTGGCCGCCGCGATCCGACCGAACTGATACGGGTCGTCGACCAGCGGCGGAAAAAAGTCCACCGTCAATACCAGAGCCGTCGACGCGTCGAGCTTGTAGACGCCCGCGTCGTCGAAGTGATCCGCCCCCACGAGCAGGTTTGGGTCGGCGAATCGGGGCAAGTTGCGCACAACCTGTGCCAACGCTCCCATGGGGAGCTTGCCGGCTCAGCCCGCGCAACTTGCGTAGTCGGTCAGACGTATCTTGCGCGACTCGTTCATGGTCGCGAGTCTATCTTCACGTACTTCTCGCGTCTATTGAGCGACGTACCGGCGACCCTGACCAAGGCCCTCCCTTGACGTTCGCGGCGGAAGCCGCTACAGTGGGGGCGGTGGTGCGTGCGATGCCGTTTAGATTGTGACGTGCTCAACCTTCCGCGTTTTGTCCTCACGGAGGCCTGGCGACCCGTGGATGACCGATCACATGGCCGCACGATGTGACATCAACGGCTCGGGGCGTCCGCCATCCCAGGAAAGGAGCTTCTGATGTTCCGCCTTTCGGTGTGCTCACTGGTTCTGCCGGTCTGTGTAACAGGCTCTAACAAAACCCCAAGCGCGAGCGCGGGGTCATGCTACGGACGCCGAAAGACACCGGGCCGGTCGCTTGCGCTCCCGGTTCTGTTCGGGGCTCTTGGTCTCGGTGCCGCGGCCGAGGCCGACGTACTCTTCGTCAAACCCACGCTGACGGGGGCCGGCGACTGCGGTAGCTGGGCCGACGCCTGCACGCTGCCCGACGCCCTGAATAGCGCCGAGGCGGGCGATGAGGTCTGGGTGATGGCCGGCACCTACGGTCCCTTCGAGTTGAAGGAAGGCGTCAAGATCATCGGCGGATTCGCCGGCACGGAGACCGCCGCGTCGCAGAGTAACCCGGCGACCAACGTCACGATCGTCGATGGCGGGGGGACCAAGCGGTGTATCAACAGTGCAAACCATTCGGCGGCCACGCTGCTTCGCGGATTTAACATTAGAAACGGGAACGATATGGACGACCCCCTCCCCCATGTTTTTTTTGACGGCGGGGGGCTAAGTTTGTCGAACAGCAGGGCCATGATTGTGCAGTGCACGTTTGAGAATAATACTGCTTTCGCCGGCGGCGCCGTCGGAATCATGCGCGGGAGTTCGCCGCAGTTCGTCAACTGTATCTTCCGTCACAACGGCGCCACGGTGCGGGACGACCCGCCCTACGAAGGGGGCGCCGTGTTCCTGGACTATGGCACCGCCACGTTTACGAATTGCCTGTTCCACGACAACAAGGCCAACCGGGGCGGGGCCTTCGCGATGTCGCCGAGCGGATGGGCGATCTTCACCAACTGCACGTTCGCGAGCAATCAGGCGACATGGCTGCGGGGCGGAGCGGTCAGCGACCCGTCGGAGAGCCTTCATCTGCGCAACTGCATTCTGTGGGGCAACACAAGACTTGAAGGGGACCCGCCGACGCCGGTCTTGGATCAGATCTACGGGCCCGGTGACGGCCCGGAGGTTGCGTATTGCGACGTTCAAGGCGGGTGGAGCGGTCGGGGACGGGGAGGCAACGTCGTGATCGACGCCGACCCACTCTTCAAGGATGTTGCGGCCGGCGAATTCAATCTGCAGTTCGCCTCGCCGTGCAGGGACACGGGCAGCAACGCCCTCTTGCCGCTCGACGTGCGCGACCTGGACTGGGATGGAAACACGATGGAGGGCCTACCGTTGGACCTCGCGTTGCGGCCCCGGACCCTCGGAATTGCCGTCGATATGGGTGCTTACGAGACCCCATTCTGCGGGGACGGCATCTGTGAGGCCGACGAGAGTTCGTGCAGTTGCCCTCAGGATTGCGGCCCAGCGCCGGCGAGCGAGGAACCCACTCTCACCTGCCATGACGGCATCGACAACGATTGCGACGGCCTCATGGATTGCGACGATCCGGACTGCGGCTCGGATCCGGCGTGCTTGGGAATAATCCCAGCGGTCTCCGAGTGGGGTCTGGTTATCCTGGCGCTCCTGCTGCTGACGGGTGCGAAGATCTACTTCGGTCATCAGCCTGGGCCGGTGCCCCCGAGGTGACCTGCGACTGTAAATCGGCCCCCAGCGCACGCTGATTGACAGCCCGTGCCCCGGCTCTATGCTGGTTGCGTTCGTGTCGCCCGTACCCGAAGATCGGTGTCGGCGCGCACGCTGCCGCGGATGTGGCGGAATTGGCAGACGCGCTGGTTTCAGGTACCAGTGGGGTTACACCCGTGGAGGTTCGACTCCTCTCATCCGCAATCGTAAGTGCAGGTAACTCAATGCGCGTCTCCACCCTCGCGATTCAGTTCGTGGATCCGACGGACGATGTGTCCGCCTGAACCGGCGCCGGGCGCGGTCGCGGTCGCAACGGTGATGCCGGCGCCAAACCCGATGCCTGTTTAGATTTCCGGTCGGCGAAGGGAACGGCTCCGCGACTCATGTCGTATCGACTGAACATCATGACATCCAGCGCCAGGTTTCGGCGATTGATTACGTTGGTGACCAGGGAGGTTAACGCGTTGGAGAACCTGCGACTCACCAGAAAGTTAGCAACCACACGGCGAAGCAGGCGTGGATAGGCGTAGAACCGCCGAAAGGCGCCGACGAATTCGCTGACCATCTCGTCCCACGACAAGTTCATGTAATGGGCGGTGGGCAGGTTGAGCGTGTAGTACTTCCAATCGTCCGGGAAGGAATTCGCTCCTATTCGACCGTCCGCCTCCAGCTCTTTCCACAGTCGCGTACCGGGAAATGGGGTCATGAACATCAGATTCAGTGAATCAAGCCCGTAGGCCTCGGCGGCTTGGGTGATTTGCAACCCGACGCCTTTCCGGTCGACGTCGAGCCCGAAGAGGAACGAACCCATGACCGCAATGCCCTGTCGCTGCAGGCATCGCACGGAGGTTCTGATTTCGTTGCCTTTACGAATGTTGAACTTCTTGTTGAGCTCGGTCAGCCCCTCGACGGTGACCGATTCGAATCCAATCAGAACGCCGAAACATCCGGCTTCGGCGGCCAGCCGAGCGAGCTCCTCGTCTTCGCCCATGTTGAGGGTGGCCTGACAGATCCACTTTTTTCCCAGTCTGGCATCGATCATCGCGCGAAACAGCTCCTTGCTGCGGGCGAGGTGCTGTTTGCTCGTGCCGACCAGGTTGTCGTCTACGACTAGAATCCTCCGTTCGCTCATCAGACGAAATTCCTCGATGACGTCTGTGACCGGGCGAAGCCGGAAGCGGTTCCCGTTGAAGGCGGTCACGCTACAGAAACTGCAGTTGAGCGGACAACCGCGTGTGGTCTGAATCGAACCAAAGGCATAGCCCTTGGTCAGCAAGTCGTGCCGCGCCGCGGGGATCCTCTGCACATCGACGTCCGAGCCGTCGTAGACCCGTTTGAGCGTGCCCGCCCGAACGTCCCGGAGGACCTGCGGCCAGACCTCCTCGCCTTCATGGGTGACCACCGAATCCACGCGCTCCAAGGCTTCGTCGCGGCACATCGTCGCATGGATACCGCCCATCACCACGGGAATGCCTTGACTGCGGAAGTTCGTGGCGAGTTCATAGGCGCGGTCCGCCTGCGAGGTGAATGCGGTCAACCCCACGAGATCGGGGCGCGGCATCGAGGAATAATCCGGAGTGCCCAGGTTCTCGTCGATCACATCGATGTCCCACTCGGGCGGCGTCACTCGTGCCAGCACAAGTAGACCCAGGGGCTTCCAGATCCGGTACTTGTTAAGCCGGTTATGTTTGGTGTTGACCAGTGAAATATACGAGTTTCGCGGGTTGATCAGGTAGATTCGCAAAGGAGAGGCCTCCGTTGTTTTCATCCGGGATTTCCCATTTTCTGAGTCTCTACCCGACATTTCCCAGAGGCCCTGTGCCCGAACAAGGCGGAACGATCAACGAGCAGCTTACCGGTTCTGCGTTTGCGACTCCATGCCTCCCGTGAACATTCCGTCTCTCGCGGCCAAACGAGGCTCGCCCGAAGCCGTGAAAGTCACGGCTGTCCAGCAACGGATAGCCGTTGCAGTCGCGCCAGCCCCGTCCATTCGTCCAGCGGCTCGATGTCGATCTTCGCCGCTCGCAGTGCGGCGAAGAGCGTCCGGTCCACCTCCCACCGCGGGCCGTGGGGCGTGCCGTGGGCGAGGAGCCAAACACGCTCCCCGCGATCCAGCGTCTGCGTGACTCTCCGCACGACCTCCTCGACCCCGGCGGCCAGGCGCTGCGGGGCCGTTAGTTCCGCTTCCGCATCCTCCCATCCCAACTGTCGGTCATGCTCGGGCGGGAAGGAGATCACCCTCGGATGAAACCCCAATCGCTCCCATTCATACGCCATAAACCATTTGTACATGGAGACGGAGACGAAGAGATCGTCCGCCTCCGTATGCTCGACGATGAATCGGGCTCGTTCAGGAATGTCATTTTGAATCGGCACGGCCCGCGCGCCGAGAGCCGTCCACAGACTACACATCCCCAGCGCCGCCGTCGCACCCACCCCGGCGACGGCCCGCCGACGAACGCCGCCGAAGCTCCGCGCCATGGCGCCGACCAGCGACCCCGTGCCGATCATCACGCAAGGCCAAGCGGCGAGGTCATACCGGCCCACGACATACGAAGGGTAGACCACACACGAGAACGCGAATGCGAGGAGAAGAAAAACCAGCCCGACCGACGCCGCTTTCAGATTGCCGATTCCTTCGAGGCTCAGGACAGGTGCCGATTGCCGATTGTCGATTGGGGCATCCGCAGTGTCGGCGGGTCGGGGACGTTGTCGCGATGCAGATTGGCGCCACAAGACCACGACCAACGCCCCGGCGATCAAGGCCGCAGGTCCCCACCGGATGAGGATAACGGACGCGACGTTCAACGGAGAGGTGTCATATCGTGACACGGCCGCCAACGGACCCAAGTAGTTCGGGTAAGACCCCGACGCAAGCATTGCCCAGAGGGATTTCGGCAGGGCCAGCAACGGCGGGTAGGTCAGCCATTCCCGTCGTATCCAACTCTTCGATCCGCCGCCGACCTGCGTTTGCAGGAACGACCACATCGACGGGGCGACGGCCAAGAGGATCGCGGCGTGGGCGATGAACCAGGATCGCAACGCCCGACCGCGTGCCGGCGCGGCGAGCATCATGCAAACCGTGGCCGGCAGCCAAAAGATCGTGTAGTCGTGCGTCTTGAGTGCGATCCACGCCACCACGGCGTAGGCGACCCAATAGGCGAAGCGCCCGGTGGAAGTCGCCGCGTGGAGCCAATAGACCAGCAGCGTGATTTCCAGACACCACAGACTGTACGCCCGGGCCTCCTGACTGTAATGGATGTGCAGGGGATGGACCGCCGCCAAGAACGCAACCGCCAGACCGATCCAAGGTCCGCACAATTTCGCCGCGACGAGTCCGATCACCGCGACGGTGATGACCCCGATCGCCGCGGAGAAACTCCGCAGTCCCCACGCGTCGTCGCCGAAGGCGTAGGTCCACCAACGAAGCAGGAAGAAGTACGCCCGGTGGGTCACTTCGCGGTCGCGGTCCGGCCCGTCCGCGGGCCACGCGTCCCAGTGATGAACGCAGTAGAACGTAGCCGCTTCGTCAATCCAGAGCTGCTGCGCCGTCAACTCCCCGAACCGTATCCACGCCGCCAAGGCGAGCGTGGCGGCCATCGCCGCGAGCCAAACGCGTCCCGACGATGAGCGCGTCGAAGCGGGTGCATGAGTGGACAACGTGAGTCCCGGATCATTCAAGCCAAATCGCAGAGCCCGCCCGACGAGCCGAGGTAGGCCGCGCTCCCCTGCCGAGGACCTCCGGTGTCCGCTTGCGGGCACCGCGTCGGGCGTCGTCCGCCGCGCCAAGCGACATTGTCTCGCCCAAGGACCGGCGCGGTCAACCCCGTGGTCCTTCGCGCCCCCCGCCGAGGCTGGGTGGCCCTGGGCGGTTGCCCGCCCAGGGCTCCCACAGATCCGGACGTGCGCGACTCACGCATCCGGCTCGTCATGGTATGGTTTCGCTACGTATGCGGCGTGGATCGAAGGGTTTTCGACGCAGCGCGGAGTGGA
>JAZDHF010000098.1:0-10635 GCA_043806315.1 Planctomycetota bacterium | reverse complement strand
TCCCAGCGTTCCACGATGTAATTCCGAAGCAATCGCAGGGCATCCTGTTTGCCCGGAGAGCGAAGCTTCTTCTTCGCCTCCTCGATGGCCGCCAGCAGCGGACGCCCTCCGAGGTGTTTGATGTCGTGTAGTTGTTTCGAGGCCCAGGCTTTGGCCTCCTCGCCGTCGCCCCAGCAGGCCTTGGCCGTGTCCCACACGTGTTCGCTGAGATGATAGAAGTCCAGCAGCGTGGCATTCAGCTTCTTGAGGTGTTTCAGCAGTTGATTACGAATCCATGGCCCGCCGTCGGTCAGGGAAAGCGTTTCCCGCGCTTGTTCCAAACCCAGCGCATCGGCATGGCCCCGCAGCAACTCCCCAAAACGCTCATGATTGGCGGCGATCCATTGTCCGTCGGGAGCACGCTCCAACGCATCCAAGGCCCGGTTGTACGACTCTTGGAAACGCTCCGTTCCTTCGCGGCTCAGGACATGCATCTGATGCATCAAAACATCCCTGTCCATCGCGCTCTCCTGAAAGGTGTCCAAAAGATACAAACACCCCAGGATTCTGCCAGCTATCGCCCCGGCGCGCCATTAAAGTGGGGCGCGAATCATTCCGCCGCACCATCAGAAATGGCCAGACCCCCTCGAACCAGTACAGGCGTACCTCGGGCCACCGCAACCTGCCGGAAGACGCCACGCCCGCCTGTGGGGTCGGTTCGATGTCGCGGGCGGCCATCCGTCATGCACCGGCGCCGGCCCTTGTGCCCGAGCTTCTTCCGCGTGGTAGAACGAGGCCACCGACACGCCCTCTCGGGCGCAGAACCGCGCCACCGCCGGCCCGCGACTCGAAAACCTCTCCAGCCGCTCCCGCCACACAGCGGGCTTGGTGGGGTCCAATGAACGAGACATGCCGAACCTCCTGGTCGCGCGTGATCACAGAATCAACACGCACACCAGGATAACGCCCTCGTCAACAATGGTTCTGTTGGGCGCTCACGCCGGGTCGCTAAGGCGCCCCACGCCTGTTGCGCAGGGATGGGGCGCTTTCACAGGGCGATGTTCAAGGACGAATTGCTTGAATCGTGAGGCAATTACGAATTACGAGTTACGAACAGAGAGACGGGCGCAGGCACCCCAGTTCGTAATTCGTCATTTGCAATTCGTAATTCGAGAGGCGCCCTTTACGGCGGTGGGTCACGGACCGATGGTTTCGGTTACGGCCGTGCCGATGACGCCGGTCACAAAAGAGGCCAGGCTGGTCCGCGCGGCATCCTGAATGAAGCCCGTGGTGCAGCCCGCGGCCAAGGCACTCGCCAGGACCACCAGCCCTGTAACCCAGTGGGAAAGTCTACGTCTGATCATCATTCGCTCCTTGGTTTCACTGACCAAGGGTTATCGGATTGCCCCAGGAAGGAGTTGAGCCGTCGACGCGGTACCGGCAGAATAGCTCTGGGAGGACGGTTTCTGCGGTCTGCGTCGATGTGGCACAGCGGCCCTCCGCTGTGCCACGGCCCAGCCGAGGGCGGCTGGGCCACACGAGTTCACAGGAACCAGTCCAAGGGAAAACCAGGAGGTTCTTTCTGCCATCCGTCGTCCAGAATGTCGGCGGGATCGTCCTCTGCGGAGGGTGGAGCGCGCGGATGGGGACGGCCAAGGAATGGCTGCCCATCGGGAAAGAACATCTGCTCCAACGGATCGTGCGAATTGTCGGAAGCGTGGTACGTCCGGTGGTCGTTGCATCGCGCCGCGAACAGCCGCTGCCCGTTCTACCGCCGGATGTCGAAGTCGTGTACGACGCGGTTGAAAACACAGGACCGCTCGCGGGCATCGCCGCGGGGTTCGAGGCATTGGCCGGTCGATGCGAGGCCGCGCTCGTCGTCTCGTGCGATCACCCCCTGCTCAAGCCCGCGTTCATCACCCGGCTGATCGAACTGCTCGGAGACCATCAGGCCGTCGTGCCGAGCCATGAAGCGCGGTCCTATCCCTTGGTCGCGGTGTACCGTCTCGATCTGCGCCCGTTGTTGGCGGAACTGTTAGCACGCGGCGAGCGGCGCGTGCGCGCCTTCGCCGAGCGATGCGGCGCGCAGGTTGTTTCCTCCGCGGACCTGCTTGACGTCGATCCTACGCTGGATTCGCTGCGGAACGTGAACGATCGCGAGTCGCACGAACGAGCACTGCGCGACAGCTCGGCGTAGCATCCCGCCCCGCTTGGCACGGCCGACCCCCTTGACCGTGCCGTCCGTTTGACACCAATCCGCTCCCTTACGGTCGCGGCTCTGATTCGCGCGCGATCACGTCGGCGGTGGTTGGGGCGATAGGGCGCGGACCACTCGCTCGATGGCCTTGAACGGGATGTTGATGTCCACGCGGGCCGGTTCGCCGGAGATGGAGACCGAGATCGCCACCGGCGGTCCGGGAGGCATCGGCTCCACCTTGGGCATGCCCATCATGGGACCGATCAAGGGGAGCAAGCCCGCGGGGTCGATGAGCAACACCGCGTTCCGCTTCGCGGGCAGCGTGGCGATGGCCTCAGCGACGACTTTGTTGGAGGCGAGGGATTTTCCGACCTTGCCGGAGAAAACGCGTCCGGCGTCCTCGTCGCTGCCCACGCAGTAACGGACACGGCCGCCGGCCACGCCGACGCTGAATCGGGTGTTTTCGCCCATCATCTGCGCGGCCTGGGCGGCGGCGGGGTTGGTGGTGTCGAACTTCACCGCGAACTGATCGACGGAGGCGTCGCCGATCTTCTTCGATCCCAGCGGCTCGTAGGAGGCGCCGCCGTTGAAGCTCTTGGCGAGGGGATTGACCTTGGTCATCGTCTTCTTGGAAAGATCGAGAATGCCCTGGGTGTCGCCGCCGAGGTAGTCGCCGGAGGCCTTCATCCCGGAGGCGGTCATGGCGATCACGGAGTTCCACCCCTCGACCTTGCGATACAAATCGCGGGAGAGCTGCAGGGCCTCCTTGGCGTCGTTGAGTCCGGCGGTGGCGGCGGGGCTGTTGGCACCGGCGGGCGGTGTTGCGCCGGGAGCGCCCGGCGCCCCGGCGGCTGGACTCTGCGATGCGGCCATCATCTTCTCAAAGACGTAATCCATGAACGGCGAGTCGACGCCGGGGAAATGGCACCCCATGGCGACGAAGTAGGGTTGGTCCTCGATCTCCGTCATCGGAGCGACGGACGCCGGCTTCTGCTTGGCGAGATAGCTTTTGATCTCGCCGTCCTTGTAACCGGTGGCGATAGTGAGGTTGCCGGCGGTTTCGGTGACGCCCACGCTGAGGTCAATGTAATTGATTTGTTCGACGAACTTCTTGAGGCCGTCGAAGAGCCCGGTGAGTGCGGACGTGAGGGCCATGGGATCGGCGCCGCCCTGTTGTCCGAGCATCATGCCGAACATCGGGGCCATCTGCGCGCCTTGCGCGATCCCGCCGAGGACCATCGGACGGACGGGATCGAAGTTAACGTGGATGAGTGCGTCACGGTTGGCGAACAGGTCCATCCGCGTCTTGAGTTCATCAGCAAGGGATTTGCCCTCCGCCGTTGCGAGGGTGAGGCCCGCCTTGCTCTCGCTGGCGATGACGTAGCCGCCCTTGACCTTGGCAAAGACGTCCGACTTACTTTCGAAGGTCAGGTGCCACACGCCGTCTTCTTCCTTGGCGTCGGCGACGGTCTTCACCTTCTCAGCAAAGCCTGGGACCACGGCCCAAAGGATCGATTGGTTGCCGGCGTCGAGGCTCGGCTGGGCCATGCCCACCGGCTTGGAGAAGTCGATCCAATCGGCGATACCGAGGCTCTCCTTGATGTCCGCCAGGATATGGGGAGGTTCGGCGTCGGACTTGATGCTTTTCACAACGGCGGCGAGGGTCTTGTCGAGCTTCTCAAAATCGACCACGACGACGCTGACGGGCGAATCGGCGGGCATCAGACGGAGGACGGCCTCCACGTCGGCCGCCCCGGCACGCGCGGCGCGAAGCGGCATAACCATCACGAGACAAGCGGCGACCTTCAACGCGAAACGTTTCGATCTCATCATTGGCTCCCTGTTCTTCATTGGGCTAGCGAATCATCCCGAGTCGCCGGGATGAGCGGGCCATCATGCTCACAAGTCCGCGGAGGATTCGTGACCGGACGGACGCACCGCAACCTCAGGATACCACAGGGCCCAAGGAGGCGAAAGGGCCCGCTGGTCGGAACTTGTAGTGAGGGGTAGGCCGAAAGCGTCTGGGAGAAGCCTGTTCAGAGCCGCGCCCGTCAGGAAGCGGTCGTGCGGAGTCGAGGGAAAAACCGCTCCCTCACGGTCGCGGCTCGGATCGCCGGCGACGCTTCTCACACACACTCCGAGAATCGTGACAACCCTGATCGCAATCGGCACCCACGGTCGTCACGGACGGATAACCGTGAAACTTCCGGCTCGCTTGCGAGTCTAACTCCCTTGTGGACGCTGAACCATCGAGGTGCGACCCGCCGGGGGCCGGTGACTTTGCCGAGCACCGCCGTGTACGTTGGCACAACAGGGAGACCAAACAGATGAATCGGTATGTCATGCGAAGGCTCCTCGGACTGCTCACTGTCGCCGTAGTCGGTGCGGGAGTAGCGAACGCCCAAACGATCATCCCCGAGCGCCGGCCCACGCCGATGCCGCGCATCGACCGCCGGCCCAGGCCCCCGCGACCCAGACCGCTGCAGCGCGACATCGCCCTGACGGTCAAGAAGCACGCCGTGGACGTGTCGATCACGGACGGGGTGGCGGTCACGGCGATCGACCAAGTGTTTTTCAACCCTCACGATTGGACGGTCGAGGGGACGTACATCTTTCCGCTCGCAGACGACGTAGCCCTGGGCAAGTTCAGCATGTTCGTCAACGGGCAGGAGGTGGAGGGGAAGGTGCTGAGCGTGGAGGAGGCGCGGCGGACGTACGAGTCGATCGTGGCGACAATGCGCGATCCGGCCCTTCTCGAATACCTCGGCACGCGGATGTTCAAGGCCCGCATCTTCCCCATCAATCCCAAAAGCGAGGTCCGCGTGCGGCTCTCCTACACCCAGATGCTGCGGGCCGAGGACGGGCTGGTGCGCTACCGCTATCCGCTCAACACCGAGAAGCACAGCGCCTCGCCGGTGGAAACGGTAAGCGTGATGGTCCGCGTCGAGAGCAAGACGGCGATCAAGAGCGTGTTCAGCCCTTCGCACAACGTGGCCGTCAGTCGTACGTCCGATCACCAGGCGTCGGCGAGCTACGAGGCCAAGAACGTTTACCCCGACAAGGACTTCGAGCTGTACTACACGCTGAGCGACAAGGAGTTCGGCATGACCGTGCTGACTCACCGCTTACCGCGGCAGGACGGGTTCCTCCTGGTTCGGATCGCGCCGCCGACGAAAGTCGAGGCTGGGGATGTGTTGGCCAAGGACATCGCGTTCGTGATCGACACCTCCGGCAGCATGTCGGGAGAGAAGATGGATCAGGCCCGCAATGCGCTCAAGTTTTGCCTGTCGAACCTCAATAAGGACGATCGTTTCAATATCATTCCGTTCTCCCACGAGCCGACGCGGTTTCGGGACAGCCTTGCGGCAGCGGCGCCGGAGACGATCGAGCAGGCCCGCAAGTTCGTGGAGGGATTGACCGCCAACGGCGGGACGAACATCCACGACGCCTTACTCGCAGCCCTCGCCGACGCCTCAAACGCGGAGGCAAGTCGGCCGTATCTCATTGTCTTCCTCACCGACGGTCAGCCCACGATCGGCGTCACCGACGTCAACGAAATCCTCAAGAACGTCGGCCACAAGAACGCCGGTCGGGTCCGTCTGTTCGTCTTCGGCGTGGGAGACGACGTCAACACGCATTTGCTCGATCTGCTGGCCGAGAAGAATCGCGGCGCTCGCGACTACGTCACGCCCGGCGAGAACCTCGAGTTGAAGCTCTCGAGCTTCTACCGCAAAGTCTCCGACCCGGTGCTCGCGGACTTGTCCCTGTCGTTCGGCGGGCTGAACGTATACGACCTGTACCCGCCCAAGCTCGGCGATCTTTTCGCGGGTAGCGAACTCGTCGTGGCCGGTCGATACAGCGGCGACGGGGCTGAAGCCGTGGAACTGACCGGCACGCGACGCGGCAAGGCGGAACGGTTCGTCTATGAAACGATCGTCCCGCGTGAGGCCGCAAACCACGACTTTCTGCCGCGGCTCTGGGCGATGCGCAAGGTGGGCTTCCTGTTGGATGAGATTCGCCTTCACGGCGAGAATCGGGAACTCAAGGACACCATCGTGCAGCTTGCGACGCAGTACGGCATCGTGACGCCCTACACCGCGTATCTCGTCACCGAACCGGGCGGCGTCGCCTTTCGCGGCGGCCGAGCGTGGGAAGGCGCGATGAACGCGGCCCTTCCACCGCCATCGCCCTCTTCGATTGTACCCGGACCCGGTGGAGGCGTGGTCCGGCTCGGCGGTGTTGAACGTAGGGAGAGTGTTGCAAGAAAGATGAAGGCGGCCGAAGGTGCGGATGCCGTGGACGCGTCGATGGAATTGCGCAGGCTGGCGTTCGCCGGGTCGAACGGCGTCCCCGCGCCCGCGGCGACCGAACAACGAACCGGCGCGAGGGACGATCAACGTTCGCTTGTCACCAACGTCGGCGTTCGGACGTTCTACCGCGTGGAGGATCGCTGGATCGACGCGGCCTATGACTCCAAGACCGAGACGAAGAAGATCGACCTGTTCTCCGAGGAGTATTTTGAATTGGTCCGCAAGCATCCCGATCTCGGCAAGTGCTTCGCACTGGGCGAACGGGTCGTAGTCGTTCTCGACGGAGTCGCCTATGAAACGGTTGCGAAGGAATGAGCCGGGAAGCAGCGACGCAACCACGAAGCGACGAAGGGTCGAGCCTTCGCCGTGACGAATACATCCGTCCCCATCCGTGCCGACGGTGTTGACACGTTCACTCAGCGTACTACATTGTCCGCCGCTTCCCCTTCGCGGCTCAGGGCAAGGGTTGCGGCCGGGGCGGGGGCTCATAGCTCAGTTGGCTAGAGCGCGTCGCTGATAACGACGAGGTCCGAGGTTCGAGTCCTCGTGGGCCCAGTGATGTAAATTACGCCGAACGCTGGAGTTAGCGTACCTGTCCGCGTCGGACAGTGCGGCCTGGAAAGCGAAAAAATCCGGTAGTCTACCGGATTGGCTTTCGGAGGTCGCACGATGTCCGAAGAAACATAGTCAAGAAACCCCTCGTACCGTCTACACAAGCCGTCCGGGCAGAGCGTCGTCACGATCAATGGACGGGACCATTACCTCGGTCGGCACGGCACAACCGCAAGCCGCCAAGCGTACGATCGACTCATGGGCGAGTGGTTGGCAAACGGGCGGCAGTTGCTCAACCAGGACGACCGGAGCCAACTTGCCGTCACCGAAGTGATTGCCGCGTACCGGCGTCACGCGAAGGAGTTCTATCGGAAGGACGGCCAGGCGACGGGCGGGCGGGACCTCTCGCATCTCGGACCCAGCGGCGAGGCTCGGATGGTTGACGTTTCCGATAAACCGGTCACCGAGCGGGAAGCCGGCGCCTCGGCGAGGGTGCGCATCAAGCCTTCCGTGCTGGACGCGCTGCTGAGCGGGACGCTACCCAAGGGCGACGCGGTCGCTACCGCACGGGTGGCTGGGATTCTTGCCGCGAAACGCACCAGCGAGTGGATTCCGCTTTGTCACCCGCTTCCGCTGGATTGGGTCCGCGTGGAGTTTTCACGGGTCGCAGCGGATGAGTTGTTGATCGTCTGCACGGCCAAGACCAGCGCTCGAACGGGCGTGGAGATGGAAGCCCTGACGGGTGCAGCCGCGGCGGCGCTGACCCTCTACGACATGGCCAAGGCCGCGGACAAGAGCATCGTCATCGGTCCCGTACAACTCGAGCGAAAATCCGGCGGACGAAGTGGAACCTACCAGCGCGGGTAGGGCGCCGCTCGCGGTCGCGTTTCGCGGCTTCGCAGCCGGGTAGCCGGGTAGCCGGGCAGTGTTCATCCCGGTGCCGACAACGCCTTTCTCCAATCGAACGCCTTGACCACGATCGGCTTCGGAAATGTCGCATCGGACATTCGATCGACGGTCGATTTTGCGGATGTCGGGTCGATGACCCGACCTGCGCAGCTACGCGGCCGCGCAGTCCTTTCAAAACGTTTGAAAACCATTGGAGGCTTGGACCGCTGACCCTAGAATCCCGTGCGGCGTGGAAGCGCGGCGGGGTTGAAGTTGGCGAACTTACGGAGCGGCAGGCGGATGAGCCCAATCAGTTCTTTGTTGACGGACGTGTACAGCCCGATCCGCGACGATCTGGCCGTCGTTGAACGCATTTTCGACGAGGAGATCGCCAGCGATGTGGAGTTCATCAACGGTCTTTGCGACACGATTCGCTCGTATCGCGGCAAGATGCTACGCCCGGCGATGCTGCTGCTGGTCGGTAAGGCGACGGGGGAGCTATCGAGCGCGCACCGCACGTTGGCCGCGGTGGTCGAGATGGTGCACATGGCCGCTTTGGTCCACGACGATGTACTTGATGAGGCCGATGAACGCCGCCGACAGCCGACCATCGGCACGATCGCAGGGAACACGGCCGCCGTCCTTCTGGGGGATTTTCTCCTCAGCCACGCCTTTCAGCTCTGCAGCGGGTTGCAGAGCCAATACGCGTCGCGGCGGATCGGAGCGGCGACCAATACGGTGTGCGCGGGCGAACTTCTGCAGAACCACCATCGCGGCGACATCGAGCTGACCGATGACACGTACTTCAGCATCATCCGGCGGAAGACCGGGGCGCTGACGGCGGTGTCCGCCGAATTGGGCGCGAAGTTCGCCGGGGCGGGTGATGTCCTGGTCCGAGCCATGCGCGCCTACGGCATGGCCTCGGGCGTCGCCTTTCAAATCATCGACGACGTGCTCGACATCGTTGGTGATGAGCGTCGGGTCGGCAAGACGCTCGGTCTGGACTTGAAGCGCGGGAATCTCACTCTGCCGGTGATTCACTGCTTGAGCCACGGCGACCGATCGACTTCGAGCCGGCTTCGCGAGGTACTTCGCGGCGTGAGATCGTGCGGAAGGGACCAGATCCACGAGCTTCTAGAGCAGACGGAAAGCGTTGCCTACGCCATTAGTGTCGCCCGGCGGTTTGTGACCGAGGCGGTCCGTCAGCTTGACTTGGTGCCTCACAGTGACGCTAAGCAATCGCTGGTCGCGATGGCCGAGTTCATCGTCGCGCGGCAGTTTTGACCCTCCCTTTACGGTATAATCAGGTCGCGTCCGACGACGGCGATCCGCGAGCATCCCACCCGGCATCGACTCGTCGCAACGGGCGTATTCGGATTGTCGGAAAGCCGACCGCCATGACCGGTCCTTCGCCAATGCGCTTGATGCGACACGTCGGCTTCGTCGTCGTTGCTCTCGCAACGTGGCGTGTCGGCTCAGCCGCCGCGTCCGACGGCGATGGGGCGACTCCGAGGAACCCCGCGTCGGAGCCGGCCTCCCTGGCGAGCTTCTCGGATCTCCAGGAATCGCTGGCGGGTCTCAATTGGGACGAGGAAGCGCAACGCCTCCGGCGTGCCGTGGAGATCGTTTGGGAGCGAAACGGCTGGACGAACGAGTCCGATCGTTTCGCGCGCGACGTGGCGTGCGAGGTCACGGCCATTCCTCCCTGGGATGTCGCCGCGCGGCTGAACCTGCTGACGACGCGGATTGCGGAGCGGTATGGTCTGAACGACGAGTCCGCGACGCGCTTGAAGGGTTCCGTGATGCGTGAGGCCGGCGGGTTCCTCATGCGGAACGGCGGGGCGATCATCGAGAACGGTCGCGAGGCGCTCCTCGCCCGGGCCCGCGGAGAGCCCTACACGGCTGAGCAAGTCGCGAAATGGGCGAAGGTGCTCGAACCGCTGCTGACCGACATGCGGGCGAGCGTGGACCGCCTGGCCAAGGAGGTTGAGCCGTCTTTGGATGCGGATCATAAGCGGCGCTTGGATCAAGATCTGCAGAGTGTGGAAAAGCGGACGCGCTACGTGGACGCGATGCGAACTCGATGGGCGGAGGGGAAGTGGCAGCCGACGGATTGGGGATTGGAGACCGATCCGATCCAGAACCGCGCCGTGCCGCCGCGTGCCCTTGATCCGTCCGCGGCGATCCCGATCCCCGTCGCACCGGCGGCACAGCCCTCGCCGAACGTATCTCTGCCAGCGTGCGTTTCGTACGATCCCGCAACATGGTTCGCGTGCGTGCTGGAGTTCGAGAAACGATTCCAGCTCGACGCCGGGCAAAAAAGCACGGCCCAGTCGATTCACGCGGAGTTGGTCGAGCGGGCGGGCGACTATGCAAAAACGCATCGCGAGGAGTTTCGTGCCGTGCCGATGCAGGAACGAATGACCCACGCAGCTTACGAGCCGATCCGCGCGCTGTTCGCCGAACTACAGGCTCGCCTGGATGCGCTGCCGACGACGGCGCAACAGGAAACGTACAAGCCCTGAGGCGCCCGATGGCCTTGCCTGGCCGGGTCGCCCCGGGGATTGCTCCCCTCACCCTTACCCACAACTTTTCTCCCGCAACAGATCGCGATGGAGTTCGAGCCCTTGCACGAGGGGCATGACTTTGTTCCAACCCTTCCAGATGGTTTGCCAGCCCGGCAGGCCGTCGCTTTTTCGTGCCAGAAAG
>JAZDHF010000097.1:0-6412 GCA_043806315.1 Planctomycetota bacterium | reverse complement strand
CGCAATACCCTCTGTCCGATCCGCAACGTACTCACCTGGGCCGTCCATGACCGATTCTCCCGACGCTCCGCGTCAAGGGAAAACATCGACCAAGAAGCCCCCGCAGCCCAAAGAATCTGCACCAACGATGCTACAGTCTCCAAAAATCGCTACGATTCTTTGCGAACTGCGCAACCTGGGCTAGGGGAGCGGGCAGGTGGCATGACCCGCGCCGGGCGACCATGTCGGGTCGTGACGAGCACCGCATGTCCGCCCTTCGGTCGGACATGCCACCCACCCGTTCGGTCGGTCGCCCCTGGATCGACCAACTCATCACCACCCAGCACAGGAGGATGAGCTTGGGCGACCAATCCCGGCGCGCCGGGACTCGGGTCGCACTCCTGCGCGGCCCTGATAGCCATACCGACGTTAGTCACAGACGAGCCGAGCAGCCCGGAGCGGAACTCATCGGCGACTTCGACCGCCCACCCTCACCCTCCGCGTCGAGGAATGTGGCCGTGATCGGGACGCTCGTCTTTTCGCATGGCTTCGCCGCCCCATTTCGGCGTTTCGGCGTTTCGGCGTTTTCCGACGGCATCGTCTACTGCCCCACCCGCGCCGAAACCGAGCGCGTCGCCGCGATGCTCTCCGCGACCAGCCTCTCCGGCCGCCCCTGCCACGCCAGCCTCTCCGCCCCCGCCCTCCGCTCCGTCCACGAATGGTTCCTTGCACCCCGCGACCCTTCAACTCTTCAACCCTGCAACCCTTCAACGCTTGAACCTCCCGAATATGCAACCGCCGTGCCCGGCCCATCAGACCCTCCGTGCCTCCGTGCCTCGGCGTAAGCCGTATCGTCGTGGCGACGATGGCCTTCGGCATGGGCATCGAGAAACCCGACGTCCGTTTCGTGATTCACCACGGAATGCCCTCCTCTCTGGACGTCTATCACCAGGAGATCGGCCGGACCGGCCGCGACGGGAAGCCCGCGGACGTTCCCGCGCCGCGCCAATCTGGGCCCGACATCCCCTTGGGGTAATCGCGTGATCTTCAAAGCCATCAGCTTGCATTAGCCCTGGGCCAACATGATCGCCGACCGCGTGAAAACCATCGACACGCGTTGCTGGCCAACGTCTCACCGTGGTGAACCGCTGATCTGTTCCACGAGGAAACGAGTCACAGATCACGCGGGTCAGCATTGCAAACCGCTCGGCTGCGCGGTCGCCCTCGTCAACCTCGTCGGTTGTCGTCCCATCACGACGGGGGATGAAGTCCAGGCCGGCTGCAAGTGCTACGAAGGCGCCCATGCCTGGGTGCTTGATAACATTCGGAGGATCGCTCCCATTCCCGTGCGCGGCAGGCATCGTCTCTATGAAATCGTTGTCCGGCCAGGCGTCGTCGTGGAGTCCGTTTGGTGACCCCCTCGACCGCCGTTCAAACCCCCGCCGAACGTCCCTCGGAGGCCTTCCGAAAGTTGGTCCACATCTGCCCTCGCGGCGGTTCCGCGCCTGCGTATGTTCCTCCCCCAATCGACAATCGGCAATCGTCAATCCCCGTCGCGGATGTGCTCGCCTCCATCGACTGTCTCTACTCCTGGCCCTGCGACCGGCGGCGCTTTCCCTTCAAGCCGTTCGTTCGCTGGGCTCGATACGACTTCGAAACCTGGCTCTTTCTCGCCTGTGACGAGAACGACTATCGGCGTCCCGCCCTGGAAGGCGGCTTCGCACCGGCGAACCGGTTGACCACGTGCCGTTCCGTTCGCCGCAGACCATCCGTTGGCCGGACGTTCCCGACCCACGTTCCCGCAAGCGTGACGTCTACGACGGCACTACCCGCGTCGTGATCGCCTCGATTGGTTCGATTTCGAATCCGGACTCTGATATCTCCGGTCCCTCCTCCTCCCCTGCAACCCTTGAACCCTCCAACCCTTCAACTCTGCGACCTTGCAACTCTTCTTCCTTGGTCGCATGGTTGCAATCCCTCGACCCTCGTTGGGGTGGTTTGTTCCTCCGCATCGCCAAGGGCTATCGCCATGCGAAGCACGTAGGTTGTTGACTTGGTAAGCTGCACAGAACCACGCTCCGACCCCTGTTTTCGGCCCGCGCAGCGCAGAATCGAGTTGCGCCCGTTTTCGCACGTAACCACCGCGTTTTTATAGACTTACGTAGCATGGGGAATTTGCGCAGAACCTATGTGCTCTTTAGAGTCGGCGGCCCCAGGGCATCGCTATTCTACGGGCGGACTCCTTTACTGTACCCACCGCGACCCTTCGCCCACTTTTCGCCTTCGTCGTGCTTCGTCATGATCGACGACATGTCGTTCACTTCAACGTCACCGCTCATCCGACCGCGGAGTGGACCGCGTAACAGATCGTTGAAGCGTTCCCATTCGATAAGGCTCAACGCTTCCTGCTTTGCGATCGTGACTCGATCCACGGTGAGTTCTTCCAACGTCGAGTCAGGCATATGGACATCGAAGAAGTCGTGTGTGCGTCAAGGTCCCCCTGGCAGAATCCGTATTGCGAACGCCTCGTCGGATCAATCCGTCGCGAGTGCCTCGATCATGTCATCGTTCTCAACGAACGACACCTGCGGTGCATCCTGCGATCGCGCTTCGACTACTACCTGAACTCGCGGACGCACTCGTCGTTAGACCGAAACGCGCCGATCGAGCGCGAGGTCGCCCCCCCTGCCTCGGCCGCATCGTCGCCGTTCCGCAAGTCGGCGGACTGCACCATTGGTACCGTCGCGCGGCCTGAACGACCCCGATCTCACGGGCGACGCGTCGAAGGCTGTGGTCATCCTGTCCGCACCTCGCATCAACCGGCCCAATTCCGGGCGCAAATGCGTGTCGCAAGCCGTCATCTCCCTCAATTCCAACGCTGCACGTGAACGAACTCCCCGCTCAACGCAGGCCGAAACGGATGTGGATGGAATATTCGGGATGCCGGATGTAGCCGAAGCGCGGCGTGCCAACGGCCCTCGTTTTCTTGCTCCCCCCGCGTCGGCCGCCTAAGATTGCACCCGCGGAACCGTTTACGCCGGCGGGTTTGCTCCCGGAGGTCTGAGTCGTGAACACGATCGGGATTCGACGCGAGGACAAGAGCAAGTGGGAAGCACGAGTGCCGCTCGTACCCGAAGATGTCCGGCGCCTTCGCGAACAGCACGGCATCTCCTTCCGGGTAGAGCATTCCCCACAACGGGTTTTTCAGGATGATGCTTTCCTGCAAGCGGGTGCGATCGTCTCGGTCGAGCTTGCAGACTGCCCGGTCATTATGGGCGTCAAGGAGATACCTCCACAGAAACTCCTCCCCAAGCGCACGTACATCTACTTCTCTCATACCATCAAAGGCCAGCCGGCGAACATGCCCGGCCTGAAGCGGTTGATGGAACTCGGTTGTAACCTCATCGACTACGAACGCATTGTTGACGACCGCAACTGCCGCCTGGTGGCCTTCGGGCGGTTCGCAGGGCTGGCGGGCATGATCGACACGCTGTGGGCGCTCGGTCAGCGCCTCGGGGAAGAAGGGATCGACAGTCCGTTCGCGGCTGTCCAACCCGCCCATCGCTATCGCGACATGGTGCACGTTGCAAGCTCGCTGAAGACGATCGCGGAGAAGATTCGCGGCGGCGGCCTGCCTCGAGAACTTCAGCCGTTTGTCTGTGGCTTTGCCGGATACGGCCGCGTGTTCCAGGGGGCAGAGGAGGTCTTTAACCTGCTGCCGTTCGAGCAGATCAGCCCGGCCGATTTGCCCTCCGTGCCCGCCCGCGCCGACGTCTGCTACAAGGTCGTCTTCAAAGAAGAACACATGGTGGAACGCGTCGACTCCTCCGCGCAGTTCAACCTCCGCGAATACTACGACCATCCCGATCGGTATCGGGCCGCTTTCTTCCGCCACGTGCCCCATCTCTCCCTACTGGTCAACTGCATTTACTGGGAGCCGCGCTACCCGGTGCTGATCGACCGGGCACAGTTCAAGAGCCTGTACGGCGGCGATCGTCCTCCGCGGCTCCGCGTCGTCGGCGACATTACCTGCGACATCGACGGGTCGCTGGCCTGCACCACCCGGGCGACGGACCCGGACAGCCCTGTCTATGTCTACGATCCGGTGACCCACGAGACTCACGACGGCGTCCGGGGCCGCGGCCCGGTCGTGCTGGCCGTGGACTTCCTGCCCTGCGAGCTGCCCGTGGATGCCTCGAGATTCTTCAGCGAGGCCCTTCGGGGCTTCGTCCCCGCGCTGGCCAAAGCCGACTGGAACGCCGCGTTATCGAAAAGCGGGCTTCCGCCGGAGCTGCAGCGCGCCACGATCGTGTATCATGGCCAGTTGACTGAGCCGTACCGCTATCTGGCCGAGTTTGTTCGGTGATCCGTTACCCCGCGGCCCGTTCGTCCGTAAAGCCGCCGTTCTTTTTTGCCTTCCGGCGGCGTCGGGCACGCGAATTGCTCGGTCGATCTGCGCCGTCGGAATAAGCCGGCCGCGCGGCGGCGCTTTCCGTTGACCGGCGGCTACCGACCGCAACATACGGTTTTCTGCTGAGGAGACTAAGCCGATGAAAAAGGTTCTTCTTCTCGGAGCCGGGCTTGTGGCCCGCCCGCTCGTTCGTTACCTGCTGGAGAAGGCGGGATTCCAGGTCACCATCGCCACTCGCACCGTCTCCAAGGCGGATGCTCTGGCCGCCGGTCACCCCCGGGCGAAGTTCACAACCCTGCTCGCCGACGAGAAGGAAAAGCTCTCCCCACTCGTCGCCGAGCACGACTTGGCGGTCAGCCTGCTGCCCGCTCCGTTGCACCCCACCGTCGCCGAGGCCTGCGTCCGGCACCGCAAGCACATGGTCACGACGTCTTACGTCAGTCCGGCCATGCGCGCCTTTGACCAACCGGCCAAGGATGCCGGCGTCATCTTGCTCAACGAGATCGGCGTGGATCCAGGAATCGATCACATGTCCGCGATGCGCGTGATCGACCATGTGCGCTCACAAGGTGGGCAGGTGACGCACTTCAAGTCATACTGCGGTGGGCTGCCCGCCCCCGACGCCAACAACAACCCGTGGGGCTACAAGTTCTCGTGGAGTCCGCGCGGCGTCTGCACTGCCGGAAAGAACTCCGCTCGCTATCTTCTAGACGGCCGCATGGTCGACATACCGAGCAAGGATCTCTTCACCGACAACCGCCACGGCATGCGCGTTGAGGGCGTCGGAGAACTTGAGGCCTATCCCAACCGCGACGCGCTCGGCTACATCGACACCTACAACCTTCACGGCGTTAAGACCATGTTCCGCGGCACCTTCCGCTATCCCGGCTGGTGCAACACGCTCAAGGCCGTCGTGGACCTCGGTTTGCTTGACGAGACTCCGACCACGTACCCCGCGGGAACGACCTACGCCAAGTACACCCGCGGCTTCCTGAAGGGCCCGTCCACCGGCAAGCTCCGCAACGACGTGGCCGCTTTCCTAAAGATGGACGCCCGGGCCAATCCCCTGGACCGCTTGGAATGGCTGGGGCTGTTCGGCGATGAGCCGCTCACCATCACGGGAAAGCAGACGACCCCACTGGACGTTCTTGCCAACCTGATGGAGCAGAAGATGAAGTACGCTCCCGGCGAACGCGACATGATCGTCATGTGCCACTCGTTTGTCGCCGAGTACCCCTCGGCGCCGGCGCAATTCATCACCTCGACGCTCGTGGACTTTGGCGTGCCGCACCAGGACACATCGATGGCTCGGACGGTGAGCCTGCCCGCGGCCGTCGCGGTCCGACTGATTCTGGACGGCAAGATGCCCAAGACCGGCGTGCGCATCCCCGTGGAGCCGGACATCTACAACCCCGTGCTCGACCAACTGGCCGGCATGGGGGTCGCCATGCAGGAGAAGACGGTGCCCTACAACGCGCCCGGGAAAAAGGGCTGACGACCGATTCCGCGGCGCGACGTTCCCGCTTGCAGCATCCGGCCTCGCGGCAGCCGTCCCTCTCGAATATTCCGTAGGCGTTGTCAGGCAAGGACTTACGGTTTGACATCTCCGGCGACTTGGCATGGTCTCCCGGCCGTGAACACGGCGTCCGGGGGCATGAAATGTGGTTACTTCGCACGATGGTCCTTCTCGTTCGGGCTTTGCTTTGTCATCGAGCCGAACTCGCCGCAGAGAATCTCGCGCTTCGACAGCAACTCGCGACTCTGCAGCAGAAGTCGAAGACTCCGCGCCTGCGCAGGCGCGATCGAATCTTCTGGGTCTCGCTGTCGAAACTCTGGTCGGGGTGGCGTTCCGCTTTGGTCATTGTGCGACCCGACACCGTAGTTGATCGGGATAGGGGGGAGCCTCGCGGCTCCGCCCCTCCCACACCACCGGGCATACGGGTCCGTACCACGGCGGTTCGACCAGGTTAAGCGTCCGAAGACGCACCCACTCTCGGAAGGCCGATCGAGTCGAAATAGTCG
>JAZDHF010000096.1:0-2380 GCA_043806315.1 Planctomycetota bacterium | reverse complement strand
ACAAGCTGATCGCGCTATTCGCCTCGTCGACGACCATCAGGAACACTCTATTGATCTGAGGATCTGTGCCCCAGGCGACGAAGGCGCGCACTGACAACGGCTCAGCAACACCGCGACGCGGCCGCGGCGCTCCGGAAACCGGCTCTCGTTGGAACGGGACTAGTGTAGTGTCCCTGAAATACCTATACAGTTGCGTGCTTCTTGGTTTTGTGTCGGCGCGGCAGGGTACACCCCGGCTGAATCGACTCCAGCCGTTGACGAGCCCGGTCGAGTTTCACCACGATGTCGCCCACCGTGGCGGTCCAAATGAAAGGCCGGGGCGCGTCATTCCACGCCGCGAGATACGCCTCGATGGCCGCGATCAAGGTCGGCACGCTGGGGAACACGCCGCAGCGAATCGCCTTGTCCGTCAGTTCGCGGAACCACCGTTCCACCAGATTCAACCAACTGGAACTGGTCGGCACGAAGTGACACACGAATCGCGGGTGCTTCGCCAGCCACGCGTGGACCGCCGGGGTCTTATGGGTGCCGTAGTTGTCCATGACCACATGCAGGGTCAACGTGGCGGGGTACGCCGCATCCAGGCACCGCAGGAACTTCAGCCACTCCTGATGTCGATGCCGGGCCTGACACTGGCCGATCACCTTGCCCGCCAGCACATCCAGGGCGGCAAACAACGTCGTGGTGCCATTCCGCTTATAGTCGTGCGTCATCGTGCCGCAGCGCCCCTTCTTCAACGGCAGGCCGGGCTGCGTGCGATCCAACGCCTGGATCTGGCTCTTTTCGTCCACGCATAACACGACCGCCTGCTGCGGCGGATTGAGATAGAGACCGACCACGTCCGTCAGTTTCTCCAAGAACCGCTTATCGCGCGACAACTTGAACGTTCGATGCAGGTGCGGCTTGAGGTTGTGTAACTGCCACAGGCGGTTGACCGTGTTCTTGCTCACGCCTTGAGCCACCGCCATGGACCGGCAACTCCAATGTGTCTGGCCCCGTGGTCGACTGTGCAGTGTCGCCGTGATCAGACCATTCCGTTTCGCGAGGTCGTACTGCGGCCGGCGGCCCCGCCCGTCGGCAATTTCCCAGACCGCCCCGATCCCGTCCTGGCTCACCCGCATACGCCACAACGCCACGGTATGCCGGTTCACCTCCAGCGCGTCGGCAACCTTCAGATCGCTCACCCCCGAGGCGGCGTCCAACACCACCCGGCACCGCAACGCGACCTGTTGCGGCGTGCTCGGGGCGTGGGCCCAGGCCGCCAGTTGGTGGAGATCGTCGGCCGCCATGCTGTTCGCGATGCCCGTGTGCTTCATGCACGCGAGCCTCTCACATGTCTCGATCATTGTCTAGTTATATGAGGGACACTACACTAGTGGGCACAGGCTTTCTTTGTAGCGACAATCCGGATTCGCCGCCATGTAGATAAGACCAGCCCCGACGCCGACGCCAGCGCCAACCGCGGTCCAGAACAGCACTCCCCGACGCTGTTGCCCACTTGCCGTCGACTGCTGCGCAGCGCCTGCACCGACCCGCCGCGACTTCGTCCATCCGTTTCTCGAGCCGCCGCGGTCGGTGGTCGCAACAACCAAGCCTCCGATCAGAACGTCAGCAAGATGTCGTTCCTGACCGGCTGCGGAGACCGACGCTCTCTCCTCAGCATCGGCACTCGTCGCGGCTCCGATCGGGCGCTCCGCCGCGTGGTCGGACAGCGACCACGATTCCCACGCCTCGAATGACAACAGCGGCCGCGAGAGGGGGGCCTCGTTGGGGGCTGAACGCTGTTGAGGCGCAGCAGCCTCATCGCTCGCAGCCTTCGCTGGCAGGGGCATGCCGATGACGAACATCGCGGCAACGAGTACGACCGCAGTAACGCGACGGCATGGCGACAGCTTGAATGAATCGGCGGCCAACGAGTCCGCTGGCGACCGTCCTGATCTGCGACTGGCATCGGTCAGCCGCGGTTCACAGCGCGCTGACCGAAGGGATTGCCTCGTCATGTTTTCCCCTTCTTCGACATCACCGTCGATGCGACCTACCCTCGTTGGTTGCGGCGAAGTCCTCTACGAGCCTGACTGCCCAACGACCGGCCTTCACCCGCGGCCGCTTCATCGTCGTCGACCCGGCCGTCGGGTGCAAGGCCCCTGTCGAGCCAAAAGTAAGTGTTACCGGAGGGGGTATCATCGCGCCAAAACTCCGGTAAGGGCTATTCGCTTCGCTCCACCGGCCCCTACCCCTAGTGGCTGGTGTCCCGCCGAGGGCGCCTGCCACGGCCCGTATCACGAAAGAGCGCGTCGGTATCGACGTGGGCGGTACGGACGGCCTGCGTGATGAGTCGGTAGAAGAGGAGCCCGCGGGCTCTGGACATGCGACGATTGAA
>JAZDHF010000095.1:0-2078 GCA_043806315.1 Planctomycetota bacterium | reverse complement strand
GACGATGGTGGGAAACTCCACAATGGCCGGCATGATAGGATCCTCCATGATCCGAAAACACGTCCTGTCGACCTGGTTTATCGTCAAAAAAGCCATGAACCACCGAACGGATTCTAACTTTGCAAAAGTCTAGTTAGAAGTAAGAAGGAACGCGCAGATTGATCGGTCGCCGGTATTTCCGTTTTCTCACTTCTCACTTCTCACTTTTCGTTTCAACGCCGTGTGGCGGTAGCCCCAGGCGCAGTCCATGAAGATCTGCCACCTCATCACCCGTCTCATCATCGGCGGCGCGCAGGAGAACACGGTTCTGACCTGTCGTGGTCTGGCACAACGCGGGCATCGGGTGACCCTGCTCGCTGGGCCGGAGACGGGTCCGGAGGGATCGTTGTGGGATAAAGCGGAGGCCGCGGGATGCGAGCTAATTCGCGTCGGCTCGCTACGACGGGCCGTGCGACCGTGGTCCGATTGGCGGGCGGCGTGCGAGTTGCGGCGGCTGTTTGCTCGAATGCAGCCGGAGGTGGTGCACACCCACAGTAGCAAGGCGGGCATTCTAGGTCGATGGGCCGCGGCGCACAGCGGCATTCCGGTCGTCGTGCACACCATCCACGGCATGAGCTTCAACCGAACGCAAGGCCGAATCACCCAAATGCTGTACCGCGGGTTGGAGCGGAGGGCGGCCAAGTATACAACGGCGTTCGTAGCGGTTGCGGATGCCATGGTCGAGCAAGCGGTCGCAGCCGGGATCGCGCCGCGCGATCGGTTCGTCACCATCCGCTCCGGCATGGAGACGGACCGATTCGTGCCCGACGCCGACCTCCGCCGTCGCCGTCGCGCGGAGTGGGGCGTGACGGACGCCGACGTCGTGGTGGGGACCATTGCGCGGCTCTTTGTGAACAAGGGGTATGAGGAAATCATGGCCGCCATGCCGTCGGCCGTCGCCCGCGAGCCGAGACTGCGATTCGTATGGATCGGAGACGGCGCTCACCGGGCACGCTACGAACGACGGTTGGAAGCGATGGGGTTGCGGGATCGAGTGCGGATGCTGGGCCTGCTTCATCCCGATGAGGTGGCCTCAGCCATCAACGGATTCGACATCGTGCTCCACGCCTCGCGCTGGGAGGGGTTGCCGCGGGCCGTCGTGCAGGGGTTGCTGACCGAAGTGCCGGCCGTGTGCTTTGACAACGACGGAGCGCCCGAAGTCGTTCGACCGGAAGAGACGGGCATTTTGGTCTCCCTGGGGGACGTCCGCGGTCTGTCCGATGCGCTCGTTCGGTTGGCGACGGACGCCGAGCTTCGCGCTCGTCTTGGCCGCCGCGGACGGGCACTTTGCCTGACGGCCTTCGATGGGCACAATACGGTGAACGACCTGGAGGGGCTGTACGCCAGACTCCTACAGGCCGACCGGCGCCGGTAGCTCAGGTGGATAGAGCATCGGATTTCTAATCCGAAAGTCGGGGGTTCGAGTCCCTCCCGGCGCGGTGTGACAAGCGATGGCACTGTCTCGCACATCGTTGCTAAAGGTGCATCCTAGAACCCCTCTCCCCCGCTGGGGGAAAGGGTAGGGTGAGGGGGCTTCAGGACGCCCTCTAAGTCTCGCAGACGCCACGACTTGTGTCCCGCCCGCAAGGTGCGGCCTTGACCCCGCAGGGGTCTTCGACCATAGCCGGGGGTCAAGTCCGCCCACGGCGGACGCGACCCCCGGAATCGAACGGCACCCCACCCCTTCGACCTTGAAGGAGTTGCATCCACTCGCGGCGATAGACTGTAGTGGTTCAGCGTGAAATGGAGTTCCGGCCGTTCTGGGTTAGGTATATCCGGGAGACCGCCTCCAGGAGTTTTCACAGCCCGAGCTCGCGGCTGGGCCGCGAGGGGTTTATCGTGTCCTTCCGGCAGGCATGCGTGATCACGATTGAGGGCGCGGCGGCGACCGAGACGGTCGATTCGGCGGGAATCAACGGCAATCAGCTACGGGTGGCGATGGGGGGCGAGGCGGCGGGAGCGAGCATCTCTTCGTAGTTCCAGGGCATCCACTTCGCGGGGGCGGCGGCGAGCTCCACCGCGTGTCTCTGCAGGGCGGT
>JAZDHF010000094.1:0-2268 GCA_043806315.1 Planctomycetota bacterium | reverse complement strand
ACCGCCCTGCAGAGACACGCGGTGGAGCTCGCCGCCGCCCCCGCGAAGTGGATGCCCTGGAACTACGAAGAGATGCTCGCTCCCGCCGCCTCGCCCCCCATCGCCACCCGTAGCTGATTGCCGTTGATTCCCGCCGAATCGGCCGTCTCGGTCGCCGCCGCGCCCTCAATCGTGATCACGCATGCCTGCCGGAAGGACACGCTTCCCCTCGCGCCGAGTGCCAGCGGATATTACCGCTCCGCACTTCCCGTTTCTGTATATCGGTACAGGTCCCGGTAGCCCCGAGTTTGTATCGAGGCAATCACAGCGTAGACTGCACCTTCCCATGACCTCGTCGCGAATGCACGCCGCAACGCACACTCTGCGCGGCGGCAAATGAACCCAGGCGGGCTCTTTCTATCGATTGTCCGCAAGAGGCTCTGGCGCTACGCGCGGCAAGCGGATGGCGAGCACGCCCGATTTCTGTTCAAGTATCCCCTTGATCCCAACGCGGATTGCTGTCTGGACGCCGCTGACGATGTGGACGGTCCGCCACGGCAGAGGATTCCCGACACACTGCGTGCGAGAAAGGACTTTCGCCTGGGGACGGTGCCGGCGGGCAAGCCGCCAGTCGTATGCGCCCGCCAAATCCGCGATGAGTAAGTCAGCAGGAAATTTGTCTATCGCTACAACAGCAGCGGACCGATGGCGAAGAAGACATCGGAAAGAAGGGCCGCAATGCAGCCGGTCGATGTGCCCAAGATGATGACAGCGGCTATGGCGACGAAGGTCGATTTTGCTCGGATCACGGGTTGCGTCTCCAAAGGAACTGGACGATCAATTGGCGAACAGAAACGGGGTGGCGATGTTCAGGAGGTACACCTCCACGCAGCCGGGCAGGAAACCCAACACCGCGCCGCAGCAGCAAAGCGCCGCGAACCGATACGCACGAATCTTCATCCGATCTCTCCTGCCCACGTTGAGGGCCTCATCAAAAACTGACCACGGCATTGACGGTCACGCGATGTTGTTGGAGATGCTCCGAGGGGCTTTCCAGCGGCATTTCGTAGGTCAAGCCGACCGAGACGTTGTCCATCGCCTGCCAACGGAAGCCGGCGCCCACCGAGAAAAAGTCCCGCCCGCGAGCCTCCGACGCCCCGAGGCTGCCCACGTCGAGATAGTCCTCGCTGAGGGGAAGTCGGTCGGCATTGCTCAGCCAGTGGATGCCGTGGAGCTCGATGAGCGGCCGAAAGGTCTCAGTCAACTCGTAGTCGAGGTGCAGGTTCCAAACCAGGCTATAGTTTGCGTCGTGGTGGTCCGTGGGGATTCGACCGCTGATCGTCCCTAGGAGGTGCCACGCATCCCAGCCCTTGCCCACGCTTACGAACGGGCTGAGTTCCTGACTGTCTCCGCCCTGCCAGGCGTCGGTCGAACCGTTGTTCCATTCCCAGCGCATCCCGGTGCTGACGAGGAATTGGTCCTGAGGATTGCTATACAGAGCGTACTTGAGGCCGACGGCGAAATCGTTCCAACCGTCGCCCTCCGGCGTGATGTGGCTGTCCGCCCAACTATATCCGTCCTTCGTGGCGATCAAGGCCAGGCGTTCGGTGAGCGCCACTCGAATCTGGGCGGCTGCTACGTGCACCTGCCCGCCACGCAACACCGACCGATTGGGGATCGTGTGGTAGATATAGAGCAACCGGAGATCCGTGGTGATAAACGGATCCTCAAAGTACACCGGCATGCCCACGGGCATGATGAAGTTCTCGTATCCGCTCAGGCCGGTCAGAAAACCGGGCCAGGTCTTGGACTCGACGTCCTTGACCCACGCGGGGTGTTGAGAAAGCCTATTAGACGAGGTCGCGGATGTCTCGCGCGTGGATTCCTGCATCGGCGCGGAATCCGCGGGCGAAATCCGTAAGGAAGCCTCCGACGGCCCACCGTCCGCAAAAGCCACCGAAAAGAGAACGATTGAAAGCGGCAGCGACAAAGGGCCACTCCGTCGCATGTTGTCGGCGTTTATGCACATCTAAGAAGCTCCTTTCGCGGGGGGGTACCAGTCTTCTTGAACTTTTCGTTTCCGCATTCAATCAACCGCTACGACGGCAATATCGGACGTTTGTTTATCGGCCACGGGAGCCTCAAACTTAACCCGAATTATTCAGAAGCGCCCCTGTTTTACGACCTCCTTGCGAGTTAAGTTACTGTTGTAACGACAGTTAACTCGAGCAAGGAGGTCGTGAATCGTGGAACAGACTGCGGAACGGATTAGCTTCGATTTTCTCCCTG
>JAZDHF010000093.1:0-4833 GCA_043806315.1 Planctomycetota bacterium | reverse complement strand
GACAAGCCTGCATGGGCGTGTTGCGAGAAACGCTCAGCCATACGATCTCCTGGGTCATCGAGCGGGCGAGGGCGGACGGCTGGAATGATGGGAGAATCAAGGAACATCTGGCACTTTGTTAACTTTGCAAAAGTCTAGTTCGTAATTTGTAATTCGTAACTCTCGCCGCGGCGGCCCGGCCGCTCCGTCCCTGTCGCGGTTCTGATGGTCCGCTCGCTCGCGCTCGCGGCTCGGAGCGCTCATTGCCCTTTGACGGTGGTCTGGACGAGTTCCAGTTTGCCCGTGGCGAGGTTGTAGAAGAGTCGTTCGGTGGCCACCTGGTTGGGGAGTCTGCCGGGCTTTTGGGTCATGATCTGGGCCTTGCGTTGTTTGGAGCCGGAGATGGCCAGAATCTGCCGGGGCCGTTCGTAGACGACGCTGTCCGCGGTGACGGATAGACCCTCGACCTGGTCCTGCAAGACGACCGACCCGGAGGCCTGGAACTGCCGCAGTCGATCCGAACTGAGCCGACCCATCCGCTTGCCGGATGCGTCCCCTTCGCGGCTCAGGGCAGGCTTGGCCCGCGAGTCGCGGTCGAGGAAATCGACGGTCAGGACATCGCTGGTCAGGAACGTCGATCGACCCGGCGGCTGGTTCGCGCCGCCGCCGGATCCTTCGAACAGACGCGCAAGCGCCGCCCCGCTGAAGTGTTTCAATTGCACCCGCCCCTCGAATCGCGTCTGGGCGATGGAGAAGTCATACCACATGCGCTCCCGCCATTCGATGAGCGTCTTGGAGGGACCGGTGTCCTTGTCCAGGGCGAAGAGGCCGCTGCCCGTGCGCGGGTTCGACTCGCGCGACGGGGAATCCGGACGGAAGTCCTCGAGCTGCAACGTGCCCGGCCCCTCGATCAACATCTTGGACACCTCGGAGCGCAGATTGACGGACAGCCGGGGACCGGCGATCCGTGAACGGCTGGAGAGTTCTCCGCTCTTGGGGTCCGTCTCCGACATCTCCGCGACGGCGTGGCCATCGGCGAGGATGTAGGCCGGCTCCTTCGCATAAGCGCCGCCCGCGAAACGCACATCCCGCGGTTTCTCCGTCCTCATCGCCGCATCGACGAACGGTTGAAGAATGCCCCAGGTGTTCTGCCCGCTCCCTGACGGTCGCGGCTCTGCGGCTTTCTGCTGAGGTGCGTCGTCGAACTCCACGAGCAGTTGATCGCAGTCGAAGGTGGTCGTCGTTTCACTCGTCGCGTGGACCCGGCCGTTGAAGACCGCGCGATTCTCCCGCCCGCGGTACTTCATCGAGTCCGCCCACGTGACCACGATCGGGATCGGGCTGGATACCTTGCGCCCGTCGAGGTCCTTGCGCGATAGGAAGGTCAGCCGCCCCTCCCCGGGCACCTCCGCCCACTGGTCCGGTACGTCGAGCGTAATCTGATGACCCGTCACGGTGAGCGTATCGAGCCGTACAGTCGCCGGACGGTCCGCAGTCCCCGTCACCAGGGCCTTCTCGATCTCGCGGCCCTTCACGACGCTGCAATCGAGCTGCCCGGCCGATAGGTCGAGCTTCTGGGCGGGGTCGAACACCGTCACCGCCCCGAAGGCCTGCAAACGCTTCACGCCGGTCCGAGATCGCGCTTTCTCGTTCCTCTTCGGTTCATCTTCGACCCGGTCGAAATCGACGACGAGTTTGTCCCTGGCGTGGAGCGTGCGTTCGCCCTGGACGGCGGCGACATCGCCCGTCGCTGTGGCCGCACGAGGTTGCGACCGTCCGTCGGCGTCCGTCGCCAGAGCCAAGTCAATCTCCCGGCAGGTGATCCGATCGGCCCCTTGGATCATGACCACGTCGCCCCGACCGATCATCCGCTCGACTGCTTGGCGATCACTGCGACCGCCGGGCTGCGCGGCGAAGCCCAGGTCGATCGAGTCGGCCTCGATCCGCGTCTCCCCCTCCTCCATCGTCACTCGCCCCGAAAACGACGCCCGATCCAGAACCCGGCGCTCGCGAATCGAAACGCTCCCCGTGAAGTCCACGGTGGTCGTGGTGACGAACCGGCCTTGAGCGCTCAGTTCCTTGCCGAATTCGATGAAAGACTCCGTCTTGGGGATCGACGGCGACGACGGCACCCCCGTCGCGCTCGCCTTGGAATCGAGAGCGCCGGTCAGCCTCCCCGGTCCGGTGACCCGGATAGCCAACGCATCTCCCCCTCGTCGCAGCGAAGCGAATTGACCGGTCATGGCTCCTTGGTCCGACGAACGGACCACGACCGGAGCGGCCTCGCTCCCGAAAAGTTGAACCTCCGAGCCGTTGGGCTCGTAGATCAGCTTCGAACAAGTCGCATCGCCTTCGGGGTGCGACAGTCGCGCCGGCGTGCCAAGAGCCGTCACTTGCGATCGGACGTCCTCCGTCCATCGCTCATCGCCGCGCGACAGGGCGTCGACGACCAACTTCCCCGTCCACTGCAAGACGATCCGGTCTCCCGTCGGCGTCACGGGTGGCTCGCCCGTGGTGCCCTGCGTCGGCGCCGCCGGAGACCGAACCCGATCCTTGTCCTCGTCGGAGAACTCGCGAAGGATTTCCAAGACATCGGCCTGGAGACGAGAGCGCGTCGCGTCGCCGGCAAACTGCTTGGCGTCCACGTCCCCCTCGAAGCGTGCGAAATACCGAACCGGCGGTCCGGGTGTGTCCTCTTTCTCCGCATCGGCGCGGAAAACCGGCACGCCGCTCGCGCCGGCGGCCGAGGTCGGCGCCGGTGCCGCCGGGGCGCTTTGTGCTTGTCGATCGAGACGCGATTGGATCGTCGTCCGCAGCCAGTCCGTCAGACTCGTCCGTTTCTCGCCCGGGCGGTCGATTCCGGGAACGTTCACCCCGAGTTGCGCGCCGCGCTCGAACAGATCGAGTCGTCCGCCGCGTGCGATCCGCAGCGACTCGACGCGGCCTTCGGCTTCATTGAAGCGGATTTCCAAGTCCTCGCCGTGAAGCTCCACGTCCCGCGCCGCAACGTGGATCGGGCCGGGAACGACCAGCTTGGCGTATTCCAAATCGAACTCGAGGCGCTCCATCTCGATCCGCACCAACTCGGACGGATCGACTTGGCTTCGCAAAGCCTCGGGCAGCGAGGCCTTGTCCTTGTCCGACCGCCGGTCGTATTCGATCACCACGTCTCCGGTTAGCTGCCCGCGTTTCGGATCCAAACCGCCGCCGGTCTTACGTTGGGCGTCGAGAACGCCCTCTCGCGCCGTCACCCGCACGTCGTTCCCGTCCTTGGTGCGCATCCGCACCTGCGGTCCGGTCAGGATGAACTCATGGTCCGAGCCGTCCTTGGGAATCCAGTCGCTGACCGTCAACTCGAGCCGTGCACGGGTTCCTTCGCGCGGATAGATGGAGACGGTGATGTTTTGCCCGGGGCCGATGACCCCCTGACCCAACGGGACGCCCGGACTTCCCACGGGGGTCGTACTCCGATCGGCGACGCTCGGTTCGCTCGGCGGCGGAGGCAGGCGCGGGGCCCGCACCGCCGGTGCGTCCGGCCCCAACTGGCTGTACTGATACATCGAGAAAACAACCAACAGGATCGCCAACGTCGCGGAAGCGACGACGAACGTCCGCACCAATCCGCTGGCGCCGCGGCGCGAACCTCGCGCTGGTCGCCGACCGCCACGGGGTGTTGGCCGCGGGTGCTCACGGATGTCACGTTGGAGTGGCACGTGATTCGTAATACATCTCCCTTAGCAGCTCACTCGACCAGCGCTTCTGTTTGCGGAGGATCAGCTCAATCGCCTCGGCGACCGCGCCGCAACCCCCCCCGCGACGGGTCACATACGCCGCCGCCCGCTTGACCGCGGGAACGGCATCGGCGACCGCGACCGCCCATCCGCAACGCGACATCGGACCGAGATCCGGCAGATCGTCGCCGATGTACGCGACCGCGCCGTCGACGCAATCCGCGGACGCGAGGATCGCCTCGTACCCCGCGAGCTTGTCGGCGACACCCAGTTTCACCCAATCGATTCCCAGTTCCGCAGCTCGTCGGGCGACATCCCGTCCCTCCCTTCCGGATAGGATCGCGACCCTTCCGCCGCGGCGTTTCCAGAGCTTGATCGCACACCCGTCGTGGACGTGGAATCGCTTCCCCCCTTCATCATCCGCAGTAGGCGCGACGCGGCCGTCCGTAAGGACGCCGTCGACGTCCAGAATCAGCAGTTTCAGCGCGTCCAGGTCCATGATGAGCACCAGGTACAAACCGTACAGTATCGCCGCGAACGGGGATTCGGACAAGCCGCGCCGCGCGGCCTCTGGGAGTTCAGATTGTTCGGCTGGATTGCGAGGAGCGGGAGCGGTTACGCGCGTAAGGGGGTCATCAATCGCTCCTTCCGAAGAAACCACGATGGCTCTCCACGCGGAGAGCTCGGAAGGAGCAGAATGACGCAATCTCGGCGTTACAAGTAAGCGGGCTGGACGGAAGCGTGAAAAGCCCGGCAGCGGCTCAGCAGACGGTACAGACCGCCGACGAGGCGAACACTACCGCGCCGCGGTTTAGCCGTGTGCCGAGCATGTTTGACAGCTTGGGGGTGAAAGTCCCCTGCACAACCTGATGGAGGTGAAGTGCTAGCGAAACACAAGGGCGTCGCCGCGAGGCGGGGTCTAAAGGAAGTGTGGAGCAAAGCCGTGACCTGACGAACAGAAATCGGATATGAGGCATCCTTGGTCGGACGAGCGGGCGACTAATCGCGAAGTCCATATCCATCAAGGACCAGGGCTGTAGATCCGGCAGGTGCGCGGAGAAGGCGGTCAGACTTACCTCGGGAGGTCTGCGTCGTGTCCCGGATTCGGGACTGAGGAAGCTGT
>JAZDHF010000092.1:0-10770 GCA_043806315.1 Planctomycetota bacterium | reverse complement strand
AGGGGGCATTCCCCGCCTCCTCCACTCCGCCGAACGCGGCGTAGCCTACCACCTCCCGCCGCATTCCCTACGCAACCTGCCACCAACCTCTGTTTTCGGCTCAACCAGCATCGACTCGCAACACTTGGTGAGAAATGCGGGCTAAAGCGGCCTGAATCGCAAACGCCCTTTCCCACCCCTCGGGACGAACTTAGCGTTGTAGTACTATGTCGTGCGGGATTTCACGGACGTCGTCAAGCCCCCGGAACCGCTTTCGGCCGTTTTCTTGGACTTGTCCGGCCTCCGCCTCTCACTCCGTTCGGCTCAGTCGGAGGAAGCGAACCGCGCCCGGTTGGACGGAGCACTCCGCGGGCAACACGCCGCCCAATTCGCCGTCCACTTCGATCGGCACTTCCTCATCGGAACTGATCCGCACCGTTCGGCATTGCCGGTAGATCATCCCCCAGCGCCCGACGTGGCGGCGCAAGAACGCTCGGCCGGCGTGCCCCAACATCCTCAACCGCGATCCGCACGGGAACACACCCAGGTCCAACAGGCCGTCGTCGATGCGGGCGCGTAACAGAATCCGCAGACCGGCGGAGTACCGCGCAATGTTTCCAATCAGGGCGAACCCCTGTCCTTCAAAGATCACGCCCCCATCGGCTTCCACCGTCAGCATCGGGTACCGATATGCCCAGTACGTCCGCCAGATCGGCCAGAAGTAGTCGCCGTGGGTGATGTGCCCGCGCCGCGCCCGGTTCATGCGGACCACGCACTCCGCATCGAACCCGATCCCCGCAACGGCCAAGAACCGCCGACCGCCGATGACTCCCACATCACTGGCGAACTCGTCGCCGTGCACCAGCGTCGCCGTGATTTCGTCCGGGTCGCTAGGCATCCCCAGTTCGCAGGCCAGCAGATTCTCCGTACCCGTGCGGTAGACGACCATCGGGATTCGGGAGTCGCCAAGCCCGTTCAGCACTTCTCCGACCGTCCCGTCGCCGCCGACGATGAGAAGTGCCCCGACGTGACTTCCAAGCCGCGAGGCCAGTTCCGTCGCATGTCGCGGGCCGTTCGTCACCAAAACTTCAAGCCGACCGCCGCGACGCTCCACCGCCCGCGCGATGGTCCGCACACGGGGCAGCATGTTCCGGCGGCCGGAGATCGGATTGACGATGGCCGCGAATCGACGACGCTCGGCCATCAATCCACCAGCGTGCCGCGCATCGTGGTGACCGCTTGCCCGCCGATCCGCACGGCGAAACGATCCTCGCCCTGGACCTGCACAAGGGCGTGCAACAAGCCCGTACGTCCGCCGGGCTTGCCTTGTACGCACGTCAGCCCGGATACCCCGTCATGGATCGGCACGAGCCGCTTCGACACTAGATACGCCGCCAACGGGCCGTGAACGCTCCCCGTCACCGGGTCCTCGTCGATCCCGAAATGCGGGGCAAAAAAACGCGATTGCACGTGCACAGACGGAGTGATCGTGTTCACCGTCGCCAAGCAGAGACCACGGAGCCGCTCGCGGTTGAGCAATTCGGCGAGTCGCGGAAAGTCGGGCCGGGCGTCGTTGAGCGATCCGAAACTTCGCACGAACACGAGCACGTCATGGTCCTGCGTTTCCGTCGTCGGCAACTTCGTCTCGAACGCATCCACCGGTAGCCGCAACACGGTCGAAAGCTCCGCCGCGATCAGCCGGTGATCCGTCAACACCGGGTCCGGCAGGTCGAGCCAGATCATTCGGGCCGAGTCTTGTCCGGGGATGCTCTCGACAAATCCGGCGAGCGCCCCCGACTTCGTATCAATGCGAACCTGCGTGCTTGCGGACGGATCGTCATGTCGCACGCGACCGGATTCGATAAGCGCGTGAATGCCCGCGACCGTCGCGTGGCCGCACATATCGACTTCCACGGTCGGCGTGAACCATCGAAAACGAACGTGCGGCCCACCGCCGGCGCCACGATCGTTCTGCGGCGGCAGAACGAAAGTCGTTTCGCTGAGATTGAACTCCGCCGCAATCGCCCGCATGGCCGCGTCGTCGAGCCCCTCCGCATCGAGCACCACCGCCGCGGGGTTGCCGGTGTACCGCTCGCTCGCGAACGCATCAATCACATAGTACGGCCTACCCATGCGCGGTCTCGCGTCGCGGAGCGCCCATCCCCACCATTCCCACCGGACGATCGAATCCTACGGCCCGAAGCTAGGCGCGGCAAACACACTCGCTTCAGGATTGCTTCGACCCGCCGCGCGAATGAGAGGTCAAAGGCGCAAGCGAATTGTGCGGAATCCGCGCCGCTCATAACTCTCAAATCTGAAATAGCACGTTGACGATCCCCGACTTGGATGGTCAGCCGAGGGCAGGTCCCACGTCTCCCCTTCCGCGGATGCCGATAACGATTCTGTGAAACTTCGGTAACCAAGCGGCGTCTAATGCGTCTAAAGCAGGTGAACGAAACGATGGTCGATCCTGACGCCCATCTCGCTGCGAGGTGCAGGAACGGCGACAACGCGGCCCTGGAACTGTTGTTCCGGCGCTATGTCGACCGTGTGTGGCGCTACGGGTGGTCCGTCACCCGCTCCCGGGACGCGGCGGAGGAGGTCGTACAGGAGACGTTCCTGCGCGTTGCAAAATCCGTCGCGGGTTTCGAGGGCCGCAGTACGTTCGCCACGTGGCTCTTTGCTCTGACTCGATCGGCGGCGATGGAGTGGCTACGGAGGAAACGCCAAGACCAGCAGCACCGTACCGACCCGACGATTCTCCGCCTTGTGCGATCGGACGAAATCGGCCAAGCGGAAGCTGACGCAGAGGAGTCGAGCGACGCCGTGCGCCGGGGGATCGCGGAACTGCCGGGAGCGCAGCGCGACGCCGTGGTCCTGTGTGAGCTGGTTGGAATGAGCATTGCCGACGCCGCGGCCGTCCTGGGATGGGGGAAGTCGCGGGTGAAGGTCACGCTCTTCCGCGCTCGGCGGAGGCTGCGTGAGATGCTGCGGGCCCATGTTGCGGGTCTGACGAATGGGAAGCGCGCCGAGGAGACATAGAAGTTGAACGCGCGGCTCTTGAAAACTCTCACAGAACGGTGTGGCACGGGCTTCCAGCCCGTGTATTCACCGGCAAGATGCCGGTGCCACACTCTTTTCGGATACGTCTGAAAACGTGCCATGAACTGCCAGAAAGCCAAGGAACTGATCGATCTTCGCGTGCACGAGTGGGTGCTCGACGCGGCAGGTCATGCCGCAGGCGGCGCCCCCTCACCCCACCCTCTCCCCCAGCGGGGGAGAGGGGGTTTGGAAGGCAGTCGAGGCGAGGACTCGTCAGATCGAAATGTCTCGGATTGGTCGGAGTTGGATGCGCACCTGGATGCCTGTCCGCAGTGCCGCGCCGAGTTCGAGGAGCTTCGCCGCGTGCGGCGTTTGCTCGCGACGGCGGCCAACGATCGACCGAATGATACGGAGGTACAAACCATGTGGACCGCCCTACAAGCGGCCGTCGCGATTCCAGTAGTTGGTTCCGCCGCCAACCCCAATCGCTGGTGGGCCAGGAACCGATCGCTCGTCGTCTCCATGACCGGCGTTGCGGCCGTACTCATGCTCGCCTTTGAGCTTGGCAACCTGCACTACGGCGGGCTTTCGTTCGGCTTGGCCCGATCTCGCGCGTTCACCAATGTCGATGCGAGTCTTCCTACCGGGTCGGCAGCACGCATCGCCGAAGGCGACCCCTCCGGGTGGGGCACTCCGGCGCACAAGGATGATGCACGCCAGAACAGAGAACCCGCCCGAGTGGCCAAGGGACCGGGGTCTGCCGACCGTAGCAAGGCTGCAGTGCTCAGTCTGGGAGACGTCCGCCTCGATGCCAAGAATGAGCCCAACTTCGGACGCGGCGCCCCGATCATTGACCTACAGAAGACGAGTCAAGGCGGAGGCAGTGATGGGGGCGGTCGCCTCCCTCCACCCGAGCCGCCGCCGAAAATGGCCTCCTCGCCTGGAGTCGCCTCGGGCGGACAATCGGTCTTCGCAGGGGCCGGAGGGGCTAGCACGGGGGGGGCGACCGCTCGTACAAATGAGTACGCCGATGACAAGCGCAACATTTCCTACGGATACGGCGTTCCGCTCGGACCGAGGGACAAAGAAGGGCACAATGGCGAGACCCTGCACGCGTTGTCGATCACCGATGCGCAATACGCTGCACTTCTATCTCCCGAGAGCACAGACTCGCCTGGACCCACTGGCGCGACGCCGGAACGAGCGCCATCGCCGGTTCCGCAGAACCTCAAGATCATCAAGACGGGCGAGTTGACCGTTCAGGTTCCGGCATACGGCAATTCGATCGCACGCGTCGAGCAGATCGTTCGGGAGAAAGGCGGATTTGTCGCGGACGGTTCGACGCGCGAGGAGGCCGGAGGCGCGATGGTCGGGCGCATCGTCATCCGCGTTCCGCCGGAGCGGTTCGAGGAGACCCTCACGGCGTTGAAGGCCGTCGGTCGCGTGGAGTCGGAGAACGTCAAGGCCGCCGACGTGACCGCCGAATACGTCGATGTGGAGGCCCGCATCCACAGCTTGCAGATCACGGAGGAGCGCCTGCGCGACCTCATCGCCAACAAATCCTTCGTGGACAAGATCGCCTCGCTGCTCGAAGTCGAGAAGGAGTTGAACCGCGTCCGGACGGAAATCGAGCAGTTTCAGGGTCAGCTTCGGGTGATGGCCGATCGCGTCGGGCTCTCGACCATCGTGCTGACTCTCCGCGAGCCGGGCCGGACGGTACCCTCGGCCTCGCTTTCCGTGGAAGTCTCCACGCTCGACGAGGCCTCTCAGCGGCTAGGTGACCTGCTTGCCAAAACGGACGGCCGGCTCGTTTCCGGCAAAACGTCCAAGCGGAGCGACGGAACGCTGATGGGCAACTATCAACTCGAAACCACACTGGCCCGGTTCGCGGAGGTGGTTTCCGGCGTGGAAGCTCTGGGGCGCGTCGAGGAACGGCAGGTCAAGGATCAGCAATTCAACGAGGCGGGCGAGCCTTGGGCCAAGCAGGTCAAATGCACGATCGCTCTCGTGCTGTTTGAACGGTCGCGGCAACTCCCCACGGCCACGGTCCGTCTGGAGGTGGACAAGCTTGACGACGTGATGAAACGACTCGGCGACATCCTCCAGGCCCACGACGCGGCGCTGGCGTCCAATCAGGCCACCCGACAATCCGACGGATCGAACGCCGCGGATGTTCGCGTGCGCGTCCCCGCCGGTCGGTTCGCAGGACTTTTCGAAGCACTTTCGCCGCTCGGTCGGATGACCTCGAAAGCGGTTTCCGGCGAAGCGGGTCGAATTGTGGGCGGCGCCGCAGCCGTTCCGTGCGACGTGGCGTTGACGTTGGCCGAGAAGCCGCGCGAGGTCCCGCGGGGAACGATGAGCGTCGAAGTCGAGGCGTTCGAGACGGCGCGGCAGGCCCTCAGTCGGGCGATCGCGGAGCGTCAGGTCCAGGTGCTCAGTTCGTCGAGCAATCAGCGCAACGACGGGACGTGGCAGGGTACATTCCGCCTGGGCGTCCCGGCCAAGGACATGGAAGCCTTCGTCGGCAAGGTGGAGGGTTTCGGTCGCGTTGCGGCTCGACAGATCACCGGCCTGGGACTTGGCGACCTCTCCCGCACAGACCCGGATGCGCTCGGCACTATCGACTTGACCATCGGAGAGAAGTCAACGATCGCTCCCGCACCCGATGAGAGCGCGGCCTCGATTCGTGCGCGGGTCCGGGACGGCCTGGGCGGGTTTTACACCTCGATCGGTCTGATTGCGTACGGGTTGGTCGTTTTGCTCCCGTGGCTGGTGCTGGCGGTACTCGTGGGATGGTTGGTCGCGCGGACCCGCAGGACGCTCCGCAACCGCAGAACCGTCGGAACACAAACGGCGTAAGGATCGCGCTGCGGAGCCAAAGCTGTGTCGGTCGATCCGGTCCCGCAACCGAACCCGGCGCCGCCCACGAGGGGCAGCGCTACCGTTCTTCAGCCGGCGGTCAGCGTGGCGATGTTCGCGAGGTTCCCACGGGTCGGCGCAGGCGTCGAAGGAGGAGCGCTCCGCCCGCTCCGAGAAGCAGCAGCGACGTTGGTTCCGGGACCGCAACCACGGTGTCGACCGACAGTTCTTGCCCGCCGATGAGAACGCGGTCGATATCGCCCGTGAGGGTGATCCGACCGCCGTCCACCAGCGCGGTGACTCCCGGGGCCACGTTGACGGGAATGTTGGTGATGTCGGGCAACTGAAGGATCGAACCGCCGTTGACCGAGAAGTTGTCTTCGCCGCCCAACTCGGAGTATTGGAGCGTCAACGAGCTGACATTGAAGGGAAGCGACGTGAGGTCAAACAGCACGCTGATGTTATCGATGGCGAGTTCGTGATCGTTCGCCGGCCCCGTGACTTCCGCCTGGAAGAAACCGGTGAACTGGCGGAGAAAGAACTGCTCCACGGACATTTTGATGCCGTTTTCGGTGATAACGACCTGGCCGGGGACGTTGCCGAAGCCCGCGCCGTACTTGGTGCCGACGGGAACGGACTCGAACTCCATCGTCGCGGCCAAGCAGATCGGCGAGATGCCGCAAACCGCCGCGGCCCAGATGCGTGCGGCCAGTGGACCGTGCTTCATCGCTTCCCCTCCGCTCTGCGCACTCAACAAGTTGGCGGTGCAGGCCTCCGAACCCTTCTACCCCACGGCGCGCGGCACAACGGTGCCGCCGAGCCATTACGATAGATTAGCGATCTTATCAAGGAAATTCAACTGCCATCCGCCGCAGATAACCCAGTTTATCGCTCTTGCCTTGATGGCGGCCGTTGTGGCTGGAACCAGCCTTGGCTGCTACAATGGAGTGTCCCATCCCAGTGGGCTGCCGAAGCGGGCGCATCGACGTTGCTTTATCATCATGGATGGAAGCGGTGAAGCTCGTTGTGAACACGTGGGTAGTGCCTGCCAACCATGAAAGCGAGGCTTCATCGCGCCGGTTGAATTGCAGTGTCTGCTGCCTTCCGATGGCTGCTTCGACAAGCACCCCCCCCGCTCGGATGCGTCGCAAGGAGCTTTGGCTGCCTCGCCGGCGGCCTCTGCCCGGTTACGTGAAGTGCTGTCCGCCGCATGCGAGGCAGGGTGTGCGGGCGATCAACGCGTGTGGAGACCCGGCCGATGATGACGTCTTGGGGGATCGAAAAGCACACGAACCGTATGCGTTGACAATCAACATTTGTTCCCGCGGCGGGTTTTCGGACCCAGCTTTGCTGTTGAGCTACGCTGGAGTCCCGCGGCGGACCATGTGACTTTCACCGCCCCGCGGACTGGACGACCGGTCGGATGCGTGCTAGAGTGAGTATCCTGTTCTTGTCGGCGGTCCGATGCGCTGCGGTTGTGTCGCCGCCGCCGATGTGGTAGGCTTAGAATGTAGTCGAGGGAGAGGATGCGGCCGGCGTCGACTCGACCATCTCCGATAACATCGCCGCTGCAGCGTGTTGCGTGACGATGGGGGGCGTTGTCGCCGGTTTGCATCAGACGAGGTCGTGCGTCCTTGCGGCGCGGTCTTGTGGGGTGGACAGGGGGCTGAGGGGTAACGACATGGTATTCAAGTGGACGGGTTCGCACCTCGGTAGGGACGGCCGAACGGGCGCGGGGTTATCGGTTCTGGTCGTGGCGGTGGGTTGCATCTGCGTTGCCGCCGACGCCGCACGCGCCCAAACGTGCCCGACGACACCGGGTTGCACGACGGACGCGCAGTGCCACGAACAGCCAAACGACAAGTTCTGCACTGTGGACTATTGCTTCAACCCCGGCCCTAGCGGGTGGTGCATGTGCGCGCATAGCAACAATCAGTGCGAAGACGGTTTGTTTTGCAACGGCATCGGCTATTGCGATGTCAACACCGACAGTTGCAAAGTGAACCCCACGAACTGTCAGGCGCCGACGCCGTACTGTGACGAGGATCTCAATTCGTGCGTTCAATGTTTGCAGCACGACCAGTGCACGCCCCTCTACTGCGACACCTCATCGGGTACGTGCGTGGAATGCCTGAGCGACTTCCAATGTCAGGACGTTCCGGTACCTTTGGTCTGCAACGGTTTTGAAAGCTGCAGCGCGGACGGACTGTGCCAGGCCGGCACGCCGCCAAACTGTCCCAAGAAGTGCTTCCTGGGGACTGCTCCTCCCGGTACCACCTGCACGACTGACGCGAACTGCGGTACGGGAGGGAAGTGTCTAGGATTCTGCAGCGAGCTGCGCGGCGGGTGCGTGCAATGCGATCACGACAGTGGCTGCGACGACGGAAAGTTCTGCAACGGCGGGGAAACGTGTCAGAACGACCAATGCGCCGCGGGCACCCCGCCGGTTTGTAAGAAGTGCGTTAATGGTCCGGATAACCTGCAGCCCTGCTCCACCGACGCCGACTGTAGAAGCCCGGGCACATGCACCGGCGGGCCGAGCTATTGCGAGGAGGGGAGCAATCGGTGTGTGCAATGCCTAAACGCGAGCCAATGTGATGACTTCAACTTTTGCACGAGCAATGCCTGTGTGTTCAATTCGTGCGCGTTCACGGGGAATCAGGCGATTTGCAGCGACGGGTTATTCTGCAATGGTGATGAAGTCTGCACCTACCAGCTCGGGAACCCCTGCTCGATCTTCGGCGACCGGGACCATTGCTGCTTCGCGGGAACGCCCCCCAACTGCGCCGACAATTACACATGCACCGTCGACTCGTGCAATGAAACGATCGACTCATGTCAACGTATTCCCGGCGACGCCAACTGCTCCGACGGGCTCGGTTGCACGGGAACGGAGACTTGCGGGCCGGGCGAGGCCGGCGCGGACCCCGTGACCGGCTGTAAGCCCGGAACGCCGTTCGATTGCAGTTCGCTCGACACCGATTGCAGCGAAGGAGGTTGTGTAGAGCTGCCGACGGTCCATTGTCAATCCCAGCCCATCTACCAGGGCGTCGCGTGCGACGACGATAACCCGTGCACCGCCCTTTCCAAGTGCAACAACGGGTTCTGCGTGGACAACCCGCCGGCGAGCAACGATCCGTATCGATGCGTGAAACTCGAATGGCGTGCATCCGGCCCGACCACCGTCCTTGCCGGGTCGACGGTGGAGCTTGGGCTGTACGCCGTGGCCAATTCGTGCAGTACGCCTCATGACTCTAACTGGAGATGTGTCGGCGGAGCAGCGAATGGCATCACCTGCACCACCGATGCGAACTGCCGCATATGTGTCGGCGGCACGAACCCCGGAACCGAGTGCACTGGTGATGGGTGGTGTTCGGGGGGTGGGACTTGCCCGCCTGGCGGGACATGCACTGACCTATGCCCATTGACGAGCTTGCCGGTATCGAGCATTGATGCACTATTTTCCTGGAACAAGACCTTTCTCCAGTTGAATCCCTCGACCATACCGAACCCGAACCCGCAAGATGCCTGCGTTCAGCCGACCGCCTGCACGGCCTGTCCGATTAACACCTACAATTGGTCCGGTACCGGGGGCTTCTCGGGTTGGATCAATGATTGCACGGGGGACGGCCTGAACGTGCCGTGCACACCACCACCACGACCCGACGGAGTTCCGATGAACGACGGCAATGCCCGGTATCTCGCATTCCAGGGGATTCAGGATTGCCCGGAAGCTTGCGCCACCACCGCCGGGCTGAAAGTCAGCACGATCAAGTTCAAAGCGATCAGTGGCGGGACCAGTCAGATCGCGCTCCTCCCATGCTTCGGGGAAGGCAGTAAGACGCAGGTGCAAACCGCCATCGTTGTACCGGGCGCGCTGACGAGCGACGTCACGAAGTCGCTCGGCCCGGCCGTCACCATCACCGTGACTTGCGACAGCGATGACGACTGCAATGACAACAATGTGTGCACCAACGATTCGTGCAACTGCACGATTCCAAACTGCGGCGGTACGTGCCAACACGTCAACACCACCGGTCCATGCGACGACGGGCTATTCTGCACGACGAACGACCTCTGCAGCGGCGGGGTCTGCCAAGGCGGCGCGGCCACCTGCAAGACGTGCACGCCCGGGGGGGCGACCACTGGGAAGCCGTGTTCCGTCAATGCCCAGTGCGAGAGCCCCGGAACCTGCACCGGGGCGCCGAGTTTTTGCGAAGAAACCAACGACCGGTGCGTGGAATGTTTGTCGGCGGCCGACTGCAATGACGGTGTTGGGAACACCGTTGATACCTGCGTAAAGACCTGCAGCGGGGGAGATAACATTGGCGAAGTGTGCACCGTTATCGAGGACTGCCCGGGCCCGGGCGGCGCATGTGAAAGCGATTTCTGCGAGAATACGCCCATCGACTGCAACGACAACGTAGCTTGTACCGTTGACGTGTCCGACCCGGTCGACGGACACTGCACGAATACTCCCGACGACGCATTTTGCAACCCCACCGGCTCATTCTGCTCATCCGCGGTCTGCGATCCCGTGGATGACTGCGTCTTTGACCACGAGTGCATCTCCACAAACGGTAATCCCTGTCCCGATCCGGCCACGTGCAACGAGGAGAGCCGCACTTGCGGCGGATGCGAGCAGCCGACGGCCGTCGGCATTTCATGCCGGTATTTGGCGGTCACACCGGCGGACCAGGGATCGACCCCGGTGGCCTTGGTCGTGGCGGGGGACTGCGGCGATCCTAGCGGGGCTTGCGTCTACCGATACGTTCAGAGCAAATGCAACGGCGGGGCGAACAACGGCCTGGACTGCCTGACCGACGCCGACTGTCCGAAGAGATGCGCCGGCGGGTTGAACCCCGGCAGCCCCTGCACCACCAGCATTGA
>JAZDHF010000091.1:0-29228 GCA_043806315.1 Planctomycetota bacterium | reverse complement strand
CCGCCGATCCTCGACAGACCGAACATTCGCACTCGTGAATCGCAGACGCATCCATGCTCTTGCCGTCCTTTCCAAGGATTCAGCAAGAACCATCGGCCCTATGCATTAAAATCGCGGAGTTATTTTTGCACAGATTCTTAGTATCCGCGAACAAATAACTCAAAGTGACCGATTTTTCAGGAAATAATGACGTAACTCGTTTTGTGACAATGACTTGCGCCGTTTTGGTTTCCAGCCAACAATCGGGTCCAACGATCCGCTCCCCAGGGGCGTGGGATTGGAAAACCGCTGCCGGCATAGGTTATACGGTTCTGGAACCTTCGTCCGCGGCGAAATCGGTCAGTTTGAGTTATAACCGGACACTAGTGTGATGTCATAGCGAATTCCCCGTGAAAAACGCGTTTCGGCCAGCGAGCAATATTACCCCTTTTGCCTATACATCCTATTTATGCGCGCTGGCCCTGGGCGAACAGCCCATCGCACCCGATCTGCCGGTGTTCATCCGCCATGTCGTCTCTGACACGACAATCGAAGCGCTCGCCCCGATCCTCATGCAGAATACGCGTGGCGTGCTGTTGTGCCGAGATGAATTGTCGGGCTGGGTCGGGAGTTTCAACCAGTACAAGAAGTCGGGGAGCGACACGGCGAGCTGGCTGGAACTGCATCGGGCCGGGACGCTCATCGTTGACCGAAAAACGGGGGATTACCGCATGATCCACGTGCCGCACGCGGCGGTTTCCATCTGTGGGACGATTCAACCGGGAACCCTGCGGCGGGTGTTGGTCCCGGCATTCTTCGAGGCCGGACTCCCCGCCCGGCTGGTGCTGGCCGCGCCGCCGTCGAATCGTAAACGGTGGACCGAGGCCGACGTGGAACCCGGTGTCGTGCAGCGCTACGCCCAAATCATCGACGGCCTGCTCGCCCTGCGACTCGACACAGACAAGGACGGTGAGCTGCGTCCAGCGCTGGTTCCGTTGACCGTAGACGCCAAACGACTATGGATCGACTTCTACAACGAGTTCGCCGGTCAACAGGATGACACTGAGGACGACGACCTGCGGGCGGCGTTCGCAAAAATCGAAGGTTACGCACCGCGGTTCGCCCTGATCTTCCATTGCGTTCGGGAAGCGAATGAGCCCTGGCGTTCTGGCGAAGGTATCGACGCGCAGAGCATGGCCGACGGGATTCAGCTCGCCCGCTGGTTTGCCTACGAAACCGAACGGGTTTACGCGATGCTGCGGGAGTCCGACGCGGACCGCCAGAGCCGCGAGTTGGCCGAGTGGGTTCGTCGCCGGGGCGGGCGGCTGACGGCCCGCGAGCTGCAACAGGGGAACCGGAAGTATCGTGAGAGTTCCGGCGCTGCCGAGGCCGCGCTTGGGGAGCTGGTCCGGCTGGGCTGGGGCGAGTGGGAAGCCGTCCCGACGACACCCAGGGGCGGTCAGCCGACGCAAGTTTTCATTCTGTCTGCATGTCTACAGACTACGCAACCCCCTCAATTCCCAAGAAAACCGAGGGTTCCGTAGACGTAGACATCGTAGACGCTTCCCAAGACGAGGTCGGCGAATGGACGGGTTGACCCTGTTGGAACACGCCCGATCGGCGGGGTTGACCGTCGTGGCCGAGGGTGACCGGCTGCGGATACGCGGATCACGCCGGGCGGAACACGTGGCGCTGTCGCTGATTGCGAACAAGGCGGCGATCCTGGCCGTGCTGGTGGATCGAACAACTACGGTTGCCGACCTACCCCCGGACTGGCGACTTGAGTTCGAGGAACGGGCCGCGATCCGGGAGTACGACGGCGGACAGCTTCGCGAGCACGCTGAGAGGGACGCGCTGGCCGAAACCGTCGCCCGGATTAGGCCGGCGGGCGGGATTCCGCCCCGGTCGCAGAAAACGACTTGACGGCTTATACGAATTGTGATATCCTAGGGGTATGAGCGAGACGGTGGACACGGACCTAGGGCTGGCTTTGCGACGTGCGATCGCCGCGTCTGGCTTGAGCCGATCGCAGGTATCGAAGCGAGCCGGGATCGGCTACGCGGCGGTGCACGGCTTTGTCGCGGGGACGCGCGACCTCACATTGGATTCGGCAACCAAGGTGGTCGCGTCGCTCGGTCTGCGGGTCGAGTTGAAACCGGCTCGGCACAAACGAAAGTAGGTGCAGTATGGCGAGCGTATTCAGGCGTAGGGGGTCGGGGCGCTACCGGGTCAAGTTTCGCGTCGGCGAGTCTAGGCAGACCGTAACGGCGTACACGGACCTCAAGGCGTCCCAGGAAATGGCTCGCAAGCTGGAGAAGCTGGCGTCGTTACGAGCTGAAGGGGCCGCGCTCGGCGAGGAAATGAACAGGTGGCTGGAGGGGCTTCCGACACGGACGCGCGGGCAACTTGTTCGGTGGGGATTGATTGACGGTCGGTCCGTGGCGAGCGCCAAACCGTTGCGGGAGCATTTGACGGATTACAATCAGGCGTTGCTCGACGGCGTGGCGTCGCGCAAGCAAAAGGGACCGGCGACGCAGAAGCACGCCGACCTTGCCAAGTACCGCGTCACTACACTGCTCGACGGTATCGGCGCGAAGGTGCTGTCCGACGTAAGTGTGGAATCCGTGGGGCGATATCTCGCGGAGCGGCGTGCTAAGGGGCTGAGTGTCGTCAGCTCGAATCACTATGTCAAAGACTGCAAGGCGTTTTTCAACCGGCTCGTTCGGAGCGGGCGGGTGTCGGCGAACCCGATCGCATCCGTGGCCAAGATGCAAGTCACCGCGAAAGCCCGGAAGTACATTCGACGTGCGCTTGAGGCCGATGAAGCGGCGAAACTCTTGCAAGAGACGCGGACGGGGCCGGAGTGGCACGGGATGGGCGGGGTCGAGCGGTACTGGCTTTATCGGCTGGCGATGGAGACGGGCCTGCGAAGCTCAGAGCTACGCGCGCTGACGCGGGCGAGCTTCCGGCTGGACGATACCGAACCGATGGTATGGCTGCCGGGAGATGCGACCAAGAACCGCGAACCGGCGGAGCTGCCGCTGCGGTCGGAGACTGTGGCGGAGTTGCGGACGTTCCTTGCCGGGAAACACCCCGGCGCGTCGGTGTTCCCGAACATGCCAGTCGTCACGGACGTGGCGTACATGCTTCGCTTCGACTTGAAGGCTGCGGGAATCGAATACGAAACCGATTCCGGGCGCGTCGATTTTCACGCCCTGCGGGTCACGTGCCTATCGTGGCTGGCTGACGCGGGGACGCCCCTGCGAACCTTGCAGGAATTCGCGCGACACAGCACCCCGACGTTGACAATGAACATCTACGCCCGAACGCTCCGCGATTCGATGAGCGGGGCGGCGGCGCGGCTGCCGGACTTGAATCGCCCGGCGCGCGAGCCGATGAAGGCGACGGGTACTTACGCCAACGGCGCAGAGGCGACGCATTTCGGCACCGCCGAAACGACACCAAAATCGACACCAACCGGGGCGCGCTCCCCTGCGCTTCCGTGCGTCATGGCGCATGATTCGCGCACAGCGAGTCACGTGATGACACCGGCGAGTTTGTCCGGGAAAAATCGGGAGAATCTAGCGCACCAGGGCGCGCTCCAACGCACGGGAGTGGATGGGAATCGAACCCACCAGGGACCGCGTTAACGACCCCTCAACGGCTTTGAAGGCCGCGGGACCCACCAGGCGTCCGGACACTCCCCGTCAAAGTCCGCATCAGGGTATCACCTTGACCGCGACGAGCAATGGCGTGACGTTTTCCGCGTCGTGTCGCGGTCTGTGTCAGACACGGAGCACGACAGCGTCACATCAGCTCACGTAATCACGCTGCTGGTGGCGAAAAAGTTCTCCAAGGGCTTGGTTTTGGAGGACTTGCGGCTTCGCCAGGTTCAGGTCAACTGGCCACTGCGAATTCCAGCGCGCGGGGGTTCTCCATTCGTTTCGAGGCGTCGAGGGTTTCTAGCCCGACGATGTTCCCGTCCTTGTCGTAGTCGAGGATGACCCCCGGCTTGTCCTCATCGGCCTCGTCGACGGGTAGGTTATTGAACGTCAGCCGCAGGATATCGGTTTCAGGATCGTACACCACCTTCATGACTTGCTCCAATACTCCTCGGTCTTCGTCGTTCTGTAGACCGTCACAACCACCGGGGGATCCTCGCAATCGTCCACGATCGCCCGCAGGAGCATCATTCTACCCCGGCCTGCTGCGATTGACCCCCCGCTACTCCAAAGGACCCCTGCGGGGTCCGGCGGCCGCGACCTCCTCCGACACGCGTTTGAACTTCGTGAAGTTCTCGCTGAACAGTCCTGCCAGATGTTTCGCCTTGGCGTCATACGCCGCCGGGTCTCGCCACGTCGATCGCGGCGACAACACGTCCGTCGGCACGTCGGGGCATGATTGCGGGATGGATAGACCGAAGATGGGGTCTTTGGCGTAGGTTACGCCGTTGAGCTTTCCCGAAAGCGCCGCCGTGACGATGGCCCGGGTGTATCGGAGATTCATTCGCTGACCCACCCCGACGCCTCCGCCGGTCCATCCCGTGTTGACCAACCAGCAACGGACCTCGTGCACCGCCAGCCGTTCGCCGAGCATGGTCGCGTAGCGCTCCGGCGGCAGGGGCAGGAACGGCGCTCCGAAGCAGGAGCTGAACGTCGCCTGCGGGTCCTTGACCCCCGCCTCGGTCCCCGCCACCTTGGCCGTATAGCCCGAGAGGAAATGGTACATCGTTTGATCCGGCGTCAGCTTGGCGATCGGCGGCAGAACCCCGAACGCGTCGCAGGTCAAAAACACGATGTTGTTGGGATGTCCGCCGATGCTGGGAATCACGGCGTTGGCGATGTACTCCAAGGGGTAGGCCGCCCGTGTGTTCTCGGTGATGGCCGCGGAGTCGAAGTCGATCGCCCGGGTCGCCCCGTCCGCCACCACGTTTTCGAGCACCGTCCCGAATCGAATCGCCTGATAGATTTGCGGCTCGTATTCCTTCGACAGCTTGATGCACTTCGCGTAGCAGCCGCCCTCGATGTTGAAGACCCCACGGTCGCTCCAGCCGTGCTCGTCGTCGCCGATGAGGCGGCGCTCGGGGTCGGCCGACAGGGTCGTCTTGCCCGTGCCGCTCAGGCCGAAGAACAAGGCCACGTCCCCGCCGCGACCGATGCTGGCCGAGCAGTGCATGGAAAGCATCCCCGACATCGGCAGCAGGTAGTTCATGATCGTGAAGATGCTCTTCTTGATTTCTCCCGCGTAGGCCGTCCCGCCGATCAGAACCAGGCGCTTCCCAAGGTGGATGACGATGAACGTCCCGGACCGTGTGCCGTGCGCGCCGGGGTCGGCCTCACACGTCGGCACGTTAATGATCGTGAACTGCGGGTCGTGCCCGCCGGTCGATCCGGGGGCCGGGCGAATGAAAAGCTGCGCGGCGAAGAGATTGTGCCACGCCGTTTCCGTGATGACGCGGATGGGGATGCAGGCGGCCTTGTCGGCCCCTGCGTACATGTCACGGACGTACAACCGCCGCCCGCGGCAATGTTCGATCACGTGACCGTGCAACAGATCGAATTGCCCCTCGCTGATCGGGGCGTTGACCTTGCCCCACCAGATTTCGTCCCGCGAACCGGGTTCCTCGACGAAGAACTTATCATTGGGGGATCGTCCGGTGTGTTTGCCGGTGGTGCAGACGATGGCCCCGTTGTCGGCCAGCGTCCCCTCGCCGCCGCGCAGGGCGCGTTCGTAGAGTTCGGCCGGAGGAAGATTCCAGTAGACCTCGCCGCACCCTGTCAGGCCGCAACGATCAATTCCCACCCGGCTCGGATTGTATCCAAGGCTGCTCACGACACCCCCTTGTTCTATCCTGGCGCGCCGGGACTTGTGTCAAGCCCGACTTCCGCCCGACCGGTTCCACCGAAAGCGCCCTAGTGTACCCAAGCCAACATCGGACACAACCCCCCAAAAAAGTACCTGGCTAGCCGCAAGACCACAACACCTCGGGCATCATCCGGGGTCGCCCGTCGCGGTTCATGCCCAGCTTGCGGGGAATGCCGGCCGTGATGACGACGAGGTCGCTCTCCTTGGCGTGGGCGTAGTCGGCGGTCCCCACGATCCTGCAATCGAACCGCTCGATGGGGGCGCACTGCAACAGATCCAGCGCCTTGCCCGCGGTTTTGTCCGCGAATTCCGGGATGTCGATGAGGACGATGTCGCCGAGTTCCTTCTGCGCCGCCCAGACGGCACAACTCGCTCCCACGTTTCCCGCTCCGACGATGGTGATCTTCGCGCGTTTCATTTCGGTTTCCCTTTTTTGCACCCTCCCCGAGGCCGAAACCTCGGCGCGACCGAGGGTCGGACGACGCGACCGAGGAGGGAGCGTCCGGGAGCGACGAGACTCTCCTCAACGGCGCGGGGCGGAGCGCAGCGATCGTCGGGCATGATACGTGGACCGCGCGCGAATGCAACGGTTGACCGTTCGCTCGGGTCGCAGAAAGTGGGTCGTTGCGGCCGCGCTCGCGCGGGCTATCGCCGTGTGTGACGAGCCGGGCTTGCCAGGAGACGGCTTCGGCAGGTCGATGATCTGCCCTACAAAGGCCGCAGGACGCGGATCGCGGCGGGGGCGACGTCGATGGTCGCGGGGGTGCGGGCGATGCGTTCGCCGTCGGCCCAGAGTTCGAGGGGTCGAGGGGACTCGATAGTCAAGCGTCGGGTACGGAGGAAGTGCACGGCGGAGCACCGGCTATGTCGTCCGGCGAGAAGAGACGGGATCAGGGCGATCGCCCGCAGGCGGCCGACGCGATCGACGATGCACAGGTCGAGCCGGCCGTCGGCGGGGTCGGCGTCGGGAGCGATGCGGATTGCGCCGCCGTAGGACGAGGTGTTGGCGCTCGACGCGAGGAGAAGCGCTCGCTCGATCACCCCGAAATCACCGGTGATTTTCATTTCATAAGGGCGATTGCGGATCAGCACACGGATCGCGCCGTAGAGGTAGGCCGGCGTGCCACGAAGCGGCATCCGCATCGTATCGACAAAGCTGGAAACGTCGGCATCGACGCCGGCGGTGGCGACGGTGCAGAAGTATCGTCCATTCACCCGGCCAAGGTCGGTCGGAACGGCGCGGCCGTGCAAGAGAACGTCAGCGATGATCCTGGGGTCGGTGGGGATTCCGAAGGCGCGGGCGAAGTCGTTGCACCGGCCGGCCGGCGCCAAACCCAGCGCGGGGCACGCGTCGCCCAGAGCGGATTGAGCCTCGGCAAGGGCATTGGCGACCTCCTGGATCGTTCCGTCTCCGCCGCAGGCCACCATGCAGTTCGGCCGTTGCGCGCCGTCGGCGACTGCCGCGTGAGTCAGGCGTTCGGCGTCGCCGGAGGCCGTCGTGCAATGCAAGGTTACATCGACGCCGTGGGCGCGAAGGATTCCCGCGACGGCGTCGGCGGTGCGGCCCCCTCGGCCTCGTCCCGAGGTCGGGTTGGCGATGATGAGCATGGGGCCGCCGTTCACCGTTGCCCCCGTCAGCCGACCGAGCACATGATGATCGGCGGACAGTGGAAGTAGTACATGATGGGCCGGCGGCCGACGAAATCGGTCGCCACACCGATCGCGGTTTCCAGGGTCGGGGCGATTTCAAACCCCAGTCGCTCCGCGGCGGTCCGGCTCGTCGGATTGACTACGATCACCTTGCCCATGTGAGCCATTCCATGCGCGCCCCAGTACCACATGAAGAACGGGTGGACGCCGTGGTAGGCGTAGGAATGGCGGTAGAGGTCGATGTAGCGCTCGTTCTCGGCATAGCTCTTCTCGAAACGGCGTTCCAGCTCTACCGGGTCGCGCGTCTGCGGCAGCAGGTCCATGTAGAAGTCGTAGTAGGACGGGTGATGCAGGCGGTTGAACTCTTCGGTCAGCGGGTGGTCGATAATCATCACTCCGCCCTTGCGCACCAGCGGTCGGTTGCGATAGAAGTTGAAGAAATAGCCCGCGGAGAGGCACCGGACGAGGATGGGATTGAGGATCGAGTTGACATTGTACGGACCGATGGAGGGCAAGCCGATCAACACGATGTCCGCCTGTTCGGGAACAGCGACCTCGCCTTGGCGATCTATGTTGCGCAGCGTTTCACGGTGCACCGGTTCCGTCATGCCGGCATGGACGCCGGTGAGTCCATAGGGCGCCGGAAGCGCCGTGTATGCCTTGCGGCGCAGCGAGACGGGCAGAGCACCGAGTCCGACGCGGCTCCCGTGGTAGCTCAAGCGGTCGCGCAGATTCCAGGCGTGTTCTCGCTTCTGAAGGAAGCCGAGAAGGCTGGAGAATAGATCGCCGTTGAGCGTGGTCTCGATGGTGAAGACCTTCACATGTTTGGCGACGATCTCGCCCATGCGTTCGCACGAACGGTGGAAGTCGCTGTTGGGCGGGTCCATGTAGCTGGAGTCGTGGAGGAGCACGTGGGCGTTGTGATGAGAGCGGACGGACCTGTACGTCGCCAGTCCGACGGGGACGGACTTGTGCCCGCCGTCCATAGTGACGAGGTTGATGTTGACGTAGATCAACAGATCGGATTCCGCGGCACGGCGGTTGATCTCCACAATCTCGCCTTGAGTCGTGGTTCCCAGATTCAGATTCCCTTGCGGGTCCTCGGCGTCGTGGTTGTAGAGTCGATCGGGCCAGAAGCGTCGAAAGATCGTCGGGCCGACGAAATGTTTGATCTCCCCGGGCGTGCAGCGGCGGTGAAGGCAGATCGCGCAGATCAATTCGATGTCGGTCACTCCGGCGCGGTCGAGGCGCTCGAGGACAACCTCCATTACCGACTGGCGGATGTCGGGCTTCTTCATTCGCGGCAAGGGAAGAGAGATGTCGTCGAAGGCGATCGTCACCTTCATTCCGGGACGCAGATGCGCGTCGAGCGGATCGGTTCCGAGCGGATGGTCGATGGCGTATTCGATGGCCGCGCGTCGGTCGGGCAGTGGATCGAGCGGTGCGTTCGGGTAGATCACCTTGGTGCCCACGGGGAGCCGATGGCGCACGTAGCCCTCGCCGCGATGAAAAAGAAACGGCGGATCGTCAGGCGTGACGGTGTGAATGTTGGGCAGGCCGTTGGTCTTGCTCATGGGCAATCAACTTTTGCCGATCGCGAAGACAGTCTTGACGACGCCGCTCCGGCCGGTATTCAGAGCTGAGGCGAGGGCGGCGCGATAGTCGCCAAGATCATGCGGCGGACCGACCAAGGCCGCGAGCTTCGGACCCCACGCACGCATCAGGTCGATCGCCAAGTGGAACGTCTCCTTCTCGCCGTCGGCGCATCGCTCCGGGCCGTAGGCGTACGCCGCGTGGATCGTCAACTCCTTGTACCACAGTGCGGTCCAGTCCACGCCGCGCGGGACGCCGGGCATTCCCACCAGCACAAATGTCCCCGCGCTTCTCGTAAACCGCAAGCCGTCGTCGATGGTCTGCGAGGCAGCGACGCAATCGAACGTCGCGTCGGCGCCGCCCAGCACCGTGGGTTTCCCGAATTCGGGGTCCAGGACCTCGGCGTCGAGCGTCTTCGCCCACTCCGCGTATCGCCCGCGCACGGGTCCGCCGGTATTGAGCAGCACGTCCGCGCCTAAAGCCCGCGCGTGTCGCCGTTGGTGATCATACTTGGCCGCGGCGACGATGCGAGCGCGGCAACCGACAGCTCGCAACGCGGCGATGGTCAGCAGCCCGATCGCCCCGCAGCCCAGAACGAGAGCGGTGTCGGTCTCCCGCAAAGAGACCCGCAAGGCCCCGTGCAGGGCGCAGGCGAACGGTTCGATCAAGACGGCGGCGCGATCGTCGATTTCGTCGGGGACGGGGTAGACCTGAGACTCATGGGCAACGAGGCTCTGGGAGAACGCGCCGCCGGTATCGCGGCAAAACCCGATCTGGATGCCCTTCGAGACCGCACCACGCGTGACGTTGCGACAAAGGGCGTCTCGCCGGTGACGACAGGCATCGCAAAGCGGTTCGATGCCGCGGGCCCTGCAACCCAGGGCCGGGTGGATGACGACGCGCTGCCCCACGCGCAGGGCGGTCACCTCCCGACCGACTTCCGTGATGTCGCCGACAAGTTCGTGGCCCATGACGAAGGGCATGGAGGTCACCGGGGCGAGGTACGGGCTCCCCTTCGCGCAAATCGTGGCCAGGTCCGAGCCGCAGATGCCGGCGAGGCGCGGGGCGATGCGCACCCACTGTTGGTTGGGCAGCTTCGGCTCGGGGATGTCGATCAGCGACAGCGGGGCGATCCCCGCGGTGTAGAGGCTGCGGAAGCGCGGTCCGAGCAGTTTGAGGATCGCGTACCGCGGAATGTTCTTGCGGAATTGCAGGGCTTTCATCGGCAACCGCCGGTGGACTGCGCAGCGACGGTCCAGTGATGGGTCGGCCAACCTCGCCGCTTCGCGGTCGCGGACAGGCCGCGGTCCGGATTGACGACATGAGGAAGCCCGACGGCTTCGAGCATCGGCAAATCGGCCATGCTGTCGCCATAGGCGTATGAGCGCGACAAGTCGATCCCCTGTTGCCGTCCGAAATCCTGCATTCGTCGGGCCTTCTCTCGACCGCCGAGCGGGGGACCGCTCAGCGCGCCGGTGAACCGTCCGTTGGATTCAATCAATTGCGTCGCGATGACCGCATCGGCGCGAAGCTCCTCCGCGAGCGGTGCGATGATAAAGTCGAGCGAGCCCGTGACCAAGACGATGGCGCGGCCGGCGCTACGCTGCTCGTCGATGCAGGCGATCGCCTGGTCGTAACGGCGGGGGACGACCACATACTCATGGCACTCGCGGGCCTGAGCTTTGATCTCCGCCGCAGGCAACCCGGCATAATTGCGGTAAAAAACGACGTTGAGCCTCCGGCGGTCGAACTTGTCGAGCAGCAGATAATAGACGCACTTCGCCAGGAACACTGCATACCATAGCCGTCCCGCCCACGGCGTCAGCCGTCGGAGCATGAAATAGCGGTAGTAATGGGCGATCGTCGTATCGCAAAGCGTGCCGTCCACGTCGAAAAACGCGGCCTCGCGAGTCACGCCCAGACCCCGTCGGCCAGGGCGGCAACCGCGTCCTGGATTTGTTGGGTGAGAGCGTGGAAGGCGACGTAGTGGTCCGACGTTGCCTCGCGGGACGGCGGGTGAATCGCTTGTCCGAACGTCACGGTGATGACGCCCGGTCGGACGAAGCGTTGCCCCTTGGGGAGAAGTTCGTACGCGTGGTCGATGCGCACGGGGACAATAGGTACGCCCTGTTCGACGGCCAGGACCGCGACACCGATTTTGAAGGGCTGCATCCGACCGTCCATCGAGCGGGTGCCCTCCGGAAAGAGCAGCAGGCCGTCACCGCGGGAGAGCGCTTCGCCGCAACGGCGCAGGCCGACCACGCCGTCAGCTTGGCGGTCGAAGGGGATGGTGTCGAAAAGTTTTCCGAACAGGAATCGCTTGAGTGCGGTGTCGAAGAAATAATCCTTCGCGCCGGCAATCCATACTCGTCGTCTTCCGCCGACGGCGGTCAGAATGGAGGGCGCGTCGAGATGCGAGCTGTGGTTGGGCGCGAGGATAAACGCACCGGTTGCGGGAATGTTCTCTCGTCCGCGCGGCCTCACACGAACGTAGCTGTTCATCAGCACGCCCACCGTGCCGCGGGCCAACCAACGGGCGGGCAGCAAGGAAGCGGCCGGTTGTCCGTTCGGCGTCGCCCGTGCCGCGCCGCCGCCGATCAGGCGCCGGAAAACATCGGTTCCGCGCAAACCGCCGCCGACGGGCTTGCGCTCGCCGATGACGTGGAGCAGGTCGGACACACGGGCGATCTTGGCCGCCGCGGGATCGTCGATCCGCATTCCGAACTGGGCCTCAACGGTGCCGATGACATCAATCTTCCCGATGCTGTCGATGCCCAGATCGAGCAACAGGTGCATGGTGGGATGGATCGAATGCTCCGATCGCTTGGATTGCTTGGCGAGAATGCGCTGGACACTCGCCAATGCCGCGTCGTGCGCCGGCGTGGTCGTCGCGGGGAGAGCCCGGGCCTTCCCGACCCCCGGATGTTCGCCGTTTTGCGCAGTCGAGGTTTCCGAGCGGACGAGGTCGCGGATCAGTCCGCGTTTGGCCTTCAGCGTCGAGGTCTTCGGCAACTCGCGATCCCAGAAATGCAGGGTGGCAATGCGTTGGTGCGTGGGTAGGGATTCGCCGATGCTTGCGACGGCGAGGCGGATTTCGCGTTCGATCGAGGAGCGGTCCAGTCCCGAAGCAGCCGGTTCATCCACGACGATGACGGCGTGAACGGTGTCGCCCATTCCGTCGTCCGAGGGAACGCCGAAGACGCACAACTCCCTGGCGTAGGGCAGATCGGCGTAGCGGGTCTCCACTTCGTCGGGGTAGACGTTCTTGCCCGCGCCGGTGACGATGAGGTCGTTGGCGCGACCGGTCAAATGAAGGAATCCGTCGGCGTCGCACCGTCCCAGATCGCCGGTCCGAAGCCAGCCGTCGACAAGGACCTCGCGCGTGGCCTCGGCATTGTCGAGATAGCCGGACATGATGCTGGGGCCTTTGGCCCAGACTTCGCCAATGCCTTCGAGATTCGCGTTGCGCACGTCGAGTTCAACGTTGGGCAACGCGGGGCCCACTGATCCGGCTCGCGGAGCGAAGGGCGGGTTGACGGTCAGGACCGGCGACGTTTCCGTAAGACCATAGCCTTCGTAGACCGGCAACCCCAAGCGACGGAACGCGAGGAAGAGGTCAGGGTCCAGCCGCGAGCCGCCGCAGACCAACATCCGCAATCGCCCGCCGAACGAGCGGTGAACGGCGCCAAACAGGCGTCGTCCCAAACTGTGCCCGCTCCAGTCCGAGAGCAAACCGAAGCTGCGGAACGCAGCGCGGCGTAGAGCCCCGCCGGACGCGACGGTGTTCTCGATCGAATCGTAGAACATGCGGAGCAGCCGCGGTACGACGAGCATGATCGTGGTGCCGGTCGCCTGCATGGCCGCCAGAATCTCCGCGCCCTTGAGTTGGTCCACGTAGGTGATCGTCGCGCCGCGGGAGAGGGGGATCAGAAAACCGGCGGTGAACTCGAAGGCGTGGTACATCGGGAGGACGGAGAGCAGCTCGTCCGCGGGCCCGATGGAGTGTACGGCGAGAAGAGCTTCGGCGTTGGCCAGGAAGTTCGCGTGGGTCAGCGGTACGGCCTTCGGCGCGACCGTCGTGCCGGAGGTAAACAGGATCGAGGCGACGGCCCTGGGCTCTATGGGAAGTGGGTCCGGCGCCGGGTCGCGCGAGGCGCCCGGCGGCGGAATCAAGGCGTCGTCCAAGGCGACTAGGGCGGCGTCCTCCGGGCGGCGGTGCTCACGAAGTCCGGCGAGCGTGGATCGCCCGGCGCAGACGAGCTTGGCCCGGGCGTAGCGAGCGGCGGACCACGTTTCAGCAGGAGGGAGCTGGGGGTCGAGCGGCACCGCCGTCAGTCCGGCTCGCATCGCGGCGAAGTAGGTGAGACCCCATTCGGGCCCGTTTTCGGCGCAGATCACAACGCGATCGCCGGGGACGAGGCCGCGCTCCTGAAATCGCCGCATCATGGTCCCGGTCGCGCGGAGCGCTTCGTCGTAGGTGTACCGGATCCAGCGCCCGTCGCGGCGAATCTGCATGGCGGGCTTGTCGGGGAACCGCTCCGCGGCTCGACGGAAGAGGTCGAAGAGATTGGCCGCGGGCGCGGTGAAAGCCGGAGCTCTCGATTCCTCGCCCGTGAGATCGTCCACACCGACGATGCGCGGGGACGGCTCGGCGGCGGTGCCCAACACGAAGAACCGCAACCCCGGCACGTGGCGGTTGACGATGTAGTCCTCCCAGTCCACCTGTCCGGGATCGAACGGGAAGTCGCGGCGGTCGGCGGGGTGCATCCGCTCGGCGAGGGCCCGCAGCCCATCATCCGCGAACCGACAATCGAGGTTGGTGTAGGGAGAGTAAATCTTCGCAAAGTAGACCACCTGCTCGATCTGGCGTGCCTGGGCGGAAAGCTTCCGCAGGCGGCGGCCCTCGATAGACAAACGCTTGAGGACTGTTTGATATCGCGTGACGGTCCGCTGCTTGGCCTCCCACCGGCGTATGAAGGTCTCGCGGTCCACGAAACGCAGAGGTCGGGGGCGGATGGGCCGACCGTCGTCGCCGTTCATCGGGCGGCGGCGAAAGGCCCGCTCCAGCGACTTCTGTAGCTGCGTGAGCAACAGAGGATTGCGATCGCTCGAGGCGCATTGATACACGGCGGCGCAATCGGCGCGCAAGTCGCCGACGGGAAGCGCGGCGATCATGGCGTTGGCCACGAAATCCACGGGAATAAGGTCGATGGCGATGTTCGGGCGGCCGGGGAACTCGTTCAGCTTGCCGCGGCCGTACGCGACGATGATGGGGTCGGCCATGCGCAGGCCGTCGATCCAGCCCGGCAGCGGCTCGTCGAAACTGCCCTCGATGATCGCGGGTCGGAAGATCACCAGCGGAACGTCACCGCGGTCGCGGAGGAGCAATTGCTCGCCGATCCACTTGGTGAAGGTGTAGGTGTCGTTCCAGCCGTGCGACCGCGCCGTGCGCATGCCAGCCTCAATGAGTTGATGTCGCGTGGTCTCGGTCTCGACACCGTGGCGAGCGCGAATATCGGTCGACTCCGCGATCATCGAGCCGACCAGGGCGTCGAGATCAAAGGCGCCGGTCTCAGGCTTCCGAGGCAGCGACTCGCGGGCCGGTTCCGGGGCGGTAAAGTCCTCGATGACGCCGCCGCGCCGCGCCCCGCAGACGTAGCAGGTGGAAACGTGCAGGAAGGGGATGCCGCCGCAATCCTTCGCAAACTGCAACAGCCGCCCCGGCCCGAGCGTATTCAGTTCGATCGCGTGGTCGAGCCGTTCGTCGAATGTCACCGTCGCGGCACTGTTGACCACGAGCGTGATCCGGCGGGTCAGCTCGTCGTACGCGGATGCCTCGATCCCCAGCCGCTCCTTGGTCAGATCACCCCCGATGACCTGAATCTTCTCCTCGCACAAGCGCATGAACCGTTCACCCAAGGAGGCGCGAAGACGGTCGAACGCGGATGAGCGTAAGACCTCCTGCCAGACGCGCTGGCGAGGAGAGGTTCCGTCCGGTCGGGAGCGCACTAGCAGATGGATGCCGCCCAGGGTGTCCACGCTGCGGAGAAGTTTTTCGACGAAGACCTTGGCCAGAAACCCCGTTGATCCCGTCACCAGAACCTGGTGTCCGGCGAGGCGATCACGGATGCGCGGCAGTGGTTGATCGAGGACGGACATCGGATCACACCATCTCCGCGCCGACAAGGGCGGCGTGGCCCGGAGGCCGAGGCTCGATCGCCTGACCAAGCAGTCCGGCAATCGTCGACTTGACGCGGTCGTGCAGCTCCATGGTCGACATCGTAGTCACCTCCTCAGCGGGGATCGGTTCGGCGAAGATAAGTTTCACCGGACCGGGATGGACCGCGAACCGTTCGCGGCTGTATACCGCCAGCGAGCCGTCGATCGAAAAGGGGACGACGGGGAGTCCCGATCGCTGCCCGATCTTCATCGTGCCGCGACGGAACGGCAGCAATCGTCCGTCGGGGCTTCGCGTGCCTTCGGGAAACACGGCCAGGGAGACGGGGTCGCGACGTAGTCGTTCCAACATTTGATTGAGCGTGTGGAAGGTCACGCGGGCGTTGGAGCGGTCGATCGGGGCGTAGCCGGAGCGCGAGAGAACCCAACCGAAAATCGGGATGCGAAAAAGGGTGTTCTTGGCCATGAAGCGCACGTGACCGTCGAGGGCCACGAGAAGAATGGGGATGTCCAAAGCGCTCTGGTGGTTGCCCATGAAGAACCGAGGGATCCCATCGGCCACCCGCTCTCTCCCTTCGATGGTCAGGCGGACGCCGGCGAGGGACAGGACGACCCTCGACCAAACAACGGAGGCGAAGGCGACGACCCTGGGGGAGGGGTAGACCAACCCCACCACAAGCGCGGCACCACCCAACACCACCACGACGAGCGACATGACCAGAGCTGTAATGGCCGCTCGAAGCATTGGTTGACCGTCCGTGCACGAAGCATGCCCCGGCGGTGCTGAACCCGCCCCACGGGGTGGCAACGATCGTGTCCGGTCTTTGCAACTCTGTCAACCGCCGGAGCTTATGCCGGATGCGGCCGGTAGAGTCGAGACGTGGCGCGGCGGGGTAGGTCGAGCGTAGCGTGTTTCCGACCCTTTCGCCTGGGGGAAGTACTTGGTAAGTTTCCTCCCGGCGGTGAGCGACAAGGCGGCCAAGTAGATTCGGGCGACGGTTCGGAGCCGGCGCCTCGGCGCCACCCGGAACAATCAGTCACTCGAAGAGATCGCTGGATTTGTCAATCCCAAACCCAGCGTAGCCGGAACCAAAGAGGCGTAGTAGATCACACGATTACACTGGGTCCGTACTGGACGGCGAGCCTCGGTGGCATCAAACTTGCAAGGTGAAGGTTGCGGTTTGATTCCTCGCCGTCGGAGACGCCGCCGCGAGGATTCGTCACCAGGCCGATAGGGCGACAGTCGTTGTGATCAGAGCCGGGTGGATGTTCCGTATCGTCGTTCTCGCCGTGGCGGCGACGCTCTATGCCCACGAAAGGGCCGACGCCGCGGACACCGCTCCGTCGCCCCCGGCGCCCGACCGGCTTTTGTCCTTGGACTCCAAGACGCTGACCGGGGACTGGACCGGTTTTCGACGGACCCTGGACGAGCGCGGCGTTCGAGTCAACCTGTTCCTCAATCATCAGTACGAGGGGATCGTCAAAGGCGGCCTGCCTTCCAAAAGAGACGACCGAAGCTCGGCTTCTACCGACGCCTTCGTCAACCTCGATCTCGAACGGATGAAGCTGCTCCCCGGCGCCGACGTGCTGCTCCATCTCCAGTCGAATTGGGGTCGGGGGATCAACCTCATCAGCGGCTCGCTCTATGACGTCAACGACGACGCCGATGGCGACCTGCGATACCACGTGGCCCAGTTTTGGTTCAGACAGCACCTCTTCGAGCGTAAGGCGGCGCTGACGCTTGGCTTTCTCGATTTCCAGACCATCGTCGATCGTAACGCCTACGCCAACAGCGAAGACAAGCAGTTCTGGAACCAGGCGTTGGACAACAACCCGCTCGTGCCGCTTTCGATCGGGCTGGGGGCGTGGCTCGAGGTCAAGCCGGTAAAGTGGTATTCCCTGCAGCTTGGCGTGGCCGACGCCCAATCGGTTCTGTACAAGCCGGGATTCAGCACGGCGTTCCACGACGAGGCCTGGTTCGTGGGATATGCGGAGAACGATTTCCGCGTTGCCCTTCCCTCGAGCAGAGGTCCGTTGCCTGGGAATTACCGCGTGGGCGTCGTGTACGACCCTCGGCGCAGGACACCGTTTTCGTACTCGGAGTTCGACCGTCGCCCCCACGGCGACGACTACGGGGCGTTCGTCAGCGTCGACCAAATGGTTTTTCGGGAGCGTTCCGAGGATGAGCAGGGGTTGGGCGTGTTCGGGCGATTCGGCTATCGAACGCCCGCCACCAATCGCATCGCCCGCTTCTGGTCAGCGGGGGTGTCCTACACGGGTTTGATTCCGCTGCGCGACCGCGATGTTCTGGGTTTGGGCGCCGCCTTCGAACGGTCAAGCCGCCTATATCGGTCGCGGGTGGACGATGAGTTGGACAACGAGACCGCGTACGAGCTTTATTACGCGATCCGCATCGCCGAATGGCTGGTGATCACGCCGGACGTCCAGTACATCGACAATCCGGGGGCCCACGGCGACGTGGGGAGGACCATCGTCGCGGGCGTCCGCACGCGGGTCTCCTTCTGACCTGACTGAACCGGCCGCGAAACATCTCCCACTGGTGGTACGCATCTTGCTATAATACCATGCGGTGGGCCGGTCGCGTCGCACGGGATCGACGCGGGGAGTGGGGTTGTGCGCGGTGCGACCGCCGGTTTGAGGCTTGTCCTGAGCCTCGAAGGATTGGATGGCGACGTATGATCGAGATGGTCATCCACGGGCGCGGCGGGCAGGGCGGGGTGACGCTGGCCAAGCTGATCGCCACCGCCTACTTCCGACGCGGGAAGGAGGTCCAGGCCTTCGGGGTCTACGCGGCGGAACGATCCGGGGCCCCGGTCCAGGCCTACGTCCGCGTGGACGACGACGAAATCACCAACAGCAATCCGATCCGCACTCCCGACCACCTGATCGTCCTTGACCGAACGTTGATATCCCCCGCGATCCTGGTCGGGGCGAAGCCCGAGGGGTGGATCATTCTCAACAGCGCCGATGCCCCCGCGGCGTTCGCGGATCTGTTTCCCGGTCGGCAAGTCGCGACGGTAGATGCCACACGCGTGGCACTCGATAACGGTCTAGGGACGCGGGCCGTCCCCATCGTCAACACCACGCTCTTCGGCGCGGCGGCGCGAGTGCTGGGTCTGACGATCGAGGACGTGGAATCCACGCTGGGGGAGAGCAAGTTCGGCGGCGCCAACATCACCGCGGCGCGGGAGGCCTTCGGTTGCGTCGCCATGGAACGCCTCGCGGGAGCGGCAACGACGCTGCAGCGGTCCCCGACGGCCGGAGGTGTGCCGGGACTGCTGGATGCCGACACCGGCGAGAAGCCGCGGATCAAAACGGGCGACTGGGCGAATCGCCAGCCCAGCCGAGTGCAGTTCACGCCGCCCTGCAACGCGACTTGTCCCGCGGGCAACGATGTCCAAGGGTTCATCGACGCGATCGCCAGGCAGAACCTCGACCATGCTCTGGAAATCCTCCTGCGGGCCACGCCGTTCCCCGGCGTGTGCGGGCGAGTTTGTCCGGCCCCGTGCATGGACGCCTGCAACCGTCGGCAGTTCGACGCCGCGGTCAACGTGCGTGAACTGGAGCGGTATGTGGCCGACCATTCCCAACGCGTAAGAGCGGCAAAGCCCTGGAAAACGCAACGGGTCGCCGTGATCGGTTCGGGACCGGCGGGTCTCAGTGCCGCATACGCCCTGAGTCAGCTTGGGTATCCTGTGACGGTGTTTGAGGCGGATCGAGAGCTGGGCGGGCTGCTTCGCACCGCGATCCCCACGTATCGTCTTCCTCGAAGCGTCGTCGATGCGGAGATCGAGTACATTTTGCAGGGCGGCGTCGAGGCCCGGACGAATCACCCCGTTGACGCGGAGGAATTGCAGCGGCTCACGCATCGGTTTGACGCGGTCCTCATCGCCACGGGGCTGCAGAAACTTCAGTCCATCGAACTGGACGGTTCATCGAACGTGGTCGCGCAGGGCATTGACTTTCTCAATCGGACGCGGACCCAGGCGGAATCGCTGAGCGGCATGCGCGTAGTGGTCATCGGCGGAGGTAACACTGCGATCGACGCGGCGCGTTCCGCGCGGCGGGCCGGAGCGGTGAGCGTGCAGATTCTTTATCGTCGGTCGCGAGCGGAAATGCCGGCGATCCGCGAGGAGATCGACGAGGCCTTGGAAGAGGGGATCGTGCTGGATGAACTCGTCGCGCCGCTGACGCTGCGCCGGGATGGACTCGGACCGCTCCTGACTTGTCAGCGCATGCGCCTGGGAGAACCGGACGCCTCCGGACGGCGGCGGCCGATCCCCGAGGACACCGAGGACGCCCAGTTCGACGTGCGATGCGACCGGGTCATCCTGGCGATCGGGCAGTCCGGGGATCTGTCGATTCTTCCGCCGGGGTGGGAACTTCGCGACGGGGCGGTCGCGCGGGTCCCGGCCGATGTGCCGATCTTCGCCTGTGGGGACCTTGCGGTGAATGAGGGCACGGTCGCCGCCGCGATCGGCAGCGGACGGCGCATGGCCGAGCGCATTCACCAAGCTCTCACTCGCGAGGACTCGTCGCAGTCGGCGACGCCGGACGCGGCTGCGTTTGAGTCCATCCGGACGCAGATGTTTCAGCACCAGCCCGCCCAGCGGGGAGGCCTATTGCCGCCCGCCTCGCGCCGCCGCAGTTTCGACGAGGTGCGGCTCGGTCTGATCGACGGTGCGGAACTGCGACCGGCTCTCTTCGAGGCCCAACGGTGCTTCAGTTGCGGCGTCTGCAACCAGTGCGACCGCTGCGTCACGCACTGTCCGGAGGGAATTATGGTGCGGAGCGGAGACGGGTATCGCTTCGATGAGAGCTACTGCAAGGGTTGCGGAGTCTGTGCGGCGGAGTGTCCGCGCAGTGTCATTGTCATGGAAGACCTGTAGGCGGAGGCGAGGGTGGAGCCAATCCCATGGCACGTGCATTGGTGACCGGCAACTATGCGGCGGGATATGCAATCGCCCGCGCCGGCGAGGCCAACCGCAGCGCGCGCGGCTGCGCGGGCGGGGCCTATCCCATCACGCCGCAGACTGAAATTATCGAATTCCTGCGCGGCTTCGAGTTCACCAAGGGGCGGGTCGTTCCCGTGGAATCCGAACACAGTGCGATGGGCGTCTGCATCGGGTCGTCGCTCGCCGGGGCCCGGGCGTTCACGGCCAGCTCTTCCAACGGACTGGCGTATATGGCCGAGAACGTCTTCGCCGCGGGCTACTACCGATTGCCCATCGTGATGATCGCGGTCAATCGCACGCTCGGACCGCCGTGGAACATCTGGGTCGATCAGGGCGACAGTCTCGCCCTCCGCGACGCGGCATGGCTTCAGTTCTACACGGAATCCCATCAGGACCTCGTGGACACCATCCTGCTTGCGTTTCGTGTAGCGGAGGATGAACGCATTCTGCTGCCCGCGATGGTGGCGATGGATGGGTTTCTCACTTCCCATACGCAAATGGGCGTAGAACTGCCGGAGCAAGAACTCGTCGATCGTTATTTGCCTTCCTGCAAGATTCCCCACCGTCTTCGCGCGGATCGCCCGACGACCATCGGCGGACTGACTTGGCCCAGGGAAACGGAACACCATCGCCGTGAAATCCAGGAGGCAATGGAACGTGTGCCGGTCGTTGTTGCGGAGGCTATCGACGAGTTCGAGGCGGTTTTCGGGCGACGACCGCACGGCGCTCTCTCCTGCGAGCACACCGACGATGCGGAAATAGCCATAGTCGCGTGCAATACGATCGCCCGGACCGCCCGTCAGGTGGTTCGCGAGCGTCGCGAGCGCGGTGAACGGGTCGGACTGGTGAAGTGCAAGCTCTTTCGTCCGTTCCCCCGCGCGGAAATGATAAAAGCCCTCAGTTCGGCGCGGCGAGTGGCCGTGCTGGACCGGAATCATTCACCGGGGTCGGGGGGAATCTTCTGGCAGGAAGTGGTTACATCCTTGCGCGGTCGCCCGGACATTCTCGTTCAGGACTATTTGGTGGGACTGGGCGGGGGAGACGTCACCCCGGAACTGATCGGAGAGATCGTGGACGAACTGGGGACTCAAACGACGGCCCAAGAACCGATCTGGAAGGAAACGGCGGCATGACCACGACGCTGACCGGATGCTCATTCGGCGCCGACTTGAACGACTCCCTACTTCGCCCGGGCAACACCAATTGCGCGGGATGCGGCATGTCGCTCGGACTGCGCTGGCTGGATGAAGCGCTCGGCGGGGAAGTTCCGTTTCTGGTGGTGCCGGCGTGCTGCGGCATTGTGACTGCGGGGGCGTTTCCCACGACGGCATACGGAACGCCGACCGCCGCCTCGACCTTCGCCAGCGCGGCCGCGGTGGCGACGGGAATTGCGTCCGTCCTCCGGATGAATGCCGAGTCCTCGCCGGTGGTCTGCTGGACCGGCGATGGGGGGACGTATGACATCGGGGTGGCGACGCTGTCCGCGGCCGCGGAGAGAAACGAAGATATCCTCTACATTTGCTACGACAACGAGATTTACGGAAACACGGGCGGGCAGCGCAGCAGTGCGACTCCGGAGGGCGTCGTCACCACCACCAGTCCACGGGGAAAGACGGAACGCAAAAAGGACATCATGGCCATTATGGCTGCCCACCGCATTCCCTACGCGGCCACACTGTCCCTGGCCCATCGGGAGGATTTCCTGCGGAAAGTCAAACTCGCTGCACGCACGCGGGGATTCCGTTTCCTGCTGATGCTCTCGCCCTGTCCCACGGGTTGGAAATCGGAGGCCGAGGATAGCGTGGAGCTGATTCGAGACGCGGTCCGTTGCGGCATCTTCCCGCTGTACGAAGTCTTCGACGGGTCGCGTTATCACATCAATATGGAGCGCGATGGCGCCTCCGTGAACGCCTACTGCGAACGGCAACGACGCTACCGCGGCGAGACCTTGGACGCCTCGCTCATGCAGACCCGAATCGACGAACAATGGCGGTACTTGAAGGCCATGGCCGCCGCGTTTCCTGCAACTGACGATCCGCATCACCCATTGTGACTTGCCCGGTTGCCACGGTCCGCCGAAACCGCCACACTACGTCCGGCCACGGGTTGCTTCGAGGAGACGGATACGGGCATGGGCGCAAACGGGCCAACGTCTTTTGTCTTGTGGGCAACGATGCTGATCTTGACCGCGTGCAGCCCCTCCCCTTCCAATGAGGGACGGGCGGCGGGACTCGACCAAGGGTCGCCCAGCTCGACGGAAAAGGCGGAACAGGGTGCGAAAGGGCGAGGCATGAAACCACGGTACTCGAAATCCGGTTATGACATCACGCCGCTTCCCCGCGAAACCGTCGCGGAGTTGGCCTCCAAGCTCGACCCGGAAGCGTACCGCATTACGCAAGGAGCGGACACGGAGCGGGCGTTCTGCGGCGGGCTGCTGGAAAACAAGAAGGACGGCGTTTACACCTGCGTGGTGTGCGGACTGCCGCTCTTTTCCAGCGCGCATAAGTTCGAATCAGGAACTGGTTGGCCGAGCTTTTACACTGCGTTTGACGCCGACCATGTCGCTCAACGCGTGGACAACAGCGATGGGAGGGTCCGCACGGAGATCAACTGCGCCCGTTGCGGCGCGCACCTGGGGCACGTCTTCGACGACGGCCCGCCGCCGACGGGGCAGCGCTATTGTCTCAACTCCGCGGCCTTGAAGTTCTCGGAGAAGGGGCAGCCGCTGCCGCCCGAGAGTCGCCCGATGCAAACGGAGGTCGCCCATTTCGCGGGAGGGTGCTTTTGGGGCATCGAACACTACTTCCAGTTAGGCCCCGGCGTCATCGACGCGGTGAGCGGGTACATGCAGGGGATTGCGGATCATCCGACGTACAAAGAAGTGTGCAACAACACGAGCGGTCACGCCGAGACCGTGAAGGTGCTCTTCGACCCGAAGCGGATCACCTATCGCCGGTTACTGGAAGCGTTCTTTGAGATGCACGATCCGACGCAGATGAATCGCCAGGGGCCGGACGTGGGGTCGCAGTATCGCTCCGGCATCTGGTACGCCAACGACCAACAGCGCAAAGAGGCCGAGGCCTTCGTCAAGGAACTCGAAGCCGCCGACCGCTACCACGGTCGGAAGATCGTCACCCAGGTGGAGGCGGCCAAGACCTTCTGGCCCGCCGAGGAGTACCACCAGGATTACCTCGACAAGACCGGCGGCGTGTGCCACGTCGCCAACCCATGGTGACGCAGGCGCCCGCGCCACGTCGCCCCGGTTACGTCCGGCTCTTCCCGCGGGAGCGGAATTCGAAGGGTTGTTCATCAGGCAACCCCGAACGTCGGTCCCGCCCGATTTCGGGGCCGCCGCCTGAACGCTTGTCCTGGCCGCGCCGCCCGATTCCGCTGCGGTCGCAGACGAACTATACTCCGCTCGCGGGTGACATGCGGCTCGCAGGGTACACCGCCTCCCCGAAGTTCACGAACCATGACCGAATTACGTCTCATCCGTAACTTCAGCATCGTCGCCCACATCGACCACGGCAAGAGTACGCTCGCCGATCGCATCCTGGAATCCACGGGCGTGGTCTCCAAACGAGACATGCGCGAGCAGTTCCTCGACGACATGGACCTGGAACGGGAGATGGGCATCACCATCAAGGCCAACCGCTGCACCTGCCCCTACACCTACCGAGACGAGACGTACATGCTCAACCTGATCGACACGCCGGGACACGTGGACTTCCACTACGAGGTCTCGCGGGCCTTGGCGGCGTGCGAGGGGGTGTTGGTGCTGGTCGATGCGTCGCAAGGCGTGCAGGCTCAAACCGTCGCCAACGCCCACGCCGCGATCGAGGCCGGCCTGGAGATCATCCTCGTCATCAACAAGATCGACCTGCCCGCCGCCCGGCCGGAGGACATCGCCCTGGAAACGGAGCAGGTGTTAGGGCTGGACGCCTCCAAGGCGATCTTCACCAGCGGCAAGACCGGCGCGGGCATGGACGATCTTTTCAAAGCGATCATCGAGCACATTCCCCCGCCGCAGGGCGACCCCGGCGGCCGGCTACGGGCGTTGATCTATGACGCCAAGTCCGACATCCACCGCGGGGTCCTCTCCCACACCCGCGTCTTTGACGGGAGCTTCAAGCGCGGGGACAAGATCGACCTGATGGCCGTCGGGCGAAACTACAACGTCACCGAGGTCGGGAAGTTCACGCCCAAGCCGACGGCCGTCGAATCCCTAAGCGCCGGCGAGGTCGGCTACTTCGTCGCGGGCATCAAGACCCTGGCCGATGTGAGCATCGGGGATACGATCACCCTCGCGTCCAATCCCACGGATCATCGGCTCCCCGGGTATGAGCCGCCGCAACAAATGGTCTTTTGCGACTTCTATCCCGGCACGGGAACGACGACTGATCAACTCCGCGAGGCCATGGAGAAACTGTGGCTCAACGATAGCTCATTCACCTACTCGACCGTCGGCTCGGACGCCCTGGGGATCGGCTTTCGCTGTGGATTCCTCGGGCTCTTGCACATGCGGATCATCCAGGAGCGGGTAGAGCGCGAGGGCAACGTCACCGTCGTGCAGACGGCCCCGACCGTCACCTACGAGATCAAGCTGAAAGACGGGAGCGTCACGCGCATCGAGTCGCCGAGCGAACTGCCGGACATGTCCAACATCGAGGAAATCCGCGAGCCCTTCGTCACCGCGCAGATGATTATCCCGGCCGAGTCCGTCGGGACGGTCATGCAACTAAGCCGGGATCGCCGAGGCCGACACGTGAAGACGGAGTACCTCTCGTCCACGCGGGTGATGATGACCTACGACTTTCCCCTGTGCGAAATCCTCTACGACTTCTACGACAAGCTGAAGAGTTGCACCAAGGGATACGGCACGGCCGATTACCATCTCAAGAACTACGAGCTGGGGGACATGGTGAAGATGGACATCCTCGTCAACGGCATGCCCGTCGACGCCCTCTCGGTGATCGTCCATCGGGAGAAGGCCATGTACCGCGGGCGGCGGCTGCTCGAACGGCTCAAGAAGCAGATCGACCGGCACCAGTTCGAAATCCCCTTGCAGGCGGCGATCGGGTCTAAGGTCATCGCACGGGAGACGATCAAGGCCTTCCGCAAGGACGTGACCGCGAAGTGCTACGGCGGCGACATCACCCGCAAGCGAAAGCTCCTCGAAAAGCAAAAAGAGGGCAAGAAGCGCATGCGCACCGTCGGCAACGTCGCCATCCCCCAGGAGGCGTTTATGTCGATTCTCGATCCGGACGAGGATTGACTGTTCGGCATGAGCAGCGAGGTGGGCCGGCATTCCCGAACTTCTCTTGACCGGACCGGCGGACAGGGTAGGCTATCGTTAGGGCGATAACGCTCGGACCAAAAAGCGTCTAGCGTGGAGACGTCTGAGAATGAACCAGTTCCAAACCAAGACTTACTCGGTTAACGACTTCGTCGAGTGGAAAGAGGCTAGGACTCTTGAGTTGTCGCCCAAGTTCCAACGTCGCAAAGTCTGGACAAAAAGGCCAAGTCCTACCTTCTGGACTCGGTGATTCGCGGGAAGCCGGCCCCGAAAATCCTGATCAGGGAACACCTCAGCTCCTCGACGCGCAAGACGATACGGGAGGTCGTAGACGGGCAGCAGCGTTTGCGCGCCATCTTCGAGTACATGGATGACGCTTTTCGCGTATCTCGGACTCACAACGAAGAATACGCGGGTTGCTACTTCAGCGAGCTTCCGGATGAGGTGCAGACATCCATCCGCGCCTATCAGATTGCGACAGATTGTCTCATCAACATCAGCGACTCAGAGGTGCGCGACATCTTTGCGAGGCTCAATACTTACGGCGTAAAGCTAAACAAAATCGAACTACTCCACGCCGAATGTTTTGGCGCCTTCCGAACCGCTGCGTTTGCGCTTGGCAATGAGTTTGAAACATTCTGGCTCAGCAACGAGATCCTCACGGAGGCCTCGGTATCGCGCATGGCCGATGCGGAACTAAGCGCGGAACTGCTCGTCGCGATGGCTGACGGGATTCAGGACAAGGGGCGGTTGCGGTGGTATTTTAGAACCTGGGACGACGAGTTTCCGAGTCGTCCAGTGTACGAGAAACAGTTCCGTTCAACGATGGATACGATCGGTACGTTGTTCCCGGACGGACTGGCATCTAACGAGTTCAGCCGCCCGGTTCTATTTTACTCCCTTTTTTGTGCCATCGCGCACATGCAATTCGGACTCCCAAGGCTGAGGACCAAGCGTGTCCGCATCAACCCGCAGAGAATGGCACGTGTGATGAACCAGTTGGCGGAAGTGGACCAGATTCGGAAAACGGACGGGCGAAACGCGCATGAGGAGGAATTTCTAATTGCGGCCAAGCGTGCGACGACCCATCAGCCGGAGCGAGAGCTGAGGGCCAAGTTCCTTTGCGAGCTAATTCGCAAGGGACTCGGATAATACCCAACATGACGGTTGTCCCTTTTCGCGATATCGAACGGGATTGGCACCGGTCGCTTCGCGGCGCGAAGGCGATTGTCACTGCTGTTTCGCTAGTCGGAGGGCGTGCAAAAGAGCTCGAAGAACCCTTGTACGAAGCGGCGTTCTTGAGGAGCTTCGTCGCATGGGAACGATTTCTTGAAATGAGCTTCTTGAGCTATTTAATGGGCAGGAAGCCGCTGCGGGGGCGGCGACCGGTTCGGTACTATAGCCCGCCCGACGTCGGGCGCGCATGGCAGTTCCTGACCGCGCTTGCCGGGTGCCGCCCTTACATCGATTGGACTGAAGCCACACAGGTCGCCGGGCGCGCGGAGCTTGTATTCGGAGACGGAAGTTGCTTTGCGAAGCTCCGTGCGGAGAATGCAATAATTGATGACATGAAAAAAGTACGGAATGCGATTACGCACCACTCCGAGGACTCTCGGGGGAAGTTTGAGGAGCTTGTTCGTCGGAAACTGACGACGCTTCCCACTCGATGTACGCCTGGCAGCTTCTTGGCAACTCGCGACCCTGTATCTCAGCCCCCGCAAACCTTTCTGGACACGTACCTTGAGCGCATTGGCTTGCTCGTGAACGACATTCTTCGACCATGATTTCAAGCATCGAGTACGCGCGGCGGAGTACACAAGTACGCATCGACAGGCGACGAACTCGCGCCGAGCGGAATCGGCTTGGCCAGTTCGCGACGCCCAACTCCCTTGCCGTCGATATCGCCCGTTACGTAGAATCGCTCGTAGCGCGGACTAAGACCAGCATCCGCTTTGCCGATCCGGCCGTCGGATCGGGGAGTTTCTTCTCGGCAGCTCTCGCCGTCTTCGGGCCCAAGCGTATCAAGAGCGCCGTCGGCGTGGAGCTCGATCCCGCCTTTGCGGACGCCGCGCGGGACCTTTGGGCCGACGCCGGGTTGGAGGTCGTGCGCGGCGACTTCACCCGCGTCGTCGCCAACGGCTCATCCTTACCCGCGCCCAACGTCGTCTTGGCGAACCCGCCCTATGTCCGGCATCATCACATGAACCGCGAGGACAAGGAACGCCTGCAACGTCTCACGTACAAGATGACCGGCGTGGAAGTCAACGGCCTCGCGGGTTTGTACCTCTACTTCTTGTTGCTCGCCACGGCGTGGATGGAGGACGGCGGGATTGCTGCATGGCTGATCCCCTCGGAGTTCATGGACGTGAACTACGGCGCGACGCTCAAGAGCTTCCTCGCGGATCGCGTGACCCTCATCCGCGCCCACCGCTTCGACCCGGACGATGTTCAGTTCGGCGATGCCCTCGTGTCTTCCGTGGTCCTGGTGCTCCGCAAGACGCCGCCCGCGACGAGACACCGAGTTGAGTTTACGTTCGGCGGCACGCTCGCCGAACCGACCGCCCGTGACGTAATCTCGCTCGCAAGGCTGCGCGAGTCTCGCAAATGGACCGTTTACCCGAGTCACGGCAAGAACGACCGGCACACGGTTAGCGACGGAAGCGGGCCGACGCTCGGCGACTTCTTCCGTGTGCAGCGAGGGATCGCTACCGGCAGCAACAAGTTTTTCGTCCTTGAGCGAGCCAACGCCAGGCGACGCGGGCTTCCAAGCAAGTACCTTTGCCCGATTCTGCCTAGCCCGCGTCATCTTAGGACCACCATGATCGAGGCGGATGCGGACGGCTATCCACTCGTAGAGCGCCAGTTCTGCGTTATCGACTGCGATCTTCCCGAGGCGTCGGTCAAGGCCAAGCACCCGGCCCTTTGGGAATACCTCCAAACCGCTGCGCTGCTCAGGGTCAGGGACGGGTATCTCGTCGGGAAGCGCACGCCCTGGTACAAGCAGGAGCACCGCGAGCCCGCCCCCTTCCTCTGCACCTATATGGGGCGCGGGTCCCACGACAAGCAGCCCTTTCGCTTCATCTGGAACCGGTCGAAGGCCATCGCCACCAATCTCTACCTCATGCTGTACCCACGGAAGGGTCTGGCGGCCATGCTCCGCTGCCACCCCGACCGCGCCGGCGAAGTCTTCGCTCTGCTCGGCCAAGTCACCGGCCACGAACTGCGCGGCGAAGGGCGGGTCTACGGCGGCGGACTCCACAAGATCGAGCCGCGGGAACTCTGCCGCATCTCGGCAGCCGGTATGGTTGAACGCTGGCCCGAACTGGCCGATGGCGTGCGGAGGGTTCAAGTGGGGAGCTTATTTGAGTGATCGGGCGGATTCGCAAGGACGCCAAGCTGTTCGCCCTGCCCCGAGCGGAGGATCAGGCGGCGGTGGGAACCAGGCTACGCTATGGGATGCGGCTGCCGACGCCGGAGCGGATCCGCTGCGACGAGGGCATCGCGTGGCAAGAGGTGGAGGCGTTTGCCTCCGGAAAGATGCATAGCCCGAATTATTCAAAGGCGCCCCTGTTTTACGACCTCCTTGCGAGTTAAGTTACTCTTGTAGCGACAGTTAACTCAAACAAGGAGGTCGTGAGTTATGGAACAGACTGCGGAACGGATTCGCTTCGATTTTCTCCCCGGGCTGCCCA
>JAZDHF010000090.1:0-3152 GCA_043806315.1 Planctomycetota bacterium | reverse complement strand
AAGGGATATGTCGATAACGCTCAGAGGGATCATGCAGGCCCCCGTGACGCCGCTGAAGGACGACTTCAGTTTTGACGGGGAGGGATTTGAAAAGATGGTGGACTTTCATGTCCGTCACGGCGCGCCGGCGATTGCCTGGCCCCACCACAAGGCGGAGTCGCTCAATCTGACGATTGCCGAGCGCAAACTTGGGGCGGAAATCGCAGTCAAGACGGTGGCGAAGCGTGTCCCTGTGTCGATTTTTGTCGGGACGCTTTCGGAGGAGGATTCGCTGGATCTGGCGCGCCACGCCCAGAAGGTCGGGGCGGACATGATCTTGACGATTTCACCGTACTGCCGCAGGCCGTCGCAGGAGGAGATCTTCGATTCAATTGTGCGGATCGGCACGCACACCGATCTTCCTATGCTGACATACAATTCGCCCTGGCGCAACGGAGGGGGGGTCGAGTTTACGGGGGATTTGACGCGTCGTTTGATCGAACGGCTGCCGAATTACATCGGGATGAAGGATGCCGGATTCCACAGCCCGAAGTTTTTGGAGATTTCGCGCGTTGCCCTCCGGATGCGGCCCGGCTTTTCGATCATCATCGGCGTCGAGCATCTGCTGGCGGCCTATCCGCTGGGCGCGTGCGGGTCCTTTTCCTCGTCGGGGGCGATCGCGCCCAATCTCTGCAACTCGTTTTTCGCATCGATGGTCGACGGCGACTGGGCGACGGCGCGGGAGTGCCAGTACAAGATTTCACGGCTCTGGCGGCTCTTTAAGGAGCAGTATCCCTCGTCGCTCAAGGGGGCGATGATCATGATGGGGCGTCCGGTCGGTCCCACCCGTTCGCCGCTGCCCACGGCGACCGGGGAGAGGATTCAATTTTTACGGGTGCAACTTGAGGAGCTTGGGATTTTGCAGACCGAGCCGCACGGCTGGTGATTTTTCAGGACAGGATGAGAGAGATGACTATGTTCAAGTTAGGATTGGTTCACACGCCGGTCACCCCTTTTTTAGGGGACCAGGTTATCGATTTCGAGACCTACTACAAGGTCATTGAATTTCACCTGCAGCACGGCGCCGACGCGCTGGCCCTGCCCATGCCGGAGGGGGAGGATCTCAGCCTGACCGACGGGGAGCAGCGGAAACTGCTGGAGTTTGCGATCGGGCAGGTTGGGGGACGCGTGCCGGTGGTCGCGCATGTGAGCGACGCGGGCACCGCGCTGGCGGTGGCGCGCGCCGTCCACGCCGAAAAGGCCGGCGCCGCGGCGATCGTTTCCCATCCTCCCTATTTTTGGCACCCGAAGCCCGCGATGGTGGTGGAGCATCTGGTTCAGATCGGCTCGGCGGTCGGTTTGCCGTTTTTCATCTACAATCCGCCGGTTGAAACCGCCGGTACCTCGCTGACGACCGAGATCACACTCCAGTTGATCGAGCGTCTGCCCAACCTTGCGGGGTTGGTGGATTCGAGTTTCAGCTGGGTTTTCATGGCGGAGGCGATTTCGAACGGCCGGCGGCTGCATCCGGAATTCCAGCTGCTGCCGGGGGCGGAGTTCATGGTGTCGGCTTTTGTCCTGGGCGGCGGGGGAGCTTTTTCGCCCCTGTCCGGCATTGCGCCGCGGCTGGTTCGCAAGCTGTACGACCTGTGCAGCAAGGAGAAGTATATCAAGGCGCGGCCCATTCAAGAGGATATAGCGGCCTTGCATCATGCCGTGAAGGAGGCCGGGTCGTCCGGTTTGAAGGATGGATTGGCCGGGATCAAGGCGGCGATATCGGTGATGGGCCGCGACTGCGGTGTGCCTCGCCCGCCGGTGCGCCCCTTGGGCGCGGATGAACAGAAAAGGCTGGCGCAGCAGATCGCCGGCATGGCGTTTTTGAATGACGAGCCGCAGGGATGGTAAGGATCGGCCCGCGTGACACACCGGTCAGCGGGACACCGGCACCCCGCCGATACAGTGTAGTAAGATTGAGGAGGAGGAGAAGATGACATCATTTCGGAGTGGTTCAATCATGTTGACGCACGGGCACGCGGTTGTCGCTATCCTGGTCTTTCTGACCGTCTTTGCGGCGCTTCCGCCGGCCTTTGCCGCCGGTTATCCAGAAAAGCCCATCCGTTGGGTCGTGCCATCGACTCCGGGCGGGGGGACCGACACGACGACGCGGATCGTCGCCCCCAAACTCAGCGAGATTCTCGGCCAGCCGGTGGTCATCGAAAACAGGCCGGGTGCGAGCGGCAACGTCGGTGCGGCCTTCGTCGCCAAGGCGCCACCGGACGGCTACACGCTGGTCACCTGCATCGCTTCGCACGCGAGCAACGCCGCGTTAATGACGAATATTCCATTCGACCTGGCGCGCGACTTTGCCCCGATCTCGTTGCTGGTGACGCTGCCCAACGTACTGGTCGGGAATCCTTCACTTCAGCCGAAGACCGTCAAGGAACTCATCGCCTACGCGAAGGCCAATCCCGATAAAATGCAGTATTCGTCGGGCGGCCTCGGTTCGATCCAGCACATGACGATGGAACTCTTTCAGAACATGACGGGGACGAAGATGCTCCACGTCCCCTACAAGGCAACACACCCCGCACTGGTGGATGCGGTAAGCGGTTATGTGCCGCTCACCGTCGCATCGAGCCTGACGACCCTGCCGCTTGTGAGGTCGGGCCGATTGCACGCTTACGGCGTGACGAGCGCCAAACGGACGGGCGCCGCACCCGACACTCCGACGATAGCCGAGCAGGGGGTGTCGGGTTTCGAGGCCGTCCAGTGGTTCGGTATGCTCGCGCCGGCCGGAACGCCGCGCGATATCGTCGACAAGCTCCATGCCGCGGTTCTGCGGGCGATGCAGGACCCCGAGGTGAAGAAGCACTTCGGCAACGAAGGGGCGGACATCACCCCGAGCCGCACCCCCGAAGATTTCGGCGCCCTGATCCGTTCGGATCTGGCGAAGTGGGTCAAGGCGGAATGATCCCGGCGCCTCCGCTGCCGTTGCAATGATTACAATCAGCCGATCAGGTTAACGAACACGGTTTCAGCCATTGGGAAGGATCAGGGCATCCAGGGCCGCCACCCCCCTGCCATCGGGAAGGACCGCCAGCGGGTTGATATCCATGCTTGAGATCTCGTCCTTAGCCCAGACGGCAAGGCGGGAAACCTTCACCAGGGCGTCA
>JAZDHF010000089.1:0-23263 GCA_043806315.1 Planctomycetota bacterium | reverse complement strand
CGTACGGCCGAGCACATCCGCCAACGCATCGCCTTGGACATGGAACGAGAGCAACGCGCACCCGACCGCCAGGTGACGACTCAGACCCTGCATCTCTCACGCACTGGGACCGGATAACCGCACCAATGATGCTACAGTCTCGTCAAATGGGTTCGTTTTGCGAGTACAGTTTTTTCGGTGAGTGTCACGAGATGGCACCGCGTGAATTGTGAATGCGGAATGCGAAAGGACGGAAGTTACGAATTACGAGTTACAAATTACGAACCGCACCGGGTGGGTCCTCCTGCCCATAGAACGTGCGGGGTGATCGGTGGGCGGCGGTCGGCGAGCGAGCGCCGCCCGGCAGTTACGAGTTACAAATGACGAGTTACGAGAGGCGGGGATTGAGGGTTCCAGGATCCAAGAGTGCCGGCGGGCCGGGGTTGCTCCGCGTCAGGGGCCGATCATGCTGTTCTGGAAAATCGCGTAGTCGAGCAGGTCCACTTTGCAACCCAGGTTGAGGTCGGCCCGTGGACGACCTTGATCGTCAACGTGAATACCCTGTGGCGTATCATCGCACACGTCGATGACGTTGGGTATGGTGTCGCCATCGAACCGGTCAGCGGTCGAAACGGTCGCCGACCGGGGCGACGAAAGTAGCCGCAACGGTACGGTGAGGGCTCCCGGGACCCGGACAGACCGGGTCTGGTGAAGCGTTGCTGCGGTCCACTCGGCCGTCTCAGCCACCGATATCCCGAACGACAAGGGCACCCCGACGAAACCCAAACAAAGCGGTTGACTCGTCGATGCGGATTCTTATAATCCCCGGCGCGGCGGAATTAGACGGGATGCGCCATGAAGTCGATTGAGCTCTTTGCCGGTGCGGGAGGATTGGCGTTGGCCACCTCCAACGCGGGGTTTGACCATGTCGCCGTTCTGGAATGGGACCGTAACGCGTGCAACACGATTCGCAGGAACTTAGCACATGGAGTCGCGCGCGTGAGGGACTGTAGGATCGTTGAAGGCGATGTCGCCGCATACGATTTCCGGCGGCACGCCGGGCAGGTTGATTTCGTTTCGGGCGGTCCTCCCTGCCAGCCGTTCTCAATCGGCGGAAAGCATCGGGGCATGGATGACAGGCGGAACATGTTCCCGCACGCCGTTCGAGCCGTGCGCGAAATCGCCCCCAAGGCGTTTCTGTTCGAGAACGTCAAGGGGCTATTGCGAAAGGGGTTCGCCAACTACTACAACTACATTATCCAGCAACTTACCTGCCCCGATATCACGCGCAAGGGCGACGAGGAGTGGACCGATCATCACGCCCGCCTTGAGAAGGCCGTTACGAGTGGGAAGAACCGAGGGCTTAGGTACAACGTCGTCTTCCAACTTTTGAACGCGGCGAACTACGGCGTTCCGCAGAGGCGAGAGCGTGTGGTTATCGCAGGCGTGCGAGCCGATCTCGGCGTCGAGTTCAGCTTTCCAACACCCACCCACGAGGAAGACGCACTACATCCTCGCGAGCGACAACTGTCCCGCGCCGCGTAAGGAAAAGGCATGAAACGACAGGCATACGAATCTGTATTTACCCTCTACGACTCGGACAACCAAGTCACCATATGCGAGACCCGCCGAGAAGCCGAGGCCACCAAACGGCGATTCTCGCGGCTTGTGACGGTCGAAGGCCCATTCGAGCATCCACGCCACGAGCTGCCCCTGGTTGTTGCCGCCGCGCATGCACTGAAGGTTCTTCGGGAAATGCAGTTGCACAGCGACGTAGATCGTGCCAGCGACCTACGCGAAGCACGCAACGAGTTGGAGTTGGCGATCCGCAAGGTGTTCCCGTTTCGATCGGTTCATCTGAAGGACGGGCGGTCATTCGATTTTGACACGGGCAATCTTGACGAGTCGCGCTAGTGAGTAGCCGTCCACGAGCACGATCGGCGCCTTACCCGCGCTGGATGCTTCCACGACGGCTGCCTTGCTGTAATGGCTTGTTGTGACGACGGCCCCCCGCGCGAACGGCTGTAGACTGCCGCGCAACTCCGCTACTTCCTTGCGTCCGACCGTGTGCAACCATCGCTTCGCTTGAATCTGTACGAGCATGTTTTCGACGGGCCACATGACCGCGCTGGCGTAGGCGTTCACGTCCACGCCCCCGTCCTGGCTGAACTTCGTCACACCCACACGCTCGTAGCCCGTTGCGATCAGCAAATCCTTGATAAAATGTTCGAAACGCTCAGGGGGTTTGGCGAGGAGGTGGCTCCTGATACCCTCCAACTCCGCCGGATCGAACGCTTGGGTGGGCACGCCATCTACCTGCGGAGGTTCTGCGATTGCACCCTCATCGTCTGTGGCGCGGTTCACGGCGCGGGATGCCGTAAGCACCATTTCGGATGTTTCGTAGTCCTTGTCAACGATGACCAATTCCGGCTGCCCGTGAACGCGGAACTCAAAGAGCCATACTTTGCGGATTGCGCCGCGCGTGTCCACTTGTGTGTCGGGGTAGTGCCGCAGGTACTCGAGCAAGCCCAGGAACTTCCATCGCTTCGGCCCGATCGAACGGTCGCGCCGACTCCCGACGATGAGAAAGCCGTACATTGGAAAATTGGCGCGGCCCTGTTGCGGGAGTCGCTTGTTCACGCCGGCAAGCGACTGGTCACCCTCGCGCCCTGCGCCGGTGTATGCGAGCGTATCGCCCTCAATCCGATCGTGGTACGGATTCTCTTTTGCCTGCCGCGCGGTCGGCACGGACGTCATGATGACGGTCCGCCGCACCACGTCGTCGTCGCCGATGTTGAGGCGCACGCCTCCCGCGTTGCCTACGCATAGCGCGTGCTGAATCTCCTGGCTGGAATAAAGTCTCCCGACCCGAAACGTCTCGATGCGCTGCCCGCTCATGCGGGAATCCTTGCCTGCGTCGGCGATGTTTGCAACCTTCCATATTCCATGCGAGCAACCCTACCTACTCCATGAAGGTGACGAACTGTCGAATCGGCATGGTTGGCTCGATTCGCTCAAGTGAGTGAAGCATTCCGCTATCATGTTCGTTACGAGAACAACCCGCAAGGAGCGCGGGCAGAGATGGACACCCTGACTCCAGGGCAGCGAAGCGAGCGGATGTCACGGGTTCGAGGTGAGGATACCCACCCCGAGCGCGTTGTCCGTCACCTCTTGACCACGATGGGGTATCGCTATCGACTGCACCGGCGCGACCTTCCCGGACGCCCGGACATCGTTCTCAGCGGGCGGCACGTAGTGGTTTTCGTTCACGGTTGCTTTTGGCACCGCCACGCGTGCTTCAATGGTCGCAGATTGCCAAAGTCGCGCGTCGCGTTCTGGCGGAACAAGCTCGAATCCAACAACCGACGGGACGCTCGAAACCGGCGGCACCTTAGGAGGTTAGGTTGGTCGATCCTTATTGTCTGGGAGTGCCAGATTCGAAGCCTGGGGCCGCTCGAACAAAGGATTCGTCGTTTTCTGACTAGGTTTTCACCCAACAAAGCCGACACGTTGGTCCGCTCATCAAAGCATCGCGGGCGAGCGCACCTAAAACGAAAAGGCAAACGATTTCCGCCGTTGCCAACACCCGATGAGGACGGCAACGTTCCAGCCCTTGAGTTCGTTCGCGCCACGATCGCCCGCGACATCCTCCGCGAGCGAAAGGCCCTGGGGCTTACCCAAGGGCAATTGGCGAAACTGGCCAGGGTGCGTCAAGAAACCCTTTGCCGCTTGGAAACCGGACGGCACTCACCAACGGTCCGCACGGTTGAGAAGATCGACCGGGCGCTCAGACGGGCCGCCGCGGGAAAACGCAACGGACGCCGTCGATGAGTCCTTTTGACCCCGAGCGCGACGCCGGCCACAAATACCCGGCGGTGGAGTATGCGCGGGCGAGTCTGGCGCGGAACATCATACGATCTCGCGTCCAGCCCAGGCTGACGCAGTTGGAACTGGCGAAACTCGCGGGCATTCGGAACGAAACGCTCCGTCGCCTCGAGCGCGGTCAACATGCCCCCAGCGTGGCGACCATCGCACGCATCGAAAAAGCCCTCAAGCAGGTATCGCCTCGAAAGCGCAACGGCCGGCAGACACAGTAGACGCTTTCGCGTTGACTCCATCTCGCGGAGCTGTAACCCGTTGCCAAAACGATGGTTACGATCCGGGTGACGGAGTGAGTCCGGGGGGCCGATCGGGTGTATAAGGGGTCACGGAGGGACGATGGGGCCGCGCGCACGTTGGCTGGCGAGGGGCGGCACGACCCGGGATCGGTTTGGCCGGCTGTTTAGGAATGAGATGTGTCCGTGAGTCTCGGCGAGCTTCTTCAACAGCGTAAGGTCATCACCGCCGCGCAGCTCAAGCAGGCCAAGGCGGCGCGGAAGCCCTCCGAACGCATCGAGCATTGCCTGGTCCGGCTCGGCTTCATCAACGAGCGCGACTACCTGGCCATCTACAGTGAACAGCTCTCCATCCCCCTGGTCGATCTCAGCGAAATCCCCATCGACGTCGAGTTGCTGAAACAGACTCCTTCCAAGGTGGTCCACCGCGACCGGGTGATCCCCATCGACCGGCACGACGGCACGATCCGTGTGGCGACCAACAACCCCTTCAACCTTTACGCCTTCGACGAGCTGCGAATGCTCATGGGGGCGAAGATCGAGACGGTGCTGGCCACCACGGAGGAGATTTCGCGGATCATCAAGCAGCACTTCGGCGTCGGCGGCCAGACCGTCGAGGCGATGATCGGGGAATCGGACGTCGAAGTGATCAGCGAGGTCGATACGGACAACGCCGATCTGATCGAGCAGGCCCAGGAAGCGACCGTCGTCAAGCTGGTCAACGAAATCCTCCTCGAAGCCATCCGCGACCGGGCCAGCGACGTGCACATCGAGCCGTACGAGAACGACCTGAAAATTCGCTATCGCATCGACGGCGTCCTGCACACCACCAACGTGCCGCCGGAGATTCGCCGCTTCCACGCCGCGATCGTCAGCCGCATCAAGATTCTGTCGAACCTCAACATCGCCGAGAAACGGCTCCCGCAGGACGGGGGCTTTAAGATCAAGGCCCAAAACCGTGACATCGACCTCCGCGTGAGCATCATCCCCACCGCCTTCGGCGGGGCGGTAGTGATGCGCATCCTCGACAAGCAGTCGGTGCTCCTCTCCCTCGACCAGTTGGGGTTGATCGACGAGGCCCTGGCCGGTGTGCAGCACCTGATCTCTCAGCCGTACGGAATCATCCTGGTCACCGGGCCGACCGGCTCCGGAAAGACCACGACGCTGTACGGCGCCCTCAACACCATCCGCAGCGACGCCATCAAGATTCTTACCATCGAGGACCCGATCGAGTATTACCTCGACGGCATCTCGCAGGTGCAGATCAAACCGCACATCGGGCTTACCTTCGCCTCCGCACTGCGATCCTTCCTTCGACATGACCCGGACGTGATCCTGGTGGGCGAAATCCGCGACCTGGATACGGCCGAGGTGGCGATCAACGCCTCCCTCACCGGGCACCTCGTCTTCAGCACCCTGCACACCAACGACGCCGTCACCGCGACCACGCGACTTTTGGACATGGGCGTGGAGCCGTTCCTCGTTTCCAGCGCCATCAGCGGCGTCCTCGCCCAACGGCTGGTGCGGCGAATCTGCAAGGAGTGCCGCCAGGAATACATCCCGGAAAAAGCCGATGTTCCCGCCGACTTCAAGGTCGAAAAGGGCCAGAAGCTCTACCGCGGGGCCGGCTGCCGGGATTGTCGCAACTCCGGCTACCGGGGTCGGGTTGGCATCTTTGAGATGCTGATGATTACCGATCAACTGCGCGAGCTGATCGTCCAGCGGCGTTCCGCGACCGATCTACAGGCCGTTGCCCGCAAGAACGGTCTCAAACTGATGCGCGAGGACGGCTGGTCCAAAGTCCTCGCGGGGATGACCACCGTCGAGGAGATCGTCCGCGTCACAAAGACCGACGCCTCAGCCGTTGCGTAATCGCGTCCCGGCGTCGTGAGCGCGAGTCCCGTTTTCGTGCCAGGTGCCGCTGGGCGTCAACGTGCGTTCCGGTGCCATTGGCTGCGACTATCACGTTGTTCCACGTGGAACAAAACTTACACTCCCGGCGCATACCCGAAGCGGTCCGCCGTCCACCTACTGACACGGGCGTAACTGCAAGGTCTCTACCCCTATAACTTGCCGGGTGATCGGTGGGAGGACGATCGCAGGGCGATCACACGAGTAGGGACGGAGGGACAAGGGGACGAAGGGACGAAGAAATCGGGCGAGGACAATAGGGGACTGTCCCTAATTCATTCGAATTCGACCATTAAGGTCCTATAACTCCCGGCGTTTGACGGGACTGGCTGCCTTCGTACCCACGCCGCCAGAATCCGCGACTGCCTTCGGCGGTTCGGAACCGGGCGATTGACTGTGTGCACTATTTTGTGTACATTCGTACCGTTCAAGACAAGCGGACCGGATGCCCAACATGCTGATTAACATCCAAAACTGTCGTCGCCCACTCGGGTCGTTAGCACGCGCATGTCGTAATTCGCCTCCGTCGACAATAGCACCCTTGCGCTGCCGCCTTTCGCACGTTTATGGCGAAATGAAGGGGCAAAGGGCCGTAGATTTTTCTGAGTTGCAGCGGACGCTCGGATTATTAGCGACGGACGATGTGGCTCTAGATGCAGTGCTGGCCCTTGAGGGGTACTTCTTTCTTATTTGCAGCCTCGTAGCAACGTCGGCATTTGAAAAACAGCCTCGGCCGTTTATCGAGGACATTAGGTCATTCTCGCGACCTACATTTCGGTTATTTCTAAGAAAACTCATCTCCGGCGAGTTGCTCGACGAACATGGCATCTTTGGGTCCGCACATGCTTTCGACTTTATGTGGGCGGTCGATGGCTGCAGTAATGACGAGCTGGTGGAGCTGCGGAACGGACTAGCCGACTTGGGTGCTCTCTGGGACGATCGTCGGTTAATCATTCCGGGATTAGACCCGCTTCAGGTGGTGCACCACTCGCTGTTTCCCAAAAACCTCTTGCACCTAACCGGGCAGTTCTACACACCACAGTGGTTAGCTGAATTGTTAATCGACGATGTCAATTGGACGCCAGCGGAACGACTGGTGGACCCGTTCTGTGGGTCCGGCGTGTTCCTCCTTTGTGCCATGGAACGAGCCGTGCGCTCGGGCATGACTCCCACCGACGTATTGCCAAATTTATTAGGTATAGACCTCAACCCGACAGCGTGTGCTGCGGCACGCGCGAATCTCGCCGTATACCTGAGTCGGCATCGAGATGTTCATAAGACACCCTTCCATCTGAACATCGTGAGTGCAGACTCGCTTGGGCCAGCGTTGGCAGAAGGTCTGCGGCGGTCGTCATGCGGCTTGTGGGCGCCCACGTTGATCGTTGATGGCGAGGAAGTTAAGCCGCCGAAGCATTCCTCAACTCACACGATACCGAGTATCGTCGACCGACTCTGCGAATATGGGCTACGTATCTCTAATTGGGTAGATGTCCGTTGTGATACGTCTGACCTACCGTCGGCTGGACCAGTCTCCCCACGCGATCGCCGCGTTTGGGAACAGTTGTTCGTCAATAAGGTCAAGGGCGCAGATGTAGTGGTAACAAATCCTCCGTGGGTCGGGTGGGAGTACATCCCGCGCTCTTACAGAGACACCTTGACCAGCGCTTGGACGCTCTACGATTTATTCAAAGTAAAGGGTTTGAATGCCGCGTTCCTGAAGGAAGACTTGTCGACCCTGGCTTTGATGGTGTGCTGGGACATGTATCTTGTGGAGGGCGGCAGAAGCGCTGTAGTTCTCCGACCTGCAGCGATGCATTCAGATCTTGCGGCGCGCGGGTTACGGCGATTGTCTTTAGTAGATTGCGCACGCCCCCTTCGACTGCGCCACATTCGCACGTTTTCCGGCTTACGGGTGTTTTTGGGAGCCAACACCGATGCCGCCGCCTGGCAGATCACGAAAGGTTCACCTACGCTGTTTCCAGTGCCCGTCACCGAATGGAGTAAGAGCGCCGATCGGTGGAAGCCGGATATCGCTGACCCCTTGAGTGTCGTGTCAGCCCGTGTGACTAAGAAGGAGAAGTCTGCGCATAGGACAGATCCGAAAAACGCCGCGTGTCGGTGGTTGATTGCGGACGATGCAGCGTCGGAGTCGTTCGCGTCGGTGCAAGGGTCTAATACTTACGTACCGCGGATGGGCGTTTTCACGGGAGGAGCTAACGGCGTGTTTTACCTACGTCGTGTGGAGAGATCCGCGCCGGGGACATTATGTGAGTATCAGAATATCATCGAGCGAGTGAAACGACCGGTTCCAGCGTCGCAGGTCTTCCTTGAGAGTGCACTCGTGTTCTCTGTCGTGCGGGGCAGAGATATTCAGATGTGGAATTACGACGCGGAGGTTTTTTTATTGTGCCCGCACACGCGCAAAACGAAGATGTATCCGCTTGACGAACAGGTGGTCAAGGACACATTTCCGTATACGTATCGCTACCTCTGTTCGATGCGTAGCGTGCTGGGGGCAAGACAAGGCTTTGCGGGGTGGGAGAAGCGAATATTAGAGAAGTATTTCTATACTCTGCAGCGTATCGGTGAGTACACTTTTGCGCCATACAAGGTGTGCTGGAAGTACATCGCGAGCGAGTTTACGGTGTGCGTTATTGAAACGGTTGCGGAGGAGAAGCCGGTCTTGCCTAATGACAAAGTAATGTTCGTGCCGTTTGAGGCCGCGGAGGCGGCCTACTTTCTGGCGGGATTATTGTCGATGACGGTAATTCGCAGCTACGTTAACTCATGCGCAAGCAAGCGTCAGATTTCGACGAGCGTTATACGGTCGTTGGGTCTCCCCCAGTTCGATGAACAGGACGCGCTGCACGTTGGGATTTCGCAGGCTTGCCGAGAGGGGCACTCTGCGACTCGCAGGAACGACGCTACAAGGCTACGGAGAATTCGAAGGGACCTTGATGGATTAGGCCGGAGCTTGTACGGGTTGAGGTGTATAGCCGTCAGAGATAAACGACTCCTTCTCCACACGGAATCGATGTGATAGGACCGGTGAGATCGTCTGCTGAGGCTATGATTGCTACATTCGGGGGCACGTAGAGGCGTCTAATCGAGGCGATGTCCTCGGGGTCGTAGTAATTCGAAAAACTAACTGCACGAATACAAACATGCCCGAGGTGATGAAGCCGTAGGGGTGCCTTGTAGAGAGTACGAATCTGAACAAAGTGGTGAAAGTGCCTGAGGAGCTTGTTAATGGTATCTGGCTTGTTTTCGCTGAAGCCAACGCCGTCAACCAGTCCCCAGAGTTCGACGGGGACGTCAGAGGGGCGCGAAGCATTCCATTGCGCAATTTTGTTAGCAATTGCGACGGTTTCGTTACTCTTGTCAACGCCGTATTGCCCTGGGTCGGATGAATGAATGAGGGACTGGATTGCAACGGCAAGTCGTTGTGTTCGGTTCATTATGAGCATATCAAACGCGTGAGTTGAGCCCGCGGATCGGGTTGTGACACTCATGGTATCGAGGTTCAAATGAGGATCAGAGGCACCCATTGGGTTCGTTGCTTTGTTGGGCGGCAGGAGCGAGACGCCGGATGTTTCTAGGACGGCGGCTAGGGCGGCTTCGCACCCGTGTCCACGTCGCTTCGCCGCCTTCTGCTGATACTCTTTCGGAGCGATGAGGCGTGTGTATACAAGCTCCATCAATGCTTCTGACATTCCAGCGAACCCTTTCGCAGCGTCGTAGAGCCCCTGGCGGACCAAGTAGCAGGCGACCATGTCCGCGGTGGCGATTTGGACTTGCCTTCCCTTAGAGCCGCTCAGCAGGCGCAGAAAAAACGCCATCGGATGCCGGCTCAGCGTCCATGGGTGACAGCCGCTGAGGCTGTTTGATTGAGTGGGATGCGCGGTGCGGCTTGCAAGATAAGAGAGGTCAAGATAAGCGCGTTTGTCGCTGAGGCCGACAAACTGACGGGCGTAGCTGAAGAGGATCGGGTTAGCAATCAGGGCCGCCCGGATATGTTCCGATGCGGCACCAATGTCGGGAAGGGCCGAAAGGCTGACGAAGAATTGAGAAAGAGCTTGAAGATCGATATCCAGGTCAACGCTGCCCGCAAGAGGTAGGTCATCCTGAGGCGATACGTTGTACCAGTACTCATCCTCGTGAGTTTCATAAGCGGGACTCGGCATGTCTTAGATCTCACTTCTATTGGGGTAGGTCACTGACGCGGGCGAGCTCGACGCAGCGCGGGCGCATGTACTCGATGTAGGGCTGGGTGGAGGCGTGGCGGTCCTCGAAGGCGCGCTTCTCCTTGGTCTCGCCCCAGGAGACCTCGTAGTTGCGCTTGGAGTTGAACGGCGGGTCGATGTAGATGAGGTCGCCTTTACCCTTGAAGTCCGTAACCATTCACAGCAGCTTATCATCTTGCCCCCCGTTGGCCAGCCAAGCGGGCGGAGAGAACCGGATCACTTGCGCGGGATTGGGGTTGAAAGGTTGAAGAGTTGGAAGGGTGTGAATGGTGCGGAGGGATTTGAGATTTCGGATTTCAGAGCCGGGCCGGTCGCTGGCGCTCGCGGTCCGTGAGGTGTCCGCGGGGTCGCCCTTGACGCTCCGCGTAAAGGGGAGCCGCCGCGCGGGTTGAAGGAAAGCCCGTTGAAACGGGCTGAGGGAGCGGTGTGGGGGGTCGATTGCGTCACCAGCCGTGAACGGCTGGCCTGAGGCGCCGCCTTCAGCGGCGGGAAGGCCGCTGAAGCGGCCTGAATCGCTGAAGCCCCTTCCAACCCCTCAGGCCGAACTCAGCGTTGTAGAATTAGGCGGCTACGCCTTGACGATCCCTTCGCGCCCTTCGCAACTCAGGGCATGGCTCAGGGCGTGCCCTTCGCAGCTCAGGGCATGGCTCAGGGCATGCTTGGCGCGGTTGGGTTTGACGCCGGCGGTGGCGTTTCGCGTGTCGACGATCAGCTTGGCGTGGCGGACGATCCAATCGTAATCGTAGGCCGTGTGATCGGTAGCGATGAGGACGCAGTCGTAGGACTTTAGGGCGGCCGCGGTGAGCTTCTTGCTGGTCATGCCCAGGTTGTGCTCGCGCTGTTTGGGCGTGCGGGGGATGTAGGGATCGTTGTAGTCGACCGCGGCCCCGCGACGCTGAAGGATCTCAATCAGTTCGATGGAGGGCGACTCGCGGATGTCGTCCACGTCCTTTTTGTAGGCCAGACCCAATACGAGCACCTTCGATCCCTTGATGGATTTACGTCTGGCGTTGAGGGCTTCGGCGAGGCGGTTGACGACGTACTCGGGCATGGCCGTGTTGATCTCGCCGGCCAGCTCGATGAACCGCGTGCTCACTCCGTACTGCCGGGCCTTCCAGGTGAGATAGAAGGGGTCGATGGGGATGCAGTGGCCGCCGAGTCCGGGGCCGGGGTAGAAGGGCTGGAAGCCGAAGGGCTTCGTCGCGGCGGCCTTCACCACTTCCCATACGTCGATGCCCATTTTGTCAAAGGTGATTTTCAGTTCGTTGATGAGGGCGATGTTCACACAGCGGTAGACGTTCTCCAGGATTTTAGCGGCCTCCGCGATTTCGCAACTCGACACGGGCACGACGCGGCGGACGGCGGCGCCGTAGAGCGCGGCGGCGATCTTGAGACTGCGCGGCTCGTAACCGCCGACGACCTTGGGGATGGTCTCAGTGGTGTGATCGGTGCGGCCTGGGTCTTCGCGCTCCGGCGAAAAGGCGAGGAAGAAATCCGTCCCCACCCGAAGCCCGCTGCTTTCGAGGATGGGCTTCATTAGCTCCCGCGTCGTGCCGGGATAGGTCGTACTCTCCAAGACGATCAACTGCCCGCGCTGCAAATGGTCGGCAATCAAGTGCGCGGTGCTCTCGACGTAGCTCATGTCCGGCTCGCGCATCTTGGTGAGCGGGGTGGGGACGCAAATCAGGATCGCGTCGCATTCCCGCAGGGACTTGGGATCGGCGCTGGCCCGAAAACGGCCTTCGCCGAGCACTTTCTTAATGAGCGACGAGGGGATGTGCTTGATGTAGCTCCGCCCGGCGTTGAGCTTCTCAACCTTGCCCTCGTCGATGTCGAAACCCAAACAGGAGAATCCGGCGGCGCAGAAAGTGCGCATGAGCGGCAGCCCGACGTAGCCCATGCCGATGATGCCTACGCGAGCGGTGTGGTGCTCGATGGCGTCGCGCCAGGCGTTATCGGACAGCAGCGGTCGAGGCGGGCGACGCGCCGCTCGAACTTCACGATCGCCGTGGACCCGGGGGGATTTGGAGGACTTTCGCATGACGGGCTCGCTTTTCACTGCCACACTCGGTGCGGCGCATCGCCGAAGAAATATCGGTGTCGACCGCGAAACACTATAATGCCGCTCGAGAGCGAATGCCAAAGGCGCCTGCGCTGCCGCTGGAGTGTTTTGTGACCCCACGTTCCATCCCCCTAGCCCGGCCCAACATCACCCAGGCCGAGATTGACGCCGTCGTCGCGGTGTTGAAGACCCCGCAATTCAGCATGGGACCGAAAGTGGCCGAGTTCGAGGCCGACTTCGCTCGTTATTGCGGGACGCGGCACGCGATCGCGTGCGCCAACGGAACGACGGGGCTGCACCTGATCGTGCGGGCGATGGGCATTCGGGAGGGGGACGAGGTCATCACTACTCCCTTTTCATTCGTCGCCTCGGCCAATTGCGTGTTGATGGAGGGAGCGAAGCCCGTCTTCGTGGACATCGAGCCGGACACGTGGAACATCGATCCGCGTCGCATCGAGACGACGGTCACGCCAAGGACGAAGGCGATCCTGCCCGTCGACGTCTTCGGACAAATCGCGGACATGGACGCGATTCGCGAGATCGCTCAGCGGCACCACGCACGGGTCATCGAGGATTCGTGCGAATCGTTGGGCAGTCGCTATCGGGGGCGACCGGCGGGATCACTCGGGGACGCGGGGGTGTTCGGGTTCTATCCCAACAAGCAGATTACCACGGGTGAGGGCGGGATGGTGGTCACCGACGACGACGCCATCGCCGACTTGTGCCGCTCGATGCGCAATCAGGGCCGGGACGCCGGCGGCGGGTGGCTTGCTCATCCGCGGATGGGCTACAACTATCGCCTGAGCGACATCAACTGTGCGATCGGGATCGTACAACTTCGTCGGATCGAGGAACTGCTGGCCGCGCGAAGTCGCGTCTGCGGTTGGTATCAGCAGCGTCTTGCGGATGAACATCGGATCGCATTACAGAGAGTTTCTCCGCATGTCCAGATGAGCTGGTTTGTCTTCGTCGTGCGTCTGGCCGACCGCTACACGCAGATCGACCGCGACCGAATCCTGAAGACCCTCGCGGCAAGGGGAATTGGTTGCAGCAACTATTTCGCACCCATTCATCTCCAGCCCTTCTACGTCGAGCGGTTCGGGTACAAGTCCGGTGACTTCCCCGTTTGCGAGACGGTGGCCGCTAGGACGATCGCGCTGCCATTCCACCACGAACTGACCGAAGAGGACGTGGAATTCGTCTGCCACGAATTACGACGACTCCTCTGACGAAGCTCCGCTCACATTCGACAATCGACATCCGACAATCGACAATACTCTCATGGACGTCGTGACCGTTGAGCGGCTGACCAAGAACTACGGTCGTCGCGTCGGCGTCGAGGGCCTGAACTTGCGCGTGGCCGAGGGGACGATGTTCGGATTCCTCGGCCCGAACGGGTCGGGGAAGACAACGACGATCCGGATATTGATGGGGTTCTTGCGGCCCAGCAGCGGGGCGGCGCGCGTATTCGGGCTGGATTGCTGGCGGGACGGCGCCCGAATCAAGGCGGAGGTGGGCTACCTTCCCGGAGACTTACGACTATACCCGTGGTTAACGTGTCGGGAGGCGATGCGGACGTTCGGGCGGGTGCGCGGCGGCGATCTGACGAGGGCGGGAGCGGAACTCGCGGAAGAGTTCGGTCTGGACCCCGATGTGCGCGTTCGGGCGATGTCGCGTGGGATGCGACAGAAGCTGGGGTTGGTGATCGCGCTGGCGCACGCCCCGCGGCTGCTGATCCTGGACGAGCCGACGGCGTCCCTCGATCCGCTGATGCAGGAAAAACTCTATCGCCGCCTGCGCGCTGCTGTTGCCGCGGGCGGCACGGTGCTCCTGTCCAGTCATACGCTTAGCGAAGTCGAGGACCTATGCAGTCGGGTGGCAATCCTGCGCAGCGGCAGACTGGTCGCCCATGAATCATTGGAAGGTCTGAGATCGCGGGCCCGACGCAGGGTGACCCTTCGTTGGCGATCCGTTGAGGATGCCCTGCGAGGGAGCAAGCCGCCGGACGGCGTCGATTGGATCGAGCGTGGCACGTTGCAGTGGCGTGGCGTGGTGCGAGGCCCGGTGACGGGTCTCTTGCGTTGGATCGCCGACCAGCCGATCGAGGACGTCATCCTTGAACCGCCTGATCTCACGGAAACGTTTCGCGGCTTTTATGTCTAAAATCTATCCGAACCCCAAGCGCGAGCGCGGGGCTAACCCCAAAGGGCCGAAAAACTCAAGGCCGGTCGCTTGCGCTCCCGGTTCCGATAAAGCTGTTGGCGTGGCGGAATGAGCCTCGGACTCATCTACAGGGCGGTGCGCGAAACCCGGGTGAGCACACTGTTGTTCGCCGCAGGTCTATTTGTGTTCGAGCTTTTGATAGGGATGATGCTGGCGACGTTCCACAAGGAGTTCTCCGACAAGTTCCTGCCACTGGAGTTCATACAGAAGATATTCGCGGCCCTGCTCGGCGCGGAGGTGGGAACCGTGGGTCCGGCCGTCCTTTCGATGCTCGGCTGGATTCATCCGATCGTGCTGGCCCTGGTCTGGGCGCAGGCGATCGTCGTTTGTACGCGCGTCCCGGCCGGGGAAGTGGACCGTGGAACTTTGGACGTGTTGCTGGCCCTGCCGGTGACGCGGACGAGCGTCTACGTTTCGGAGTCCGTCGTGTTCATCCTCGCCGGGCTGTTGGTCGTAGGAGCGGGCTTAGGAGGGAACCTGGTCGGCAATTGGATTTCAGGATTGGAGCGGGTCGGCTCGTTGGGGCAGTTGTCGCTGGTCGCACTCAATCTCTACGCCCTGTCGCTCGCCGCCGGGGGAATGTCGGCGTTCTTGTCCTCGGTGTGTGATCGTCGAGGTCGGGCCATGGGAGCGGCCTTTGCGATTCTGATGGCGTCCCTGTTTCTAAGCTCGATGTCGACGTTCAACGCCCTCGTGAAAACCGTATCGGTTGTGAGTTTGCTGAATTACTATCGCCCCTATGGGATTCTCCAGGGGCAGGCCTCGCCGCTGGGGGACATGATCGTTCTCCTCGGCGTTGGGTTGAGTCTCTGGGTCTGCGGGCTCACCGTATTTATCCGACGGGATATTCGAGCGGCGTAGGGGTAATCCTATGAATCGGCGTCTCTTGACCGACTGGAAAGTCGGTCCCACAGGGTCGGTCCCACAGCTCCGCAACCACTGTGCCGCGCCACCCACAAGGGGTGGCGCTACAGGTTGTCACCGAAGAAAAAGGCGGCGCCCATGCGGTCGGCCAGGGGTTGATTCTGGAAAATGAGGGGGAGCAGGAATCGGATGTCGGTGTGCGGCGAACGCAGATGATCGGCCATTTGCGTCCGCCACAGGGAGTCGAAGGTCATGAGCTCGTCCTGGGAAAAGTCGCTTTGCAGGGCCGCGTCGATCGCCTGGGCGGCGAGCTTCGCGGACCACATCGCCGGGTAGATGCCCTCGTTGCTGGCGGCGGAGATGAAACCGCCGGCGTCGCCGATGAGCAGCGTGTGTTTGCCGACGTGGGAATCCATATCCAGGGCCGCAGAGGCGGGACTGCGAGTGATCTCCGCCGCGGCGGCCTGCGGCGACAAGTCCAGGGGCACGATACGTCGCTGGAAAGCCGTTCTGCACAGTTCGAGCAGCACGGGAATGGTGCGATCACGACTGCCCGCCCAGTTGACGTTGACCAACGCGCGATCCTTGCACGTGCAAAACAATCCGAAGCTGCCGCCGCCGTCCAGTCCCAGAACCACGCCGACGTGAGGTTCGCGTGCAGCGGCGGCGGATGTGGGGAGCTTGGCCTCGGCCTGGGCCGTCCAGAGCGGGTTGCCTCCCGTCTGACGCGGGAAGCCGATGCGATCGGGAAGTTCCGACCCCCGACCCGAGGCCAGCAAAAGCAATCGGCTCGAAATCCGTCGGCGATTGGCGAGAGTCATGGAGACGGACCGCTCGTTGAGACGGATATCCGTAACCGCAGAAGCCTGAGAAAGCGTCACGCCGTGCTTCACGGCCGCGCCGGCGATGGCGTTGTCGAACCGGGCGCGATCGACAAGGTAGCCGACGGAGGATTCAAAGCGGGGCTTGGTGCTCTTGGTAAGATCGGCGTTGTAGAGGGTGACGTCCCGAAAGGGTGACTCCAGAAGGGCCTTGGCGGGAAGCCCTAGGTCAGTCAGGAGCGGCTCGACCTTGGCGCTAAGCCAGCCGGTGCAGGTCACGGAGCGAGGGAAAGCGGCCCGGTCCACGAGCGCCACCTGGTATCCCCGACGACCGAGAATGGTCGCCGCCGTCGCACCCGCGGGTCCGGCGCCGATGATCGCGACGTCGTAAAGTTCCTCGGCCATGGCTTAGTTCCGGTTCGCGTCGGACCCTCCCAAGCTCCGATGTGGCGTTCGCCCTTGTGTACGGTACACCATCGGCGAACCTTCGTGCAAGTCCATCGGCTTTCGGTGGGCACGATTTGAACCCGGCGCGGCGGGGTGCGTCCCGTTAAAGGTGGCGGGGGTGAACGTTTCGCGTCATTCTGAGCGGAGCGAAGAATCTCGGAGCGGAGCATCTCGACACGTAAGAAGATTCTTCGCTCCGCTCAGAATGACATCGCTGCGTTCGGAATGGCATCCCGTAGGCATATTCGCCACTCCAAACGGGATGCAGCCCTGACACGACTCGTCAAACGTCGGGATTGCAGAACTCGGCGGGTGGGCGAGAATACGGTCCTTGGATGGAAACGTGCATGGACGCGATGACACTATGAAACTACTCGAAGGGCGTAAGGGGCTGATCTTCGGCATCGCCAACGATCGCAGCATCGCCTGCCATATCACCAAGGGTTTCGTCGGCGAGGGGGCGTTGTGCGGGTTTCCGTACTTGCCGGGCGAGAAGAGCGAGAGACGCGTCCAAGAAGCGTTGGAGGAGATCGGGGTGGCGAACGGCTGGCTGCCGCCGTGCGACGTGGCCAAGGACGCCGACCTGGACGCGACGTTCGCCGCGACGCGCGAGCGGTTCGAGACGATCGACTTCCTGGTCCACTCGCTGGCCTTCGCCGATGGTACTTACCTCAAGCCCGGCAAGTTCGCCGAGACCCCGCGCGAGGTGTTCGCGCAGGCGCTGGACATCTCGGCCTATTCGTTGGTGGCGATGGCCCGGCGGGCGAAGGCGTTGATGCCCAAGGGCGGGTCGATCCTGGCGATGACCTACTACGGCAGTGACAAGGCCGTCCCGGGCTACAACGTGATGGGCGTCGCCAAGGCCGCTCTGGAGGCGTGCGTGCGGTATCTGGCGTTGGAACTGGGCGAGTTCGGCATCCGCGTCAACGCCATCAGCGCCGGTCCGATCAAGACGCTCTCCTCGATGGCCGTCGGGGGAATCGACGAAATCTTCGCATGGGTCGAAAAGAAGACCCCGCTGCGCCGCAACATCGACGCCGACGAGGTCGGAAAGACGGCCGTCTACTTGGCGAGCGATCTTTCCTCCGGCGTGACCGGCGAGACGATCTTCGTCGACGCGGGTTACAATATCGTCGGGCTGTGAGCATCGCGGCCAGTCTTTCGGACGTTTGGCGATCGCCGATTGCACGACTATACTGTTGCACATGCGAAGAACCCCTGCCCCTCATATTGAGGTGAATCCGGACTTTGCCGGCGGGAAGCCCTGCCTAGCGGGCACGCGGATCCGGGTCCAGGATATCGTGGCTTGGACCGAGCTTGGTCGCTCGCCGGATGACATCGCGAATATGTTTCCGCACGTGACTCTCGCGGACGTGCACGCTGCCCTGGCCTACTACCACGACAACCGGGCGGAAGTCGACCGCCAGATGCGCGAGGACGACGAGTTCGTCGATCGCTTCAAGGCCGAGTACCTGGCCGGCTCCGGCAGGGACGCCGATGACAGTCCGCTTCCACCTGGATGAGAATATCGATCCGGCGTTGGCGGAGGCCTTGCGGCGACGCGGGATCGAGGTGACGACCTCCGCCGAATCGGGGTTGAACGGCTGTTCCGATCGCGAGCAGCTCGAGTTCGCGGGCGCTCAAAGGCGCGTGGCTGTGACGCACGATGCGGACTTCCTCCGGCTCGCAAAAGAGGGCGTGAGCCATTGCGGGATCGTCTTCTGCCCCGTGCGGCGCTTCTCCGTTGGGCGCGTGACGATGGCGCTGGTCGCGCTCGGGCGGTATCGGACGGCGGACGATATGGTCGGCCGCATCGAGTTCCTGTAGGATTGGGTGAGTTACGCGCGGAACTGAGGGATCGGCACTTGCAATGGCTCGATTCATCTCCATGACCGAGGCAAAGAAAAAACTCCCCGAACTTACTCGGCGTAACCAACGACTCGGCGAGTCGTTCGTGATCGTCAAGGACTCCAAGCCGGTCAGCGCCTTGATCCCTTTTGGGGAGTACGAGTCCTTCCTTGAGACCCTGGACATCTTGGAAACCGAACCCGACATCGTGAAGAAGCTCAAGAAGGCCGAATCGGAAATCAAGGCGGGCAAGTACGCACGGTGGAAGGGGAAGAGGAAGTAGGGCGACGGGTCGTGGGGCATCGGCCGGCGTCACCGGCGAGACCCACTCCGTCGATGGCGGGTAGAGTATCGCGGGCCTGTAGCGCAGGCCCGTTGGAGCGGATCTAGCACCACCACTTGTGGGTGGCGCGGAGATTTCCGATAGCGATGACTCTGCAAGGCGTCGATTTTCCCGAGACCTCGATCGCCGCGTTCTGCCGCCGGAACCGGATTCGACGACTGTCACTGTTTGGATCGATCCTCCGCGATGATTTCGACGAAGGAAGCGACGTCGACATCCTCGTCGAGTTTGAGCCGGGTTGCGTGCCCGGTCTCCTGCGCATGGCCGGTCTTGAGTTGGAACTGGGCGAGGTTCTTGGGAGGAAGGCGGACCTTCGTACGGCCGCCGAACTTAGTCGAACGTTCCGTGACGAGGTGCTCCGCGAGGCGGTTCCGCAATATGTCGCCGCGTGACGAGCGCATGGCTTCTTCTGTCGCGAGACGCATCGACGACCTTCGCCAGCAAATCCGCGAGCACGACCACGCCTATTATGTGCTCGGGGAACCGGTCATTTCCGACCGCGAGTATGACAGGCTGCTTGCGGAACTGAAGAAGCTTGAGGACGAGCACCCCGACCTCGTCACGCCCGATTCACCCACGCAGCGGGTGAGCGAAACGCCGATCGAGGGGTTTGAGCACGTCACCCACGCCGTCCCCATGCTCTCGATCGACAATACTTACGACGAGACACAGCTTCGGGAGTTCGACGCACGGGTGGCCAAGGGGCTGGGCGGGGAGAAGTACCGCTACATCGTCGATCCGAAGATCGACGGCGTGGCCGTATCGCTTTTCTACGAAAGCGGCCTCTTCAAGCAAGCAGCCACGCGCGGCGATGGCACGACCGGCGACGACATCACGGCCAACGTGCGGACCATAAGATCAGTGCCCCTGCGGCTGACCGGCAAGGAAGTTCCCGACGTGCTCGAAGTGCGGGGCGAGGTCGTTTGGCCCAACGAGCCGTTTCGCCGTTTCAACGCCGAACGCGAAGCCGCTGGCGAGCCGACCTTTGCCAATCCCCGCAACGCCACCACCGGCACGCTCAAGCAACTCGATCCTCGCAGCGTCGCGGGCCGGGGGCTGATGTTCGTCGCCCACGGTTTCGGTCGAATCGAACCGCTGAAGGCCGCCACCGACGACGAGCTGTTCGACCAGTTCAAGCGCTGGGGGATTCCGACCAGCCCGTACCGCAGCGTCGTCGATTCGATAGAAGAAATCATCGAGCGATTACCTGAATGGGATGAACGTCGCAAGAAGCTTCCCTACGAAACGGACGGGCTGGTCATCAAGGTCGATGCGCTCGATCAGCGCGATGCCCTCGGCGCGACCAGTCGCTATCCGCGATGGTGCATCGCTTACAAGTTCGCGGCGGAGCAGGCGGAGAGCGTCCTGCGACAAGTGGATTATCAGGTCGGCAAGCTCGGCACGATTACCCCGCGAGCGGTGATGGACCCCGTGCAGCTTTCCGGCACGACGGTGCGGCACGCTTCGTTGCACAACTTCGATCAGGTGGATCGGCTCGGGGTGATGATCGGCGACACGGTGATTGTCGAAAAGGCGGGCGAGATCATTCCGCAGGTGGTGGCCGTCGTCGCCGAAAAGCGTCCCAAGGACGCCAAGCCGATCAAACGACCGACGAAGTGCCCGGTGTGCAAGGGTGAGGTCGAAAAGGACGAGGGCGGCGTCTATATCCGCTGCATCAACCCATCGTGCCCCGCGCAACTCAAGGAACGTCTCATCCACTTCGCTGGCCGCAACCAGATGGATGTCGAAGGCGCCGGCCAGGTCCTTGTCGAGACGTTGGTGGATCAAGGGTTCCTGGGTGACTACGCGGACTTCTATCACCTGCACGAGCGGCGTGAGGAGTTGATCGCTCTGGAGCGCATGGGTGAAAAGAGCGTGGACAACCTGCTCGATGGAACTGAACGGAGCAAGCGGCAGCCGTTGTCACGACTTCTCGCGGCTTTGAACATCCGTCACGTCGGCGCCAGCACGGCCGAGCTATTGGCCGAACATTTCGGTTCGATGGAGAAGCTGATTTCGGCCGGGGAAGACGAGCTAACCGAGGTCGAAGGCGTCGGCCCGGAACTGGCCGCCAGCATCGTTCACTTCTTCCAAAGCGTCGCCGGGACAAGAGTCGTCGCCCGCCTCGCTGACGCCGGCGTCAACATGACCCAACCCAAGCGATCCCGCGCCGCCGGCGGGCCGCTGGCCGGCAAGACCGTCGTCGTCACGGGCACGCTTTCCAGCATGGGCCGCAAGGAAGTCCAAGACCTGATTAAGGAACTCGGCGGAAAGCCTGCGGGCAGTGTCAGCAAGAAGACCGACTTGGTCGTCTACGGAGATTCGCCCGGCTCCAAGCTCGACAAGGCCAAAGAGTTGGGGGTCGAGACGCTGGATGAGAAGGAGTTCCTCAAGCTCATCGGGCGCTGATTGCCGATTGCCAATTTCCAATTGCCGATTGGGGATGACCGTCCATCAGGCCCTCAATCCTGTCCTCTCCGGCGATCCCATGATCGACCTGGACGGCGCTGTTGGCGCGAGGCGTGTTCCAGGGTATCCTACGACTCGTCGTTCGCGGCTCTGTGATGCGCCGAGACGTCCCCCGCGAGGAACCGTCGTTCAAAAGGAACTTATTTATCGAAGGAGACCGACATGCTTCGACGAACCTGTCTGACGATCGCAACCTTCGTGTTGGCTGGAGGTTGCATGAAGCCGCCCATGCCTATAGAGCCGCCGAAGAAACCGAGTCCAGCGCCGGAGATGAAGAAGCTGGAGCGAGTCATCGGAGCCTGGAACTGGACGGGGGAGATGGTATGTCCCTCGAAGGAAGAGATGATGAAGGATAGGCCTCCGGGATCGAAGGAGCCGCAGACGACGTTTGCGGGGACGGGGAAGAGCGAGTGGGCCCTGGGCGGGGCGGCGGTCAAGTCCGAGGGCTCCTTCGACATGGGTGAGGGGCAAAAGATGACCTACGTCGATTACTGGATGTGGGACGGCAAAGCCAAGAAGTATCGAACCCTCAGCATGAGCGACTGGGGCGAGATCGGGTTGGGCTGGATGATCCCATGCACGGACTGCGACGGATTCTGTGCGACGGGGGAAGCGATAGACGCGCAAGGGAACAAGAAACGCGGCGAGGGCAGCATGAAGTTCGTGGACAAGGATACGCATGATTGGACGTTTACGGAGAGCGGCCCCATGGGAAAGATGACCATAAAGGGGACGTCGAAGCGGCAGAAGTAATCACCGCAACTTCGCACACGCGGCGCCGCAGCACGAGGGTCGTACCTTCGCGCTGCGGCGGGTGAGCATCATGGACGAAAAAGTCGCCAAGACCGACGAGCAGTGGCAAACCGAGCTGACCTCGGAGCAGTACTTCGTCACGCGGCACAAGGGCACCGAGCCGGCGTTCACCGGCCAGTACTGGAACCACAAAGGCCGGGGCGTCTACCGCTGCGTGTGTTGCAAGCAGGAGCTCTTCGGATCGGACTCCAAGTTCGGCTCCGGCACCGGTTGGCCGAGCTTTTTCTCGCCCGTTCTGAACGAGTCCATACGCACCGAGGCCGATCTTACCCTCGGGCTGAGCCGCGTCGAGGTGATGTGCAGCCGATGCGACGCGCACCTCGGCCACGTGTTCGACGACGGCCCGAAGCCCACCGGCCTGCGCTACTGCATCAACTCCTCGGCCCTTCGCTTCGCGCCAAAGTAGTGACACGCGGTGTCACCCCTTGATGACTCCGAGCGGCCGAAGTCGGGCCACGCGGTGGGAAATCGCGGCGGCGTGCAGGACGTCGACGACCTGGTTGACGTCCTTGTAGGCGTCGGGTTGCTCTTCTTCCAGCCCCGTCCGGCGAATTCCTTCTTGATGGAGCGGCTTGCGATCCCGCACCGGGCCCGCCCAGAAACCGCAACCACCCTCGACTCTCGAACGGCTAGCCTGCGGGAATCCGCATAGGACGGGTACACGCTGAACTGCCACTGACCAGGAACGGCTCGCTTACCACATGCGGCGCGTGTAGAGCTCGTCGAACGCCCCTTTTGAATGTGTCCAATCGGGTGCATTGGGCACGTTCCGCGCTGTGTATTCCAAACGCTCCTGGTCGATCGACGACGGAACGTTGCCGCTTATCGAAGCGTTTTGCTGCAAAGCACTGACAGTGTCCTGCTTGATGAACTGCGGGCGTCCCTCGCGTGTCAGAGTTGTTTCAGTTCCCGGATCGTAATAGATGGAGATCGTACGTCTGGTGTAGACAACAATCTCCGCGATCCTCTCGAGTTGCGCCCAATTGGTAATGGTCGTGGAAAGTGGACCCACATGGTCGAGTAAACCGGACCCACCCTGTGAATCATAGGTCGTTCTCTTCACAACGCAATACGGCAATCATATTCATTGTCTCTTTCTTTTTTGCTTCTTTTTTCTTTCTCTG
>JAZDHF010000088.1:0-3992 GCA_043806315.1 Planctomycetota bacterium | reverse complement strand
CGATGGGCACTTGTTAGAATGCCGGTCATCGGAGGTGCGTCGGCGACGTTCGCTTGGGGCGGATGCGACGGCTTGGAGAGGGGTTTGACGAACCACGTTGTTTCGCGTCGCGCTTGGGCCGGGAACCGCAGCGCCGCGTTTCCGATTTACGATCTTGTGTTTCCAAGCCGCTCCCGTTCTTCGTGCGCGTCGGGAGCGAGCACCTGTGTTCGTCGCGCACGGTAGGAAAGGGAAAAGTCATGACGGCAAGAAGCATCAAGGTGGCGGCCGGCGTGGTGCTGGCCGCGGTGGCGGTCTGTGCTCAGGCGCAGGCCCAGAACGGGGCCTGTTGCGCTGGCGGCACATGCGCCTCAAATCAAACCAGAGAGGATTGCGCGGGATTCAGTCCGCCCGGCGTCTATGTCGGGGACAGCACGACTTGCATTGTCGGGCTCTGCACGGCCAGCGGTGCGTGCTGTTTCACCAGCGGTGCGTGCGCGGAGCAAATCCACGGTCACTGCTTGGGCGGGGGTGGAAACTTCCAAGGCGGCGGAACCACCTGTATCTGTACACCTGTGACATGCCCGGTACCGGGCACACCCAATACGTGCCCGCAACCGTCCGGGGCGTGCTGCGACGTCAGCGGGGGGTGTTCCGACGCACTTCCCGGAGCGAGTTGCGTCGCAAATGGAGGCGCCTTTCTGGGCGCCTTCACCGATTGCGACCCTGTCAATCCTTGCCCGAACCGCCCCTTGGGAACGGCCTTTGTCTACCAAGGGCAGCTCAACAAGTTTGACCAGCCGGTGGAAGGCGAATGCACCTTCGAGTTCACACTATGGGATGCCGAGGCCGGCGGGACCCAGATCGGCACGCAATACACTTCCAACCCCGTCAAAGTTGATAAGGGGCTGTTTATCACGGATGTGGACTTCGGGGTCGATGTCCTCAATGGGCAGGCGCGGTGGGTCGCGGTTTCGCTCAAGTGCGGAACGGAGACCGCCTTTTCGCCCCTGACCCCGCGGCAGAAACTCACCCCCGTGCCCTACGCCCTTGCGTTGCCCGCACTGCGAACCCAACAGGACTCCGTTAGCCCCAACCTAATCGGAGGACATCGCAACAACTCCGCTTCTCCGGGCGTCCATGGGGTCACCATCGGGGGCGGCGGGCCTTGGAACCGCGTGTATGACGACTACGGCACCGTCACCGGGGGTGAGAATAACACGGCCGGCACCGATGATGGCGACACCACGAACGCGCCGTACGCCACCGTCGGCGGTTGGGGAAGCCGTGCGGGCGCGAGCTATACGACCGTGAGTGGCGGTGGAGGCAATCAGGCCACGGCCACCCGCGCCACCGTCGCTGGCGGTGTGGGCAACATCGCGAGCGGGGAATCCTCCGCCGTCGGCGGGGGGAGCGGCAACGCCGCCAGCTTCATCTACTCCACTGTCGCTGGCGGCTACGACAACGACGCCAGCAACAACTCCTCCACCGTTGGCGGCGGGTACGGCAATACCGCCAGCGGCGATTATTCTACCGTCGGCGGCGGAAGGTCGAATGTCGCCAGCGCCGCCTATGCAACGATCGCCGGAGGAGGGGAATCGAGTCCCGGTGGTTATTGGTCCGGCAACCGCGTCACCGACGACTATGGGACGGTTAGCGGGGGCGGGTGGAACCGGGCGGGCGACGACGCCGGAACGGCATCGGACAGGAGGTACGCGACAGTGGGCGGCGGGGTGTCCAACATCGCCAGCGGGGAATCCTCCACCGTCGGCGGCGGAGACAATAACACCGCCAGCGGGGAATACTCCACTGTCGGCGGCGGGCTACACCACCACGTCACAGGGTCGTATTCCACGGTTGCCGGTGGGTGGTGGAATGATGCGACGGACACCTACTCCAGTATCGGCGGGGGCATATCGAACCGTTCGGGCGGAGAGGGCTCTACAGTCGGTGGGGGATTTACCAACACTGCCGGTGACGTGACGAGCCCTTACTCAACCGTCGGCGGCGGGTACGGCAACACCGCCGTCGGCAACAGTTCTACCGTCGGCGGCGGGTCCAACAACACCGCCAGCGCCTGGGCCTCCATCGTCGGCGGCGGGTCCAACAACACCGCTGGCGGCGACCGGTCCACTGTCGGCGGCGGGTCCGCTAATGTTGCTGGTCGGGCCTGTGTAGGTGGGACGAACGCTCGGCGCGCTTGCCAATCGGACACGGATTGTCCAGGAGGTACTTGCTCCCTCCCAGTAGACTACAGCACCGTCGGCGGCGGGCACTCCGGCACCGCCAGCGGCAGTTACTCCACCGTCGGCGGCGGGTACTTCGGCACCGCCAGCGGCGGGAGCTCCACCGTCGGCGGGGGGTGGAGCAACACCGCCAGCTCGTCGGACTCCACCGTCGGCGGCGGGTACGGCAACACCGCCGGCGGAGGTGAGTCGACCGTCGGCGGCGGGAAGGCCAACACCGCCAGCGGCTACGTTTCCACCGTGGGCGGCGGGCGGAACAACACCGCCAGCTCGTCGGACGACACCGTCGGCGGCGGGCAGACCAACACGGCCAGCGGAGGTGGGTCGACCGTCGGCGGGGGGATTAGCAACACCGCCAGCGGCAGCTGGTCCACCGTCGGCGGGGGCATCAGCAACACCGCCGGCGGCAGTTCTAGCTTCGCGGCGGGGCGTCAGGCGAAGGCCAACCACAGTGGCGCTTTCGTTTGGGCAGACGGCACGGGCATCGATTTCATCTCCAGCGGGGTGAACCAGTTCCTGATCCGCGCCGCGGGCGGGGTGGGCATCAATACGAACGCACCGGATACGGACCTTCATGTAATGGGAGGAAGCGATGCCTCGCTGACCAGCGGCACCGGGTACTTCGTCCTGGGTAGCGTGACCGGGGTCAACCTCGTCCTCGACGACGACGAGATCATCGCCCGCAACAACGGTGCCGTTGCCGACCTTCTCCTCAACCAGCCGAGCGGGCAGGTGGGCATCGCTCGAACTAGCGCGTCCTACCCGTTGCACGTGGGTACCGATGCCACCAACGGCAACGCCGCGTACGTGACCAACGGCGGTGTCTGGACCAATGGATCGGACCGCAACTCCAAGGAGAACTTCGCGGAGATCGACAAGCGGGACGTGCTTGAGAGAGTCGCCCAGCTTCCGGTGACGCGATGGCGCTACAAGGGCGAGGGCGACGGCACACAACACGTCGGCCCTGTCGCCCAGGACTTCTTCGCGGCCTTCGGGCTCGGCGACAGCGAGACGCACATCGGCACGATCGACGCCGACGGCGTGGCCCTGGCGGCGATTCAGGGGCTGTATGAGATCGTGCAGGAGAAGGACTGTCGGATCGACGAACTCGAAGGCGAGAAGATAGGTCTCGAAGCCCGCGTCGCGGCCCTCGAAGCGATGATGAGCAAGGTGCTCGCCGCCCAGCACGGAGGTGGGCGATGAGGACGAAGGCACGAAGGTCGGTTCAATCGACAATTGGCAATTGTCCGCTCCGCTCGCTCCCGCTCGCGGCTCTGATGGTGGGGACCTTGTTCGCGGCGGCGAATCCCGCCCTCGCCCAATCCGGCGGGGGATACAACATCAAGAAGAGCACCATCGACTCCGGCGGCGGGACGGTGACCGGAGGAGGATACAAACTGTCCGGCACCGTCGGGCAGCATGACGCCGGCGATCCCACCGGCGGCGGGTATGTTCTTACCGGCGGTTTCTGGTCCCCGGCCGTGGGCGGTCAGGACGCGGGCGTCATCGTGTGGGATCCGGCGACGAACCCGACGCCGTGGCCGAACAGCAACTCCGATGCGGCCACTCGGTCCCTCAAGTTCAAGGTGACCGGCGAGGCAGCGCTAAACGCCATCCAGGTGACGATGGTCGATCTGCAGAATCCGCAGCCGCCGAACGCCATCTGCTGTCCGCCGAAGGACTTCCACACGTACGAGTCCGCGACCTGCACGGGCGATCCTGTGCCCGGCGGCGGTTGCGCCCGCTGGGTGGGCAAGCCGGGGACGT
>JAZDHF010000087.1:0-7253 GCA_043806315.1 Planctomycetota bacterium | reverse complement strand
GAGCTCCTGGGCGTTCCGATGAAGATCATGGCCCCAAGGAAGACCTGGTCCGAGGGCGAGGTGCCGCATAGTGACGGAAAAAACGCGTAGACCCTTGTATTACAGCATTTTCTGCACAAGGGTGCGGAAGTTGGGCTAGCGCGACGCCGTCGTCGGTTGACTGAAGGCCGCGGCAACGACGGCGGCGTGGAAGCGCTCGAGCTTGAGCGGCTCGATTCGGGCCTTCGCCCGAAGCTCGGCCACTAGGCCGGAGATCATCTGGTTGTAAGCCTTGCGGAAATAGAGTTCCTTGAGTTGGGGCTGGACGCTTTGGAAGTCCGGCTCCACGCCGGGTTCCAGTTCGTCGCAGCGCACAAGGAAGGCCCCGTCCGGCATCTCCACGATGCCGCTCACCTGTCCGGCCTGCAGTTTCTCCAAGGCCGCGAGCGCCGGTTGGAAGCGTTCGCGAACGCTGTCCGGCGTCACCCAGCCCCACGCGCCGCCCTCGGCGGCGCGAGCCCCGTTGGAATAGCGACGGGCGACGTCGGCGAAGGCGGCGCCGTTTCGCACCTCAAGCTGGGCGGCCGTGATCCTCGAGCGGGCCTCTTCCCGGGCGGCCTCAAGCTGTTCGCGCGAAGGCTCGCTCACCTCGCCGGGCAAGAGGTCGGCGACGCGGACCTCAATCAACGACATGCTCCGCCGCGCGGGTCGCCGCCACGCCTCGCGATTGTTTTCAAAAGCCGCGCGCAAATCCGCCCGCGTCGGCTCCGCGACTTTGGGTCGAACCTCAGCCTCCAAGTAACCGGCGATCATGAACTGTCGCCGAAGTTGCGTCCGCGCCTGTTCGAGCGAACTGCCCTGCGATTCCAGGTATTTTTCATAACGCCTTTGCAGCCCGCCGTACTCTTCCGTCACCGTTTTTCGGATTTCGCCGTCCACGTAGGCGTCGATCTTCTTACCGACGTCCTCCGCCTGGCGAAGCGACGCCCGCTGATAGATCAGCATCTCCGCGATCTTGTCGGTGATGAGCTGCGCGGCGCGTTCCGCGACGAAGCGGCGATACTCCTCCGCCGACAGCGACTCCGCCTTTTTCGCAAGCTCCTCACGGTGACCCAACCATAGGTCCTTGGCTTCGACCGTCTCGGACTGCACGGTCATACGCGGCATAGGCGAATTGTCGGACGGGTCGTCGTTGACCGGCGCTGTCTTGGCGGCCGCCTTGGTCCGTGACGCCGCGGCGGTCGTTTTCGATTTGGGTGAGCCGGAGGGGATGGGTCCGAGACAGCCTCCGACCGCCGCCCCAACGACGAATACCATCACCATGCGACGCGAAAAGAGTGTCATACGGTCGCTCCCACGCCGGCGGCGTCGGCGTTCACCTGCGACGCGGCCTTGGCCAGCATGTTCCGAAGGATGGACACCAGCGTCGAGGGTTCCAGATACGCAGGCGGCAACCGAAGGTGAACGGTCTTCGCATCGGGCATCCGCACGCTTCCCGGCGCCCCGGCGAACACAGGCTCCGCAGCGCTAAGCTGATCGACTCCGAAGATAACATCCGGCGGGCGCAGGCTGATGGTGTTGATCCCGAACCGTCGCGCGAGCACTCGAATCTCCGCCGTTTCCAGCAACCGTCGGACCTCCCGCGGCAACGGCCCGAACGCGTCGGCCAGGTCCTTCTCCAATTGGCTCAGATCAACAGGCGTTCGGCACGAGACAATCCGTCGGTAGACCTCAATCCGCGAGCGGTCCGACGCGACGTAGTTTGAAGGGATATGGGCGGCCACGTCAAGATCGACGTGGACCGGCGGCGGCGTCGGATCGGGTTCGTCCTTCAGCCGTCGCACCGTCTGCTCCAAGAGCCTGCAGTACATCTCATAGCCCACCGCCGCGATGTGCCCGCTTTGCTCCCGTCCCAGCAGGTTCCCCGCTCCGCGGATTTCCAGATCGCGCATGGCGATGCGGAAGCCGGCCCCCAGTTCGCTGAACTCCTCGATGGTCTTGAGGCGTTTGGCCGCCTTGCTCGTCGGCGGGCGATCGGGCGACAGCAGCAAGTAACAATAGGCCCGGTGGCTCGACCGACCCACGCGACCGCGCAACTGATGCAAGTCGGCCAGCCCGAACCGCTCCGCTCGATTGATGAAGATCGTGTTGACCGCCGGGATGTCGATCCCGCTTTCGATGATCGTCGTGGCGACGAGGATATCCGCCTCCTTGCGCACGAAGCGGTGCATGACCGCCTCCAGGTCGTCGTCCTTCATCTGTCCGTGGCCGTAGACGATGCGGGCTTCGGGCACGATCTCGGCGATCGTCTCGGCCATCTCTCGAATCGACTGCACGTAGTTGTGCACAAAATACACTTGCCCGTCGCGGTTCATCTCCCGCAGGATCGCGTCGCGGATCAACGACCGGTCGAACGGCCTGACCTGCGTGGCGATGGCCCGACGATCCACCGGCGGCGTCTGCAGCGAACTGATGTCGCGGATGCCCATCAGCGACATGTGCAGCGTTCGCGGGATCGGCGTCGCGGTCAGCGTCAGCACGTCGACCGTCTCGCGCATGGCCCGCAACCGCTCCTTATGCTCCACGCCGAACCTTTGCTCCTCGTCGATGACGACCAGTCCGAGGTTGGCGAAAGACACGTCTTGGCTGAGCAACCGATGGGTGCCGATGACGATATCGATCTGCCCCTTCCCGGCCTTTTCGAGGATCGACTTCTGCTCCGAGCCGGTGCGGAAGCGCGACAGGCACCCGATCGCAAACGGGTAGTCGGCCATCCGCTCGCGGAACGTGTCGTAATGCTGCTCCGCCAGGACCGTCGTGGGTACGAGCACCGCCACCTGCCGCCCGTACTCCACGACTTTGAAGGCGGCGCGCATGGCGAGTTCGGTCTTTCCGTAGCCGACATCGCCGCAAATGAGCCGATCCATCGGCCGGACCCGAACCAGGTCCTCGCGGATTTCCGTCGCCACGAGAAGCTGATCTTCGGTCTCTTCGTAGAGAAACGACGATTCGAACTCCCGCTGCCACTGCGTGTCACCTGGATACGCCGTCCCGACCGCCTGCGACCGAACCGCTTGCAGGCGTAAGAGCGTCTCGGCCAATTCCGAGACCGATTCGGCGACCTTCTCCTTGGTCTTGCTCCAGCGCTTCCCGCCCAACGTGGAAAGCTGCGGTTTCCGCCCGGCGGCCCCGATGTACTTCTGCACCAGATCGATCTGCGAGGTCGGGACGTGCACGACCGCGCGGTCCGCGAAGTCCAGCGTCAGGAACTCCTCCTGCTGGGCGGAGTCCCCCTTGCGCATCTTGCGGAGTCCGCGATAGACGGCGATCCCGTGGAGGACGTGGACGACGTGCTCGCCGGGTTGAAGGTCGGTCCAGGATTCAAGCGGTCGCCCGGCCTCGTGCCGCCGGATGCGACGACGCTGCCGATGCCGCTGGAAGATCTCGTGATGCCCGATGACGACGGTGTTCGTCCCCGTCCAAACGAACCCCCGGTGCATGACCCCGATCGAGAGCTGCACCCGCGAGGGCGCCTGCGGCACCTGCTCGGCGAGCATGTCCGCGAGTCGTTGCCGTTCGCCCTCGTTGTCGCAAACGACGTGGACCTCATGGTCGCGGGCCAGCCGACACAACTCCGCGACGGCATCCGAGGCCCCGCCTTCGAACCGCGTCAGCGACGTGACTCCGAAGTCCAACGACTCCTCGCCGCTGACGGCGGACGAGGCGAATCGGGAGAGATGAAGTTGCGCGAATCGCCCGCATGTGGCGAGCACGTCCGTCACGTCGAAGAGACGGTCCGACTCATTTAATCGTCCGCGGATGATCTGACCCATCTCCTGGATTTCCGCCGGGCCGTCCAAGACGACGAGTGCGTCGGGGGGCAGGTACGCAAACAAATCCGCCCGGGCCTCGGCGGCCTCCGAAGCACGCGGCGGCATGGCGCTGACCGCCAGCTCCTCCAGGGTTTCGACCGACCGTTGCGTGCTGACGTCGAATCGGCGGATGGACTCGACCTGTTCGTCGTGGAACTGGATGCGATAGGGGGTCGATTCGCCGAACGCGAAGAGGTCCACAATGTCGCCTCGCCGGGCGACGTCGCCGGGCGATTCCACCATCTCCAGTCGGGCGAACCCGTGGTCGATCGCCCATGCCAACAGGGACTCGGGCGATCGTGTCTTATCGCCGGACGAGAATGCACCGACGCGCACATGCAGCGTGTGCCGAGCGAGGGTCTGCGGCGCGGGAACGGGTTGCATCAACGCCTGAATGGGCGCCACCACGACCGTCGCCGAGCTGCAGACCCATGTGCGGCTCATAAGGAGCGTGCACAGTCGCAGTCGCTCGGCCTCGATCTCCCCGCTTGCAGCCCCTTCGCCGGGCAGCGACTCCCAGGCCGGGAAGAGCTCGCACGGACGTCCCAGAAAGAGTTCGAGGTCGTCGCGGGCGTCGTCGGCCTCTTCGAGGTGCGCGGTGACGTAAAGATGAACACGGGACGACGCGGACGCGACCATCGCCCCCACGAGCGGCGCAGACGATCCCCACAGCCCGGAGACATGTACCACCCCCCCGACACGTGATACCCGGTCTCTGAGGCGCTCCCAACGCGGATCAGCGGCGATCGACGGGACCACCATCACGTGCCGGACATCATAAGCCGCGCGGGTGGCATGGCCAAGCGCAGCGCCGCCATGCCAGCGCCCGACTTCGTCGGGCTTGGGCATGCCACCCCGAATGCGAGCGCTGCGCCGTTGACAAGTTCCAACAACTATCGACAGGCTTACGCTGGCACTGTGCCGACCCTGTAACTATGCTGAGAATAGAGGTCGGATGCTCCCAGGGCGGCTCACGCATCCGTCGCTCGGCCGGCGCCAAGGTGAAGGGTGAGGCGAGAAGGCGTCGGCCCGTTCACGGTCGAAGATTGGTGGAGGATTCAATCATGTGCAGTCCGACATTTCAGCGGCGCATCGCAGCGCTGGTGGTTTGCTTGGCGCCGACGCTCGTGTTCGCGGGACAGCTTCCGGCCCGCTTCACGCTGGGTCAATACGTTCCTGATAACGCTTGGTTCTACGTCCACGCGGCCGACAATCCCGACCGGGCCTGGGTCGAACAGCAGTGGGCCGAGGTCTTCGACGCCCTGAAAAACAGCGGCATTGATCGTGATATCACCTCCTTGGTGATGTCCGCATTGACCGACGAAGACCGCGCCAAAGTCGACGCGGCGATCCAAAAGGTGACGAGCCTCATCCGTGGAGTCAACTGGGGCGACCTTGCCAAACACGAGTTCCTGTTCGCCGAGGGGATCTCGCCTTCGCCGTATGGTTATGGGTACGTTGCCATGGTGCGCGGCGCCGAGAACAGCGGCGGGCCGAATGCCGCCGGATTGGTCGCAATTCTGAAGGAGATCGTGGCGCTTAGCCCTGAACATCTTCGCTTGAGCGAGTCCAAGATGCGCGACGCCGACGTCTGGTCACTTCAGATCATCGCCCAGAAGCCCTCCGACCCGGTCATGGTCTTTGATCTGTTCCGCCGAGGAGAGGTCATCGGCCTAGTATTCGATCTCCGCATGAGCCACGAGGCGCCATCCCCGACGCGGCAATCCCTCCAAGATATTCTCGGCCTGATGGCCGGTGACGGCGGCAAGAAATCCATGATGGCCAACTCCCGTTTTCAAGACGCGCTCGCCCTGGTGAAACCGCCGCAGGACGTCGTGACCTTCTTCGACGCCAAGACGCTGCTCACCGACCTGAATGGCATCTTCGATGGCCTCGGACGCAAGCTCACAGCCAAGAAGGCGGCGGCAAAGAAGGAAGTCGCCGTCAAGGAGAACGCACCCGCCGATGCCGCCGGCAAGCCGTGTGAAGCAGCCGACGAGGACGACGACGCCAAAGCGATGGCCGTCGTGCAGAAAGTGCTTGCGCTGTGCAACATTCTCGACTACAGCATCACCACCGTCGAGACGCGGGGCCGGCGCGAACTGACCCACGTGGCCACGCGCATCCAGTCGGGGAAAGAGTCTTGCCCGCTCGCCAATGCCTGCCTCCTCCGCAAGCCGTTCGACCGCTTCGACCAATTTATTCCCGCCGACGCGACCGGCTTCAGTCTCAACGGCTTCATCGACCTCGGCGGGCTGTACAACCTGGCCGTGGACTTCGTCTCCAAGGAAATTCCCAAGGGGGACGAGGTCATCGCCCAGATCAAGGGCAAGTTCGCCGAGTTGGGTTTCGACCCGCAGCGCGACCTCTTCGACTGGTGGAGCGGAGAGATGATCCAGGTCGAACTCCCCGCCGCGGTCGTCACCCCCATGGGCGGCGCGGATTCGGTGTTGATGATCCGCGTCAAAAACGCCGAACTGGCCTCCCAGAAGGTCAATGGGGCGATCGACTTCATCAGCGGTACGATGCAGAAGAAGGGTCAGATGCTCATGGTCACGCCCGCCAAGGTGAACGCCGAAGGGTTCCGCGAAATCACCCATCCCATCTTCGCGATGATCGCCAGACCCGTGGTCGGCGTGTACGGCGACTGGCTGATCGTCGGTAAGTCGGCCTCCGCGGTCAACAAGTGCCTCGACGTGGCATCGGGCAAGGCCCCCTCCATCCGCGAGAACAAGCGCTTCCGCGAGGAGGGCTTGGTCCCCACCGGGGCCGTCGCGGGCGCCTCCTTCAAGGATACCTCCAAGTTCGGGCAGGAACTCGCCGCGGGGATCGGCATGATCGGGATGTTCGGAGGCATGGCCACGGCAATGATTCCCGATGAACCGGAGACGCATAAGGTCAAACAGATCGTGCAGTCGGCGCTCACCATCGTGCTGAAGCTCGGGCCGATCCTGCAGAAGATCGACTTCTACAGCTCCGAGTCCTCGATGACGACGTACGACGGCCCACTGACCGTGCGGCAGGAGTCGGTCGTCACGTACAAAGAGCATTCAACGGACGAGCCCGGAACCGCGAAGGCGCCGACTCCGCCGCCGCCCCCAACGCCGCCGGAGCCTCCCAAACCCCCTCGGCCGTAGAGAAACTCTCAGAACCCCTCCCCGTTCCGGCACGGGTATCTACACGTCCGTCCCGTGTTGAGCGGCGGGACAGATGTGTAGATGCCCAGGGTCCGTGACAGTTCCGGCGACAAACCATCCCGAATCCGAACCCCAAGCGCAAGCCTTGCTGTTACCCACATTTTTTGTGGCGTTCCTCATTGAGGACGGCTCCCAAGAGGATCAGATGAAAGCACTGCCAACCGCGCCACGCACGGAGCCAGCCAATCGGCCCGTCGTTTTTGCG
>JAZDHF010000086.1:0-53992 GCA_043806315.1 Planctomycetota bacterium | reverse complement strand
CGCTTGTCGCTACTGGCCCGTCGTCTGCACAAGGCCGCCGCCGTGAGCTGACCGAGCGGCGTGAGGGCGGGAAGGGAGCAGCCCAGTTGTCATCCACACCGACGTCGCCGTGCAAACCGGCCGCTGACGTCGGCACCGACGCTGCGCGCCACCAACCATCCCACCCGCGGCACAGAGCCCTCCCGCCCCGGTTATGCCCGAACTCCACCCCGTGGTTCGCTCATTCCCCTACGCCCACGCCGACGCGGGAGCATCCCTGAGGGGTACAACGCAAGCGGCTCAGGGGCATACGGGGCAACCGCACTGCCGGCGTGGGTCACTTGATCAGGACGCGTTGAGTGCCGCGTTGGATGCCCCCCGCGACGAACGGCTGTTCCCCGGCGTGGCGGAGGACGCGCATCACCACCTCGGCGTAAAATGGCCGGACGATGAAGATGTACCCGATCCCCATGTTGAAGACCTTGTACATCTCCGCGCGGGTCGTGCCGAGGCGGCGGAGGAAGTCGAAAATCGGCGGCGGCTTCCAGGCGGATCGCGTGAGAATCACGTCGCAGTTCGCGGGAATGGCACGGGCAATGTTCTCCCGCAACCCGCCGCCGGTGATGTGGGCCATTCCCGTGACCACCCGCTTCACCGGGTAATGATGCAGCACGGTCTGCACGGCGTTGACGTAGATGCGCGTCGGACGCAAGACGGCCTCACCCAACGTCTCCCCCAACTCATCATAAACCTGATCGAGCTTGCACCCGGCCCGGGCGATGAGCTTCCGAACCAACGTATAGCCGTTGGAATGGATGCCGCTGGACGGTAGGGCGATGACCACGTCGCCCGGCTCGACGCGCGAGCAGTCGATTGCCCGACGGTGTTCCAGGATGCCGACCGCGAAACCCGCGAGGTCCAGGTCGCCTTTGCGGTAAAGGTCGGGCATTTCCGCGGTCTCGCCGCCGAGCAGGGCGCACCCGGCCTCTCGACACCCGGCGGCGATGCCCTCGATCACTTGGAGAAGATGATCCGGGTCGAGCTTGTGGACGGCGAGGTAGTCGAGAAAAAAGAGCGGCTCGGCCCCACACGTGATTAGATCGTTGACGTTCATCGCTACGAGGTCGATACCGATGGTGTCGAGGCGGTTCATCTCGATGGCGATGAGCACTTTTGTGCCCACGCCGTCGGTGCAACCGACGAGGACGGGCCGCTTGTAGTTGCGGCGAAGCATCGGTTCGTCGTAGTCGAGCCGAAACAGGCCGGCAAAGCCGCCGTGCCGGTCCTTGAAGACGCGAGGCCCATAGGTGCTGCGCATGGCCGACTCGATCGCCGACACCCACCTCGTGTTGGCGTGGATGTCGACGCCGGCCTCCTTGTAGGTAAGCGCCGCCCGCGAGGGCTTGTTGTCCCCCGAAGTCACCATAGCTCGCCGCCGATTGTAACGCGAAAGCCTTCGTTTGGCGCAGGCTCTGTGCCACAGCTTTTGAGCCGTGATCTTTCCCTTTGTACCTATTGCCTGTTGCTTCATCCCTGTTGCCCACGGGCGTTTGCCTCTCGCCTTGACGGACGCGCGGTGTTCCGATGGACCGAAGACGTGGTGAACTTTCCCGTACTACGTCTTCACCTGTAGGAATTGAAGTAAACGGTGCCGCAGTTTCTCCACTCGCCCCGGGCTGGTTTGACACTCCCAGACCACTAGAGTTTTCCATCGGAGGCGCTTAAGCTCGCGCAGTACACGACGGTCTCGCTCGATGTTTGCCCTGAACTTCTGCGTCCAGCGACGCTCGTTGACCGCAGGCATCGACCGGCCGCGCGGGCACCGATGGCGATGCCAGAAGCACCCGTTGACAAAGATCACCTTTCTTCGGCCCGGGAAGACGATGTCGGGGCAGCCGGGAAGTTGGCGCGCGTGGAGCCGGTATCGGTAGCCGAGGCGATCTAGGAGTCCGCGCACGGCCAACTCAGGCATCGTGTGCATAGGCCTTACCCGCCGAAGGCGGGCGCTCGTTTTCACGTCGGTGTCGTAACCGTGAGCCATCGAGGATTCGCCTGTGGACTATAGTCCGTGTCCGCTCGGTGGCGACGACTATAGGCTGCGATGATGTCGCTCACCGAACGATTCGCGGATGCCCTAAAACGCTGTCGGGAACTCGCCGGGCTGAGCCAAGAGCAACTGGCCAGCAAGGCGAGACTCGATCGAACCTACGTCAGCCAGCTCGAGCGCGGACTGAAAAGTCCGACGCTCACGACGCTCGACCAGTTGAGCGTGGCGCTGGGGATCGATGCTCGGCTGCTTCTGGAAGAACCGCGAAGTCTGACGACCCCGCGTATTCCCGAGCATTACACGGTCCGCCAAACCCAGCATGTAATCATGCGACGGCAAGCCGACGCCATTCAGGTTCCTGCGTTGGTCCTGACGTCCGCGGTGAACGTGGCCCACGAGCTTATCGATGACCTGTATCGCGTCGAGCTTGACATCGCCAGCACCTTGGGGCTGCGCAACCTGAGCGCCTTCGTCGGCGAGCTGGTTGCCGCAGCCCTCAGAAAGACCGCAAACGGTCTGTTTGAGCGCAATCCTCACCAAGACGGCTACCCTGATCTGCTTCTTATGGACACCGTTGGTAAAGCGGCGTGGGATGGACTTCGAGACCGGCTCAATCAAAAGGCCCCGTTCAGCCCATTTCCGGGCGGCGGAATCGAGATAAAAGCTACCTGCGGCAGCATGCCAACTCCTGCAGTCTCGACTCGGCGGGGCGCCAAACATCCAGCCCTTGGGGACACACGCATTGGGCATATGACCGGGTATGACTGGAAGGCGCACCACCGACAGACGAACAATCTCATCGGGCTGCTGTGGGACTTCATCGACGCGCGGCCCAGGATTGCCGCGATGTTCTATTCCAGTGACCTTCGTGACGAGGACTGGGGCGTGATCGTGCAGCCGCGCGAGGGCGGCGGACGTACGACAAGCGTTTCGATCATGGCCCGAACTGGCATTCAAAAAATGTACGAGGGGTGGCTCTGCGTTTTGGCTAAGGGCGGTTACGCAGAATTCCTGAACCGGAAAAACAACGGTAGTCAAATCCCGACGCATTGACCTGCAAAAAGGGGCCCGAGCGCAGCAAACCTGGCGCGCTCTTCGCGGCCCTCATAGACCTGAACGACGTGTTCGACAATTCTCTTTAATCCGAGCGGCGGGACGCTTTCGCCGACTATCTCGCGGATCGTCTTCTCGCTTAGCCGACGCCGGTCCGAGCGCTTCCACCTATAGTCGAACTGATCCAGCGTGTGGATCCGAAAGGCCTCGTAAAGTGAAAGCACGCGATGTTGGTTCGGGTGAAGCTTGTTGTCGCTGCAGGCGTACGACAGGTTGCGCGTCAGCGCGCTGGCCGGCTTGTCGAACTGCATCCGCTTGTACGCAGACGTGAACCCTCGCATCAGAAGTCGCTTTCCACCAACCTCGGTGCTCGGGCGTGGGAGCATCGCTCCGCACCTCAAGCAGTAGAGCGGAGTGTCTTTCGATGCACGGTTGATCCCTTCGGAATCGTGGCGCGCCACATGCGTCGGGTTCCGGTCGTACCCACACTCAATGCACTGATTGTCGAACGCGCCTCGCTCAGGCGGCGTGTTGCTTACCCACCAGTACTTCATGGAGTCGAGAAGCGGCACGCGGTGGAACGGTATTCCCGACTTTGCCGTATTAGCGCTACCTGCATCGAGCGGAGGCAAGCCCGCTATCACGTCGCGTACTGTCGCCCACGGCTTCGTGCCATATGATGCGTCACGAGAGTGGGTCGGGGGTGGGAGCAGCGACCCGCAGTCGTCCAGACACCTGAGGAGCGTGGAGTTCCGCGTGAAAATCGTGATCAGACGCTGGCGACACTGCGGTACACCGTAGTCTGCGAACTCGACGACCTCCGCGACGCCGCGATATTCCGAGCCCAATTGGCTGCGGACGAAATCCAATATTTGGACGGGCTCGCCGTCCACTCCCACGATGAGCGTGTCAGCCATCTCGGGAACGTTCTCAAGCAGCACGATTTCTGGTTTGAGGCGACGCGCGAGTTCCATAGTCGGGATGATTAGCCGATTTCGCTCGTCAAGGCGCGGCTTGAGGCCAGCGCGGATGGCGTTCAGAAGTTTGCCGCGTCCGTTCTTTGACATGCCCTGGCACGGGGGCGTGGCATATAACAATGTTAGTTCCGCACCTTGGAGCTTTGAAGTGGTTGCGGCTTCGATGGCGTCGAGCCGCGCCCAGATGTCGCCGGTAATCGCGGTCGCTTCCGGGAAGTTGAACTCGAAGACAGCATGACGATCCTCAAGCAATTCGTTCGACACAAGAATGTCGAAGCCGGAGTCGCGAATAGCCAAATCGCCGACTCCTCCGGAGGTGAACAAGCTGATGGCTGTCTTTTTCGCGGTTGGCATCTAGTCGATGATAACCCAAACGTTACTCGACCGTCAAACATCGGGGCGGCCAACGGCGGGCTTCGCCCGCCTACGCCGTTTCCGATCGCGCCCATTCGATGCGCGGGACGTCGCCCCAGAGCAGTTCGAGATCGTAATACTCCCGATAGGGTTTGGCGAAGATGTGGAAGACGACATCGACGTAATCCACGATGATCCAGGCCGCGTTCTCGAAGCCGCAGTATCCGTAGGGTCTCTGTCCCAATTTCTTGCCGTATTCGATCACGTGCTCCGCCACGGCCCGGATTTGCCGCTCCGAGGTCCCCGTTCCGATGACCGTAAAGTCCGTGACCGCGTTGATCCCCCGAAGGTCCAGCGCGATGACGTTCTCCGACTTGTGGTCGTGAGCGATCCGGGCGAGCTCGATCGCGAACTGAACGGCCCCTGCGTTAGGCACGGAGGCATTATACACCAAACTGTCGCCGGTTTTCAACCGCCGGCCCGACGCATCAACCGTTCCGCGTTCGATTCCAACCATGTCAGCTTCCTTCGCACCATCTGCAACACCCGAAAGCCCGCCCAACGGCCTACCGACCCCGTTTCCGTGATCGGCGGCACGCACTCCGCGACCAACGCCTCGCTCATCAACCAGGGCACGCACCGTCGCTCCTCGTCAGAAATCGAAAGCAACGATCCATATCCGGCCAGGACGGCCACAAATCGCTCCTCGTCCAGATGATCGGGCCACGTCGCCGGGTCGCCCCCCGCGATGATCGAAAACTGCAACGCCCCGTTGGCCACGTCCCCCGCCCGCCGAGAATAGCGGACCGAATCATAGTCCACCACCGCGACCACTTTCTGGTTGCGGAACATCAGGTTTCCCGGATGCCAATCCGAGTGGATGATCCGCTCCGGCCACTTGGACCAGCCCGCGGCGTTGATCGCCTCCGCGGCCCGATCGTACCTTTCCAGCACGAACTGGATCAACGACGCCAACTCGGCCTCATTCCCCGTGAAGCTATCGTGCGAACTCAGCCTCGATCCGATCGCACCCAGTCCCGTCCGCACTCCGGCGGCGTCATGGTAATCCCCGCGCGGCCCGGGCAGCGCCGGTGAGGCCGCGAAGTTCCCCGTGGCCTGATGAAACCGCGCCAGCATCACCCCTGCATCGTACGTCTCCGCTGTCGTCCGCTCATACGGCTGCCCCGCGATGAACTCGAACAATTCGTAGAGGTGGTCGCGGATTTGGACCAACGTCGGCCCCGCGTCGCGCGACGGGACCAGCTTGGCGACCGGAAACCCCGCCGCGATCAGATGACTCTGCACTCGATGAACGAACCGCACGCGATCGGGACGCGCACTCGAAACCGACCGCCGCTTGAGCAGGAACTTCCCCCGTTCGCAGACGATTCCTACCTTGGGGCTTCGCCGTGAGCCACGCGGAAAGTCAGTGATGGATTCGATCACCCCCAGGTCATAATAGCTCAGCGCGACGGCCAACTCCGCCGTATCGAACGTCGCTCGCTCGTGCTGCTGCAAGGTGAGTCTCTCGATCCGGGAGTGCCCTAGTTTGTGTTCCGATACCAGGCCAGCAGGAAAACAATGACGATAGCGAGCGCCAGCCCGCAGATCAGGATAGCGATCAACAGGTTCTGCCTAGGCACATACATTTCTTTTCGATCCGGGCAGGCTCGACAGCGTGCTGAAAACCGCTACGATCCTACCCAATGTGATCGACTCGTCAACCGCGCGACGGGTGGCATGGCCAAGCGAAGCGCCGCCATGCTCTACGCCGTGGGGAGAACCATCCATGAACCGCGATCAAGCCTGGGAACTGCTCAACGAATACACCAAGAACCTGGCGTTGATCCGCCATGCGCTCTGCGTGGAGGCCGCCATGCGCCACTACGCCCAGCTCAACAACGCCGACCAGACCCAATGGGGAATCGCCGGGCTGCTTCACGATTTTGACTATGAACGCTTCCCCACGCCTCCGGAACACACCCGCGAGGGCGCCAAGATTCTCCGCGCCGCCGGCTGGGATGAGGAAATCATCGGCGCGATTCTTTCGCACGTGCCTTGGAATCAGGACGACTTCCCTCGTGATCGCCCCATTCGCAAAACGCTTTTCGCGTGCGACGAGTTGTGCGGCTTCATCTATGCGGCGGCCTTGGTGCGACCCGACCGACTGAACGGAATGCAGCCCTCGAGCATCACCAAGAAGATGAAGGACAAGGCTTTCGCCCGAGCGGTGTCACGGGATGACATCCAGCAAGGCGCCGCCCTGTTGGAACTGCGGCTCGCCGACCACATCGCGCATTGCATCACCGCCCTTCAATCCATCGCCGGCCAACTCGACCTCTCCCCTCCAACGCCGGCGTGAATCCGAGCCGCGAGTTCCGACGCGCCGGGGGCCGGGCAGTGCCCATCGCCGGCACGGGGCGCCGTTCTTACGGGAGCTCGGTCGCGCGGGGCCATCGAGCGGCATTGCGGTTTAGTCCTCAGGTCGGCGTGAAGGCGACTCCGAGCTTCAGCGCAGCGGCTTTAAGGGCCTTGTCTTGTGTGGCCAGCCCCACGCCGCCGCGGAGGGCGACTTCCAGGTACGCCGCGTCGTAGACTGTTAGGTCGTGGGCCCTTGCCAGAGCGAGCGTCTCCCCGAACGCGCTCGACGGCGAGCGCTCATCAACGCGGATCGGCAAATCGTTCAGGAATCGGATGAACCACGCGCTCCTGGCCACGTCGAGCCGCCCGACCCTTTCGCTCAGCGCCAGGACGTTGGCCACCTCAAACGGCCAGATGGACGGGACGATCCCTTCGGCGTTGCCCAGCACAACGAGGACTGCGTCGGCGTAGGGATTCTTTTCGTCTTCAAAGCACCACCCCATGGTGACGGAACAATCGACGACCAGCCCGCTCAATGCCGCCCCTCTTCAATCATCTCGCGGATCGAGAGGCCTCCCAGCGTGTTCCGCTTACGGAACTCGAGCAGTTCCTCGATGACCTGCTTCACATCACGCTTCGGTTTCTCCTCCCCGACGGGCACGAGCTTTGCAATGGGAACCCCGTGCTTGGTGATGGTGATGATCTCCCCCTTGGCCACCCGCTCTAAGAGGGCTGACAAATGCGTCTTCGCTTCGTAGGAACCGACTGTCATAACGGGACTCCAGACCAGTCTACGACTAGTCTAATCCATCCGCCTGCATTTGTCAAGGCCGTCACCGCGAAGCCGTCGTTCGCGCTGCGTTCCTTGCTCGCAGACCGCGTCCCTTCTAACCTGTCCCAGCTTGTCCCGCTGGGAACTTTACCGGACGAGGAACGATACCGAACGTGAACCTGGGTCAGCTCACCACTCGTACAGCCGCGATTGAAGCGGACATCACAGCGCGCCTGCCGGCCGTGACCAACGTCGAGGCCTTACGCGGCCTTGAATCCAGCGTTCTCGGTAAACAAGGCTCGCTCGGCTCGTTGATCGCCTCGGTCAAAGAGTTCCCGCCCGATCAGCGAGGGCAGGTCGGGAAGCTGCTGAACGAAACGAAGACGCGGGTCAAAGCCCTCCTCGACGCACGCCTCGCGGAACTCCAAGCCGCTGTCTCAGCGGGCGACGACGCGGAGGCGACCGGCTTCGACCCGAGTCTGCCGGGGGTTGTAGGCGGGATGGGCAGCGTCCATCCCGTCACGGCCGTGCAATGGGAGGTCGAGCGGCTGTTTGAACGCCTGGGATTCACCGTCGAATCGGGTCCGGAGATGGAGAGCGAGTACCACAACTTCGAGGCCCTCAACATCCCCGCGACCCACCCCGCCCGCGACATGCAGGATACCTTCTGGCTGACCAGCGGCATGGTCCTCCGCACGCATACTTCGCCCGTGCAGCATCGGGCGATGAAAAAGTTCGGCGCCCCGCTTCGGGTCATCGCCCCGGGCCGGTGCTTCCGCTACGAGACCATCGACGCCTCCCACGAAAACACCTTCCATCAGATCGAGGGATTGCTCATCGACCGCGACATCGGCCTCCCGCACCTGATCGCCATGGCCAAGACGCTCCTCGCCGAAGTGATGAAGCGGGAGGTCGAACTTCGCGTGCGGCCCGGTTATTTTCCCTTCGTCGAGCCGGGCATCGAGATCGACATGAACTGCCGCATTTGCGGCGGGCGCGGCTGTCCGACCTGCAAGCAGTCCGGCTGGGTGGAGATTCTCCCCGCCGGCATGGTCCATCCCAACGTCCTCCGCGCCGGCGGCATCGACCCCGACCAGTGGAGCGGCTTTGCCTTCGGACTAGGTTTGACCAGACTGGCCATGATGAAATTCGGAATCCGCGACATCCGCGTGCTCAACAGCGGCGATTTGCGACCGATCGTCTCCCCGGTCCGCCTCGGCGGCCCGATCGTGTACCAACGATGCTGATTTCTCTGAACTGGATTCGTGACTTCATCGACCTCCCCGACGACCTCGATCCGCGCGCCCTCGCGGAGCGCCTCACCCGCACGACCGCTGAGGTGGACGACGTTCGACGCATCGAGGTCCGCGCGAGCGGCCTCATCGCCGCCAAGATTCTGAACATCGCCTCCATCCCCGGCGCCGCCGAGCAGAAACTGCACGCGGTCACGCTCGATGTAGGCTGCGGCAGAACCGTGGAGACGGTTACGACCGCCCCCGCGATCCGCCCCGGTCAAAGCGTTGTCTACGCTCCCGTCGGCTCATCGGTGGCCGCGCTCGGCGACATCGTCGCGGCCAAGGTTGCCGGCAAACCGAGTGCCGGCCTGATCCTGCCCGGAGAGGCCGTCGGCATCGAAAAAGCCTTCCAGGAGGCCATTTTCCTCAGCGACGAATTCAAGTCCGGCGACCCGCTCCCCGCCGACGTTTTCGACGACTGGGTCATCGACATCGACAATAAGTCGATCACCAATCGTCCCGACCTTTGGGGCCAGTACGGCATCGCCCGCGAAATCGCCGCAATCCTGCATGGACTGCTAAAACCCTGTCCAGTCGTCGCCCTTGAGGAACTGACGAAACCGAACCGGCCGGAAGTCATCATTAAGATCGCCGACCCGCGCGCTTGCCGCCGCTACACGGGGCTGATCGTCGAAGGCGTTCCCGCGCAGCCTGCCCCATTGTGGATGCAACTCCGCCTCGGCCACGTCGGTCAACGACCCATCAGCGGACTCGTCGATCTCACCAACTACATCATGATGGACCTGGGCCAGCCCATGCACGCCTTCGACGCCGAGAAGGTTGATCGCATCGAGGTCGACTGGGCCAAAGAGGGCGAGCGTTTCAAGACCCTCGATGGCGTCGAACGAACCCTCACCCGCGACGGCCTGATGATCCAATCCCGCGGCCGCTCCGTCGCCCTCGCCGGCGTGATGGGCGGTCTGGAAACCGAGGTCAGCGACGCGACGACAGCGTTGCTGCTCGAATCCGCCAACTTCGACCCGGCCACAATCCGCAAAACGGCCAAGAAACTCGGACTGCGCTCCGAAGCCAGCGCCCGCTTCGAGAAGTCCCTCGACCCGACAAACACCGTCCTCGCCATCCAACGCTTCGTCCATCTGGCGAGGTCGATGTACCCACGGCTCAAGCTGACCTCGCGGCTGTCGGACTGTTTCCCCAACCCGCGCGAAACCGTGACCGTACGCGTGAACCCGCGTCACGTCGTCCGCACCATCGGACGCGACGTGCCCCTCGACGAGGCCCGGCGACTCCTGAAACCGATCGGTTTCAAGGTGACGGAGCATGACACTCATTGGACCGTCGATGTCCCGTCCTTCCGCGCCACCGGCGACTGCTCCATAGAGGCCGACATCGTCGAGGAGCTTGCCCGCCTCATCGGCTACGGCACCATCGCCCCGACGATGCCCCGCGTCGCCGTCCGTTGCTTCCCGCCCAACGACCTGCACGAGCTGGAGCAGTCCGCCCTGCGGCTCTTTACCGCCGTAGAGGGCTTCCACGAAATCCAAGGCTACATCTGGTACGACGCGGCGCGGCTTCGTCGCCTGGGCGCAGGCCCCGGTCGCTGCGTCGAGCTTGCCAACCCCGCGGCCGAGGGGACGCATCAGCTCCGCCGCACGCTTCTGCCGGGTCTGCTCAACGCCGTCGCCCTGAACCGCTTCCATTTCCCAGCGCTCTCTCTCGTGGAACTCGGAAGCGTCTTCGAAAAGGGCGATCGCGAAGACCGGGAGTCGCGCCACCTCGGCCTGGTCCTCGCCCAGCGCGGCAAACGGGCCGAGGACGAACTCTACGCCCGTCTGAAATCAGCCGTCTCCGGCTGGACGTGGCGGCAATTCGCCCGCAGCGCCGCCTTCGCCGAAACAACTGCCGCGGCGGACCGCCCCTGGGAGCATCCCCACCGCACCGCCGCGGTGGCGATCGACGGGATCGGCATCGGTCGGCTAAGTGTCATCGATTTGGCACTCCGCCGCGTGATGGACGAACATCTCGCCGCCTGGTCGATCGCCTGGGCGGAGTTGCAGCTTACCGGCCTCGAGTGCCTTCAGCCGCTCACCGAGCCTCTCGCCTCCATTCCCCCCTTCCCGCTGGTGGACCTGGATTTCTCGATCCTCGTTCCCAAAACGACGCGCTACGCCGAGGTCGCCGCGAACCTCCGTCGCCTCGACCACCCGCTCCTCAAGACGATCCGCTTCGTCACCGCGTATGAGGGCGACGCGATCGCCAAGGACCGCCGCAGCCTCACCTTCCGCACCGTCCTCGGCTGCGACGACCGCACCCTCACCGAGGCGGACGGCGATTCCTTCCGCGCCGCCTTCGCAAAACACCTGAAATCCTGCGGTTACGACCTCCGCGCGAGCTAAATCATGACCGAATATCAATCCCCCATCCCCAACCCCCAATCCCCATTCGGCATTCAACATTGGACACTCGACAATCCGCGTCGCCGTTCGATGACGTTCCTGACGCTGCTGATTTTTCTCTGCTTCGCCGGTTGCTCCCAATACATCGACCCCAACGTCCCCGAACCCATCCGGCCCTTCACCGAGCCGCAGTACGGCGGCGAGTATCTGCTCTACCGACCCTCCAGTTACAACCGCGAACACGCTTGGCCGCTGGTCGTCGTTTGCCACTCCTCCTTCCCCGACACGCCCAACCGCCGCATCCGCGCCTGGACGGAGCTGGCCGAGTCCCACGAGTTCCTCCTCGTCGCCCCGCAACTTACCGGGGCGAAGCAATCCTGGTCGCGCAACGCCAACGAGAAGCACAAGCGACAAGTGGACGACGAAGCCCGAATCCTCGCGATCATTCAACACGTCCGCGCCGCCTGCAACGTCTCCGACGATCGGATGCTCATCCACGGCTTCGCCGCCGGCGCCCTATCCGCCCTTCGCACCGGCCTGAAACACCCTCAGACCTTCCGTGCCATCGCGTTGACACAGCCGCGCTTCGATGCCGCCGGGCTCGCCGATGCGGCCTCCTGGATCGATCCCTACCAGCCCGTCAATCTCAGTTACGCCGCCGCCGACTTGCTCACCGGCAAGGAAGGCCGAAGCTGCGCCGACTGGCTCCGCGCCCATGGCGCCAATCTCCGCGACGACCCCACGGGTTCACCCGCAGGATCGGACGCCGCCCGCCACGTCGAGTTCTTCCAAAAAGTCATCCGCAAGGAGCCGTGGATTCACGTGACCGTCGCCCCCACCGGCCTGCAGAACCCGCTGGAAATGCGCTTCAAGCTCTTGTCTTCCTCTCCACCCGCACGCTTCCGCTGGCAGTTCGGCGATGGGGATGAATCTCCCGTGGCCGAACCCGCCCACGCTTATTCAAAAGCCGGAACCTACCGCGTCACGGTCACCGTAGAATGGCAGAAGACCAGCCCTCACACACGCATTGTGGACCTCACTGTTCCCGACGCCGTCCTCCGCCCGGCCCACGGGCCTCCCCAAGCCCCCAGCGGCCCCCCGTGATTCGGCGTCATTCGGCGCGACCGATAATCCCACCCATGGTAAAATGGGCGGGAACGCCCGCACTTTTGGCCCTTGACTCGGTCCCGCCCTTCGGATACAAGCTACGAGGAGACGGGGGAGGCCACCTCAAGGGAGGGGTGTCGCCGCCAATCCTTGTTTGCCCGACTGGGCCGGACTTAGAGGGATCGGGGTGCACGTGCGATTCGGGCACTGCATCGAGTTGGAACGACAGGAAAGCGAAATGCAAAAGACACATAGGGGGATTCAGGCATTATTCGTCACGGCGACGGTTTCGGTCTGGGCGGGCACGGCGAGCGCGAACTTGACCACCGTGCAGGCCCCCGCTGCCGGCGAACAGAGCCAGTACCAGATCTTGTCGACCGTCTACGGCGTAACGTTCCTGCCGGCAGTCAACAATGCCCTGTCGTATACGAGCGGGCCTGGAGGAATTACGGCAACGCGCGTGGACGACTTCCTCGCGGGCGGCGGCCAGGGGACCGACCTGCACCTCGTCGACGTCCCTGCCCCGGGCAACACCGACCAGCAATGGGTTGACGGAATCGCGTCGGTGAGGGCGGAGGCGAGGTTCGCGGCCTACTCGCAGCAGTTCGGCTACAGCGACGCCCTCCATCCCGTTTACGAAAACCTCTTCAACGTGACTGGTTCTCAATACGCCGTATCGGGCAGCGCGTCCCATCAGTTTTCGATGGGCGTTCCGTGGAATTGGGCCCGTTCCGGGCAGGGAGGCACCTTCTATTCGCAAGAGTCGCGCAACAACAACGAGGACCACATGGTGACCTATCAGATCACCGGTCTGACGGGTTTGGATCCCGGAGAGGCCGTGTGGATGCTGTTCTGGGAGGATCTGCGGGGTCCATACGGCTGCGGCTCGGACCGCGACTTCAACGACCTCGCGGTTGAGGTTCGGGCGAGCGCCGTGCCGCTTCCGGGCGCCGACATCCTCGCTATGATCGGATTCGCCGGCGTCTCCGTGCTTCGTTACCGCCGCAAGGCGTAACGGGACCGGGCCGCCTTCGCATCGGCTTGCCTCGTCCCGGGGACGGGATCACGAGGAATTCACGACGGCGGATTCCGCCCCAGTCGGCGTACGTTGCGGGCCTGCGGTCCCTTGTCGGAATCGGTCAGTTCGTATTCGACCATCTCCCCGTCCTTGAGGCTTTTGAACCCCTCGCCCTCGATGGAACTGTAGTGGACGAACACGTCCTTACCGTCCTTCGGTCCCGCAATGAAGCCGAATCCCTTTTTCACGTCAAACCACTTCACGACACCGCCCGGCATGACAACCTCCTTCGGCGGAAATGGAAGGCGCACTCATGCACATTGCCCCGACCGGGGTGCGGAGCGTTTCAGAACTGATTGGCCGGCGCTTCGCCGCGGAAGCGCCGACCGACGCCCCGCCGACCCCGCGACCGTAATTTCGACACGCTCCGTGCCGGCGATGAGAGCGGGACCTCCGCCGACGTCACGAGCGTTGGACGGTTCGCGGATTCGAGCGCCTGAACAGGCCGCTCAAACCTACGAACCGGCTACGACTGCGCTGTGTCTGCGTCTAGTGCTCTGTCGCAGCCAAACTCTCGGGTTCGATGTCTTGTGGCACAGCGGCCCTCCGCTGTGCCCTATGGCCCAGCCGAGGGCGGCTGGGCCACATGCAAAATTAGGTGCGCTAGAGCACTAGTTCGACTTCGCGGCGGATGCTTCCTCCAAGACGGCGGCCTTACGCGACAGCTTAATGCGGCCTTGGTCGTCGATGGACAGGACCTTGACCCGTACCGTGTCGCCGATCTTCACGACGTCTTGCGCCGATTTCACGTACTCGGTATCCAGTTCGCTAATGTGACACAGGCCGTCCTGGCCTGGGGTCACCTCAATGAAGGCGCCGAAGTCCTTGATGCTGCTCACCCGACCGCTGTAGATTTTTCCGACCTTGACCTCGGCGGAGACGGATTCGACCATCTCCAAGGCGCGTTGGGCGGCTTTCATGTCGATGCAGGCGATGAGCACGGTACCGTCGTCGTCGATCTCCACCGTCGCGCCGGTTTCGGCCTCAATCGACTTGATGAACTTTCCGCCCGGTCCGATGACTTTGCCGATTTTGTCCGGATGGACCTTGATGGTCAAGATTCGCGGGGCGTAATCGCTGATCGAGGGACGCGGGGCCGCCAGGGCGGTCAGCATCTGGCGGAGGATGTCCAACCGGGCCTCCTTGGCCAGAGCCAGCGTCTCCACAACCACCTCCTGGGGCAATCCTCGCCCTTTGAGGTCCAATTGGACGGCGGTAATGCCCCGTTGCGTGCCCGCGACCTTAAAGTCCATTTCTCCGAAGTGGTCCTCCTCGCCGAGGATATCGACGACGAGTTGCCGCTTGGGACCCTTTTCAAACATTCCGACGGAAATGCCGGCCACCGGCTGCTTGATCGGTATTCCGGCATCCATCAACGCCAGACAGCCCGCACAGACCGAGGCCATGGAGCTCGATCCATTGGACTCCAGGATTTCAGACACCAGGCGGATCGTATAGGGGAACTTCTCGGCGGTGGGCAGGACGGCTTGGAGGGCCTTTTCGGCCAGGTTGCCGTGTCCGATCTCGCGGCGGCTGGTAAAGCCGATCCGCTTGACCTCGCCCGTGCACAGCGGCGGGAAGTTGTAATGGAGCATGAACTTCTTGCTGTATTCCTCGGTCAGCCCGTCGACGATCTGCTCGTCGCGGCCGGTGCCAAGGGTCGTCACGCAAAGCGATTGCGTCTCGCCGCGCTGGAAGAGGGCCGAGCCGTGCACTCGCGGCAGCACGCCGACTTCGCAGACGATCGGACGGATATCCCGCGGTCCGCGTCCGTCGGAACGCTTGCCGTTCCGCAGCACATTGTCGGTGAGGATCTCGCCCTCGATGCGGTCGAGGATTTCGCGGACCTGGTTCCATGTGTGTTTCGCCGATTCGCCGGCGCCTTCCGGCTCGTACACCGCCTTGGCCGCTTTGTAGACTTCGTTGACCGCCCTGTAACGGTCCTGCTTGCCGGGGATGGAACGAGCCGAGCGAAGGGCGTCGGCGTACTTAGCCCGCAACTCGGACTCCAACTCCGTGGTCGGTGGCGGCGGCGTCCACTCCTTGGGTTTGCCGGCCTTCTCCTGAAGCTCCTGCAGCATCCCGCACAACTCGACGATCGCCTTGTGGCCGAACGCGATCCCGTCGGACACGACCTGCTCGGAAACCTCCATCGCCCCGACCTCGATCATGTTGACCGCGTCCTTGTGGCCGGCGAGGACCATCTCCATGGTCGCGAATTCCAACTGCTTGAGCGTGGGGTTCAGGACGTACTCTCCATCGACATAGGCGACGCGACAGGCGGCGCTAGGCCCTTCGAACGGAATCTGCGAGACGCAGAGCGCCGCGGAGGCCCCGAGCATCGCCAGGATGTCGGGCTCGTTCTCCTGATCGGTGGAAAGGACCATCGCCTGGATGAGCACTTCGTCGATGAACCCGGCCGGAAACATGGGTCGCAGCGGCCGGTCGATCATCCGCATGGTGAGGATTTCTTTTTGCGTGGGCCGCGCCTCGCGCTTGAAAAACCCGCCCGGGAACTTGCCCGCGGCGTACGTCTTCTCGCGGTAGTCCACCTGCAAGGGGAAGAAGTCAATGCCCTCGCGCGGCGGTCCGGTGATAACCGCGGCGAGGACCACGGTGTCGGCATAGGAGACCACGACGGCCCCCGCCGCTTGCCTGGCCACTTTGCCGGTTTCGATCCGAAGTTTGCGCCCGGCGATCATTCGCTCTACAACCTGATGTTCCATAGTCAATCCAACTGCCTCTGTTTCCTACACACCGACAATTCGTACCGAGCCCAATGCTCGGCACCCAACAACCACAACAGTGCCTTCTGAACCACGTAGCGCCGCCCCTTGTGGGCGGCGCTTTTCAGAGCGTGGAGCGGGAGCGACACGATCTGCTTAATCCGCTCGCTTCCGCTCGCGGCTCTGATTGCGTCACCCACAAGGGGTGACGCTACGTTGATCACCACGAGCCCGCCAAGGCTGCGGGGTCGAATGGGAAGCAGGGTAGGGGGGCTATTCGTGGGGATGCGAATAGCAGTCCAGCCCGCGAGGCGCGGACGCCTCGTTACTTGCGTAATCCCAGGCTGGCGATGATGTTTCGGTAGCGGGACCTATCGGTCCGCGTGAGGTACTTGAGCAAGCTCGCCCGGCGACCGACCATCTTGAGCAGCCCGCGACGGGACGCATGGTCCTTCTTGTTGTCCTTCAGGTGCCCGGTGAGCTCTTGGATGCGGCTGGTCAGCAGCGCAATCTGAATCTCCGGGGACCCCGTGTCCCGTTCGTGTACACGGTAATTCTGGATGATTCCCGTCTTCGCCTCAGCCGTCATCGTCATCGTACTACGCCGTTCCACGCCGTCCGCATTGTATCGCCTGCGGACGCTAACACCTTACCACATCAAGACTTACATCCAACCAAACCCGACTTCCGATCTTCTCAATCCCACCAGTCTACCTCCGACGGCCCCGCGACGCAAGCCCCTGTCAACCGGTGTTTCTCGCGAATTCTAACAACGCAAGGAGGCGACTGTGGGCGGCCTGACGCCCGGCTTGCCGGTGGTTTCGAATCTCATAACCGTTCACACCTCGACAGCACATAGAACGGGGGCGGGGCCGGTGGCGCGGTGGGCGACGACGGCCTGGCGAAGGTAGTCAAGGACGGGGCTGTGTTACACGCAAGGTTTGGACCACGGTCAGGAGGCGTTCCGCGAATCGACAGCCCGCGTCGCTGTGGTTGCCGAAGCTGACTTTGCGCCAGATCACGGCACGTCGCAGCGTCCGTTCGCGGGGCGGCGGGCACTTTCCCACGTCGGCGGTTTCGCTTAGCGTTGGGGCGTTCGGTTTATGAAAGCGACGCTCAATCTTCCGAATCGAATCACCGTTGCCCGGCTGGGATTGGCCGTGCTCTTTTTTTTGCTCCTCTCGCAATACTCCCAGCGATCACCCAGGCCGTGGATGCTCGATGTCGCCGTGGTCATGTTCATCGTCGCGGCCGCGACCGACATCGTGGACGGATACATCGCCCGCAAGCGCGGACTGGTTACGCCGCTGGGCAGAGTGCTTGATCCGCTGGTCGATAAGGTGTTGGTGTGCGGGGCGTTCATCCTGTTCGTCGGGCCCGGATTTGTGGACGCCGAGGGGCACAATGTCACCGAAGTCCGCGGGTGGATGGTGGTGGTGATCGTGGGTCGGGAACTGCTGGTGACCGGGCTGCGGGGATTCAACGAGTCCGTGGGAAAGCCGTTAGGGGCGTCGATCCACGGCAAGTTGAAGATGTGGATGCAAAGCGTCGCGGCCCCGGCGTTGTTGTTTGTCATCGCCCATGAGGACCGATTGCTGTCGCCCTCCACGGCCTTCCAAGTTAAGACGACGCTGGTGTGGGCGACGGTGGCGGTGACGGCTCTTTCGGCGATTCATTATTTGTTGCGCTCGCGGTACATTCTCGAAGAGAGCGCCCCGTCGTGAGTGAATTGACGTACCTGCGGGCCGTCGTGCTAGGTGTTCTACAGGGGCTTACGGAGTTCCTACCGGTCAGCAGCAGCGCGCATTTGGCGATCACGCAGCGGTGGTTGGCGCTGGAGCCGGAAAGCCTGGCGATGCACGTCTTCGACGGGCTTGTCCATATCGGGACGACGATCGCAGTGTTCATCGTGTTCGCGGCGCCGCTACGGCTGTACGGGCGTCGATTGATCGCCGAACTGCGGGCGAAGTGGACGGGCAAGCGGTACGCCTTGCACATTCTGTGGCTCGGGGTCGCGGCCACGATTCCGACCGGTGTGATCGGGGTCGGATTCAAGAAGACTTTTGAGCAGGCATTCGGCGAGCCGGTCTGGATCGGCGTGGGACTGCTGATTACCGGGACTGCTCTGGCCGCAACCGCGCGGATCGGCCGCGGGAAGCGCGGGTGGAAGGACTTCGCGTGGTGGCGGGCCGTCCTGGTCGGCACAGCCCAGGGAATTGCGATCTGGCCGGGAATTTCGCGGAGCGGGTCAACGATCTGTGCGGCAACGTTCTGCGGGCTGCGCCGCCGATGGGCCGCCGAGTTCAGCTTCTTTATCGCGATGCCGGCGATTCTCGGAGCGACGGCGATGAAGCTGCGCGAAGCGTTTCAGATGTCGGCGGGCGGCGCCGTGCCGATCGCCTGGGGGCCGACGACGGTCGGCGCAGCGGTCTCGCTCGTCGTCGGGGTCGTGTCCCTTCGGTTACTGCTAGGGGCTGTACGAAGCGCGAAACTCCACTATTTTTCGTTTTATTGCTGGGTGGCGGGGGCTTTAGTGGTAGCTCACGTGCTGTAGTTCCTTCCCTCGACGGACCGTTGATTCTCGATTGATGGTTGCCGATCGGTGAGCGGCGGCGTCAAGCTGCGCCGACCTTCGGGACTGGCGAGAGTTCGTGGAGCCTCTCCAAGTCCTGTTGATGCCGTTGGAGAATGCGTGTGGCGAGGGCCAAGGCATGCGGCTCGTCGGCAAGGCGCTGTGCGGCGATGGCATACTTGCGGATCAACGCTTGCTGGTCGGCGATGAGACGCGGCAGGACGTGTTGCAATTCTTGAAAATGTAGATCGGCTGTGGCGACGGAGGAGCTTCGCGGGCCGGGACTTCCTCCGGAATCGAGGACCAGTTTCGTCAACGCCGCAGTGTGGTCGCCGGTCGCGTGGGCCATTCGTTGGACAAGGCTGAAAGCGGCGACGGAGAGGTCGGACACGAAAACGGTTGATTCCAACAGGCGCGGGGCGAGGCTGCGTTGTTCGAGGGTCAGCAATTCGTTGAGGATGGCGACAACGAGCCCTCGGTCCATATCAGCGGACGGTCCCATCGGCAGCCGCGGTGACCGCATCGGGGTCGGCGGGCGTGGCTGCTGCTGCGGTTGCTTCAAACAGGCGCCGCGAAAACCGATCGGCGACGGATTGCAGCGGCTGGGCCCATACAAACAGGGCGAGCAAGGCGACGGCGCAGAGATTGACCAGGGCAATGCCGCCGATCGGACTGTGCACCACGGCACGTCCGTCGTCGCGCAAGGTCATCTGAACGACGATCCGCAGGTAGTAGTAGAGGCTGACGAGGGTGTTCAGCACGGCGGCGATCACCAGGAACCAGCCGAGGGGATGGTTGAGGTTGCCCAGGGCGACGAGGATCCACCATTTCCCAATGAATCCCGCGAAGGGAGGCAAGCCGACCAGAGACATCAAACAGATCACCATGGGAACCGCAAGCCACGGGGCGCGGCGGATGAGACCGTTGAAGGCTTCGATGCGGTCGGTCCCCGTGTCCCAGGCGACGAGGGCGGTGACGCCGAAGGCGCCGAGATTCATAAAAAAGTAGATGATGATATAGGCGAGCAGCGCGGTCAGGCCGGAGGCGTGGTCGCGGGACGCGGGGTGCAGGAACACGGCGGCGGCCATCATCATGTACCCGGCGTGAGCGATGGAGGAATAGGCGAGCAGGCGTTTGACGCTCCGTTGCTTGTATGCGGCGAAGTTGCCGACGGTGCAGGTCACGGCGGCCATAATTCCAATAGCCCACGCCAACGGGTGCACCAACGACATGGCAAGGGGACCGTCGACCGCGGCGCAGAACGTCAGCACGATCCGGGTGAGGAGGATGAGGCCGGCGGCCTTGCTCGCCACGCTGAGCCACGTCGTCACCTCTACCTTCGCACCCTCGAAGGCGTCGGGACACCAGAAATGGAAGGGAACCGCGGAAATCTTGAAGGCGATGCCGGTGAGGAAGCAAAGCAGGCCGGCGATGGTCAAGAGCCAATTCTCGCCGTCGGCAAGTTGGGCGACGGCGTACTTGGCCACGTCGGCGACACTGAGGCTGCCGACGAGACCGTAGAGGAGACTGGCGCCGTAGAGCATGATCGCGGCGCAGACGGCGCCGAAGATCATGTATTTGAGCGACGCCTCCGCGCCGAGGCGGTCGCGCTTGTCGAAGCCGACCATGGCGTAGCTGGGTAGCGAGGCGGCTTCGATGGCGACGACGATCATCAGCAGATTCGACGTACTGACCATCAGCGCCATACCCAACGCGCTGCCCAACAAAAGGATGAAAAACTCCGGCGCGTTGCGCTCCGTCTCAGCGGAGCCGATCCACCAGAGGTAGGTCACCGCGCCGAGGAAGGCGATGAGAATGATCTGAAAACAGGCGGAGAGGTTGTCGGCAATCAATAGGCCCGCAGTGGGTTGGGTCGAGAATCCGCTCACACCCCGGTCGGCCACACTGCCGGCGACGCGAAGTGCGAAAACGAAGGCCGCAACTATTCCGAGCGACGCAGCGGCGGCAATGGTCCGAGGCGTCCGCCCCACGATGAGCGGACAGGCCGCCACCGCCAACATCGTTGCGGTGAGGGCGAGCATGGGTGAGAAATAGAACCAATGCTCGCCGATCGGGATGTTTGACCAGGGTGTCATGCGTTGCGCGCTCGTTATATGGATCTATGTCCGAGACATTTCACGGTAATCCCACGCTTTTCGTCACGTGGGTGAGCATCACGTCCAAGGTTCCGTTGGTGAAGTTGAAGACGGTCTGCATGGGGAGCACACCCATTGCAATGCAGAGCACGGCCATAGGGACGAGAATGAACGTCTCCCGCGGGCTGGCGTCGGCATAGTCGGCGTATTCCTCGCGCTCTTTCCCAAGATAAACACGGCGGATGAGCCAGAGGATATAACCGGCCGTTAATATGACTCCGGCGGCGGCGAGGATGGCCATCGGGTACGCCCACGCATATTTGGCGCCGGCGTCGAATGTCCCCAGCAACACCCAGACCTCACCTATGAACCCGCACAAACCGGGTAGTCCGAGCGAGGCGAAAAACCCGATCGTCGCCAGTGTGCCGTATTTGGGCATGGTGAGCCATAGACCACCGAAGCGATTGATCTCCCGATGGTGGGCACGTTCATAAATGACGCCGACCAGGAAGAAGCACATCGGTGAGCTGATGCCGTGAGCGATCATCTGGAACATCGCCCCCTGGAAACCGGCCTGGGTCATGACGGCGATTCCCAGAAGTACGTATCCCATGTGCGAGACGGAGCTATACGCGACGAGTTTCTTGAAATCCGTCTGGGCCATGGCGCACAATGCGCCGTAGAGAATGCTGACCACTCCAATCACTGCGAGGGTGAATGCCCACGTCTCACCGGCGGTGGGGAAAATCGGGTAGCACAAACGGAGGAATCCGTAACCGCCCATTTTTAGGAGCACGCCCGCGAGGATCATGCTGATCGGCGTGGGAGCCTCGACGTGCGCGTCAGGGAGCCATGTGTGCACCGGAACGCTCGGTAACTTGATCGCAAAGCCGATGAACAGGAGAACGAACATCAACGGGGCGAACTTGAATCCTAGGAACAGCGTCGATGAGGCGGCAAAGTACTTCTGGATGACGGTGTTCGTGGCGAGTTCAATGAGATCGAATGTGCCGTGCGTGAGGACCGTCTTCTCGACGGCACGGTAGACGCTGGGGACTTTGCCGCCCGCGGCGTGGATGGCGGCGTCGCTGTAGAAATACATCGCCACGAGTGCGACAAGCATTAGAACCGAACCCGCGAGAGTGAATAGGAAAAACTTAATGGCGGCGTATTCCTTGCGCGGACCTCCCCAGACACCGATGAGGAAATACATGGGAAGAAGCATGACTTCCCAAAAAATGTAAAAGAGGAAAAAATCGAGAGAGACGAATACCCCCAGCATTCCCGTTTCGAGAAGGAGGAACAGGATGAAATAGGCCCGAGCACCCTTGTGAATGGGCCAGTGGTCGAAGTTCCAGCTTGCGAGGCAGGCGAGGAAGGAGACCAGGGTCGTGAGAATGAATAGGGGAAAACCCAGGCCGTCGATGCCGAGGAAGTACTCGATCTTCAGTTTGCCGGGCAGCTCGATCCACATCGCGCGCTCGACGTGGTGCAGCTTGCCGTAGCTGCTGCCGAAGACGGACTGCGCCCCGGCGGCGTCGCTTCCGCCGACGAAGGTGCTGAAGAGCGTCAGCGAGAGCAGCAGGGTAGCGAGGGTCGCCAGTAGAGCGATCGTCCGGGCCTGACGCTTGGGAGCGAACAGGCATAAGACGGCCCCGATGGCGGGTATGAAGACGGTCCAGGAGAGGATGTTGTTCATGGTGAGGTTTCTGTTTCTATCGTCGATGCGTCACCCGCAAGGGGTGACGCTACATGACTCAGTGGATCGCCGGGGTCGCGACCGCGGCGACCGACTCGGTCGATCCGGAACCATATAGCAAGACCAGTACAATCGCCACTGTGCCTACGCCGGCGGCGAACAATACATAATTGCGGATGCGCCCCGTCTGCGGACCGCGCACGGCGTCGGAAACCATCATGGACGTGTCCGCGACGCCGTTGACGATGCCGTCCACGCCCTGATTATCGAGAATCAAGCCGGAAAAGGCGGCGAACCGCTCGGTGGCGCTCGCCACGATATTGAAGATCAAATCCACGAACCAGGTGTCGATGAACCGGCAGATCTTGGCCAGTAGGATGCAGCCGTTGACCCACACCAAGTCGTAGACCTCATCGAAAAAGTACTTGTGCTCGAGCAAGGCGTGGAGGGGACCTGCGGCACGTTTAAGACGCTCGGCGGTCGACAGGCCGCGGGCGTAAATGGCGACGGCGACGACGAATCCGACGATGAAGGCCCCTCCCACGCCGAGCTTCAACCAGTCGTGGGCAGCCATGATCGCGGCCGTGTGCAAGTGCCCGTCGGTCGACAGCACGAGCGGCGCGGCCGTTGCAGCCGTGGAGGCGTCGGCGATCAACGGGCGGAATACGAAGTAGCTCGCAATGACCGTACCGACCGCCAGCACCGCGAGCGGTATGTACATCAACGGGCTTTCGTGGGCGTGATCGTGCACGTGCGCATCGCGCGGTTTGCCCATGAAGGTCATCCACCAACAGCGCGTCATGTAGAACGGCGTGACATAGGCGGTGCAGAGGGCGAGGTAGAACATCCACTTCGGGAGAGCTTGGATTCGCTTGAAGATGGACGCCTTGCCGAATTCACCATGTGGGACGGGGCGGGCGTGAGCGGCCGGAGGATCGCTGACGAGTATAGCACGCGGACTTGCAGGCGTCGTGTCGCATGCCCCCTCGTCCCTTCGTCCCTTCGTCCCCGCGAGTTGGCCCGTCGCTTGCGCTCCGGGTTCGGATTGGGCGTGACTGTCCAGCGACTCGTGGGCCTCGTGCTTGTGAAAGTCGTCCCACTCGAAGGCGCGGGCGTAGGCGACGGCCAGGATTTCGTCCTTGCTGAAGAAGCCACCGAGGCCGATCTGTGTGCCGGCGATGCCCGCGCCGGAAATGGCGAGCACGCCGACGAAGAACGTCCAGCAGGTGACGGGCATTTTGCGGCGCAGTCCGCCCATCCGACGCATGTCCTGCTCGTGATGACAACCCTCGATCACCTGGCCCGAGCCGAGGAAGAGCATAGCCTTGAAGAATGCGTGTGTGATGAGGTGGAAAAGAGCCGCGATCCAGGCCCCGCAGCCCATGCCGAAGATCATGTACCCCAGTTGGGAAAGCGTCGAATAGGCCAGACACTTTTTGATATCGGTCTGGACGATGGCGACGAGGGCCATCAAGAAAAGCGTCAGACAACCGATCGTCGCGACGAACATCAGGGCGTCGGGCGTCATCAGTCGGAATACTCGTGCGACGAGATAGACGCCTGCGGCCACCATCGTCGCGGCGTGGATCAACGCACTGACCGGAGTGGGACCGGCCATCGCATCGGGCAACCAGACGTGCAGCGGGAACTGAGCGCTTTTTCCCATCGCCCCGCAGAAGAGGCCGATTCCCATGATGCTCGCCAGCGACCAGCCGAAAAGCGTGTAGCTACTCCCGAAAATGCCCGTTCCGGCGGCGTACTGCTCGGCGAACTTCGCGGCGGCCTGATCCAGGTCCACGGTCTGGAGTTGGAAATAGACCAGCATGAGTCCAATGAGAAAACCGAAGTCCCCGACGCGATTGGTAATGAAGGCCTTGATTGCGGCGCGAGAGGCGTAGGGCCGGTCGAAGTAGTAGCCGATCAATAGATAACTGCACAGGCCGACCAATTCCCAGAAAATGAATAGGAATAGCAGACTGCTGCTGACGACCAAGCCGAGCATGGAGAAGCCGAATAGCGACAGGTACGCGAAAAAGCGGCTGTACTTGCTTTGGTGATCGACCTCGTCGCTGTGACCGGCCATGTAGCCGATGCTGAAGAAGAAAATCCAGAAGGCGATGAAGGCCACCATGAAATACATGGCCACGGTGAGGGAATCGAGCTTCACGCCGATTGTGACGGGAACGGCGCCAAGGTTCGCCCAATGGTAGCGGGAGGCGTTGGCGGTAAGTTCCGCCGTCTTGCCCGCTTCCAGTGCGCCAAGCCAACCGACGAGGACGTACGTTGCGCAGACGAGCGGGAGACCCATGCCGAGCAGCACGGCCGTCCATCCGGCGGCTGGTTTGCCCAGGCGCGGCCCCCAAAAGACGAGGATCCAAAAGCTGAGCAACGGCGAGAGGACGCCGAGTGCGAGGGCGAGTTCGTACGCGTGACCATTCATCGTGTGTAGTTACGGTAAATGCTGAATGCTGAATACCGAATGCTGAATGTCCATCCATTCGTTCCGCATTCCGCATTCCCCATTCCGCATTCGTCCCCTACCCTTGCAACTGCGTGGCCGAATCCACGTCCACGGTCGCCAGGTTCTTATACACGTTAATGCAAATCCCGACCGCCAGCGCCGCCTCCGCGGCGGCGAGGACGATCACGAACAACGCTGTAATCTGGCCGTCGAGCCGGCCCGGCCCGAGATAGCGGTCAAACGCGACCAGGTTGACGTTGGCACTGTTCAGCACCAACTCGACGCCGATCAGGATGCCGATGGCGTTCCGCTTGGTCATCATCGTAAACAGACCGGAAGCGAAGAGCACAGCGGCGACAAACAGATAATGGGTCAAACCGATGGTCATTCCTTCACTCGACTCGGGTGACTACCGCTCCCTCACGGTCGCGGCTCTGATTACTCCTCCTGCCGCGCAAGGTACGCGGCGCCGACCATCACGATCATCAACAAGACCCCCGCGACCTCGAACGGCACCAGATACGTGGTGAGTAATCGTTCGCCCAATGACGCCACTGTCGCGCCGGGAACTATTCTCTCCACACTCGACCACGCCGTCTTCGCCAGCACCGTGCACAAGGACACGGCCAGCGCGATACAGACAATCGCCGCAAGGATCATTTCGACCCTGGGCGGATCGAACCGGACCCACGGCGACTTACTCGTGAGCATGACGCCGAAGACCAGCAGCACCAACGTGCCGCCCACGTAGACGATCAACTGAATGGCCCCGAGGAAGTTGGCCGCGAGGAGGAAATACAGCATGGCGACCGACCCCAGCCCGACGAAGAGCCAGACGGCCATACGGACGATGTTCTTGGCGATGCACACGCCCAACGCGGATAGCACCGTCGATCCGGCGACGGCGTAAAACAGCAATGCTTCCAGCAGCCCACCCGGCGGCGCGGCGTTCGTGGCATCCGTCTGGGATTCAAACGAGAACGCGGGCGCGGCGGCGAATCCCAGAAGCGACACTGACGCCATCATCAGAGCCGCGCCCGTAAGGAAGCGGCCAGTCTTTCCGCGGCGAAGACCCGCTCCCTCACGGTCGCGGCTCTGTTCGGGTTGCGTCTCTGGCCCGTGCGAACTCATCATTGGAGCTGTCCTACGATCCCGGCAGCGCATCGACAACCAAATTGCCCACCAACCGCCGACGATGATAAAAGCCGTACGCGGCGATGGCCGGAAACATAAGGGCGAAGACCGCGCCGATCCCGCCCATGAGCCAATTCGAGATTCGAGCGAACGTCGCCCACGACGTGTCGCCCGAGGTCGACGCCCATACCCACAGCGTGTTGCCCAGCAGCAGGACCATCGTCAGGGGCAGCAGCACTTGTACACAGGCGTAGAGCACTTGGTCAATGCGGATTCGCGGCAGGGTCCAGCGAAGCCAAATCTGCACATACAGGAAAAAAACGCACTTGGCGACGAACCAGATCGGACCGTCGAAGAGCAGCCCGTTGACGCCGCGGGCGAGGATCGGCCAGTTCGGCATGGCGCTCGTAACTGTGTCACCCCACGACGACGGCAGCGGCGAGTTCCACGCCCCGAGGAAAAGAATGACCGCCAGCCCGCTGACCACGAACATGGCCGCGTATTCGGCGAAGAAAAAGAAACTCCAGCGAATGCCGGAATACTCGGTGTGGAACCCGGCGACGAGCTCGCTCTCCGCTTCCGGCAGGTCGAACGGGGCCCGCTTGCAGCTCGCCAACGACGCGATGAAGTAGCTGACGAAGGCGACAAACGCGAACGGGTTGCTGAAGGCGAGCCAGGAGAACCATCCGTCGGATTGGACCTCGCCAATCGTGCGAAGGCTGAGCGACCCGACGGTCACGACCGGCACCAACAAGGCCATGCCCATGGGGATTTCGTAGGAGACCATCTGGCAGGCCTCACGCATCGCCCCGTAGACACTCCACTTGTTGTTCGACGCCCAGCCGGCGAGGATCACCCCGATCACCTCGACGCCGAGGATGCCGAGGATGAACACCAGCGCCACGTCAAGCTCGCGGAACACGTACCTCGCCCCGAATGGCAGGGCGGCGAACGCCAAGGCCGAGGGGATGATCGTGAGGTACGGGGCCAAGCGAAAGAGAACGCGGTCGGCGTCCTCGGGGATCAGATCCTCCTTGAGGAGGAGCTTGATGCCGTCGGCGGGGGACTGCGACCAACCGTGCCAACCGCCGACGCGCATCGGCCCGAGCCGCGACTGAATCCGCCCCGCGACCTTCCGCTCCCACCAGATGGCGTAGACGGGGACGAGGCTGAACAGGCCGATGAGGGCTCCGAGGCCGACGAGATCGCGGACGATCCCGAATTGCAGCGGCCAGAGAAGGTACTGAAGGAGGCCGGACCACGACGCGACCCATCCGCCGCTTTGTTCGATGAGCGGGGCGATGACCGACGGTGGCAGGCCCCAGCTTGATGGTGAAAAGTAACCGAATGGCGGCGCGGGGTTCATGCCGCCTGCGGAGGCCGGACCCAGGATGTGCAGGTCCACGTACGCGAATACCAGCGCGTGCAGCCAAACGACGAAGCACGTTCCCACGACCGCGCTGATCAAAATCAGACCCGCAAAGCGGTGCACGAACGGGCCGAAGAGCCGGTAGATCCCGACGGCCATGCGTGCCACGAGCCGCGCGAGCAGGCCGTATTCAACGCGCCGCGTCGGCTGCCAAGGTACCGCAAACTGGGTCAAACGCTCTCTCCAACCACCCGACTGCACGGGGGTCTGTGAAGAATCGCACGGATCGTAACGAGGGTCCATCCTTCACGAAAGGGGGTTATGCGCGGGGCGAGAGGCGCCGACGACCGATTCGTCGCCTCGCGTCTAACGGTCCACCTCGCCCATGACTACGTCGATGGAGCCGATGATGGCGGGGATGTCGGCCAGTAGGACGTTCCGACACACGCGCGTGGTGATGGAGAGGTTGCAGAAGCACGGGCCGCGGGCTTTGACACGCGACGGGATCGCCGAGCCGTCGCCGACGACGAGGAAGCCGAGTTGGCCGCGAGGGTTTTCGACCTCGACGTACACCTCGTTGGCGGGGAGTTTGAGGTTGGTGCACTTGGGCGCCCGAAAGTCGCCAGGGGGAAGCTGATCGAGGGCCTGACGGATGATCCGCACCGATTGGGTCATCTCCAGCACGCGGACGTAGTAGCGGGTCCAGGAGTCGCCGACGGCGACGCCCTCAGGGATCTCCCCGCTCCCACCCGTTCGACCGATCGGCACGTCGAAATCGTATTTCTCGTAACCGTCGTACGGGAGGACCTTGCGCAGGTCCCAGCGAATGCCGCTGGCCCGCAGGCACGGCCCGGTCAGGCCCCACGCGATCGCATCCGCGAGGCTGATGATCCCGACGTTGCCCGTGCGCTTCACGAAGATGTGGTTGAAGCTGAGAAGGTTGTTGTAGTCATCGATCTTCGGCTCGAAGTAGTCGAGGAACTCTCGGCAGCGGTCGATCCAACCATCGGGCAGGTCGTCGTGCGCCCCGCCGATGGTGAGGTAGCTGTAGGTCAGCCTTGCCCCGCAGGCGGCCTCGAAAAGATCGAGGATCATTTCGCGCTCGCGGAAACAGTACAGAAACGGCGTGAACGCCCCCATGTCCAACCCGTAGCACCCTAGGGAGACCAGGTGCGAGGCGATGCGGTTCAGTTCCGCGAAGATCACGCGGATCGCCTGCCCGCGCGGAGGGACCCGGACGCCGCACAATCGCTCGACGGCCAGGGCGAACGCCTGGTTGTTGTTCATCCCCGCGAGGTAGTCCATGCGGTCAGTGTAGGGAATGTACTGATATGGCTGGAGGTTCTCGCCGATCTTTTCCGCGCAGCGATGGAGATACCCGATGTGCGGAATCGCTTCGAGCACCATCTCCCCGTCCGTGCGCAGGACCAGCCGCAGCACGCCGTGCGTGGAGGGATGCTGCGGGCCCATGTTGACCAGCATTTCCTCCGTCCGCAGGTCGCCCTGCGCGGAGCGGTCGAAGTCGACCAGCACGTCGGGGGTTGCTTCAAGCACCGTGTCCACCATAGCGTCTCGCGTCTACCGTCGGTGTTGTAGCGCCGTCCCTTGTGGGCGGCGTAGTCCGTGAGTTTCCCATAGCGATCAGAGCACCGGGCGCGAGCCCGGTGACGTTGTCCGCGAGCTTGCGCTCGCGGCTCAGATTAATGCCTCGGGTTGGTCAACTCAAACTCCGTCGTCGCGGGGATGTCGTGATACTCCAGCGGGAACTCGTAGTCCTTCCGCAAGGGATGCCCGGTCCAATCGTCCGGACAGAGAATCCGCCGAAGGTCGGGATGACCGGAAAACACAATGCCCATCAGATCGTACGCTTCCCGCTCGTGCCATTCCGCCGCGGGCCAAACGTGCACGACCGACGGAATCACCGGGTTGCTGCGATCCACCACCACCCGCACGGCGAACTCGTGCGTTTGCGTCTTGAGCACCGTCGGCTGCTCCAATGGAACGTGGTAGAGATCATACACGCACGCCAGCTTTTCCTCAGAGAGCAAGTCGAGCGCGGAGATGCAACGCAGTACATTGAACCCCAGCCGCGGGTCGTCGCGAAGGAACACCGCCACCTCCGGCCAGCGGTCCGCGGCGACCCTCGCGTACGGATGCCCGCCCGCGAGGACCGTGTCCTCGACGGCCTCGCCGAAGCGACCCTTCAACAGTCTACAAATCTCTTCCGGTACCATGCGTCACCTGCGCGATCCTCCGTTCATTCTTCACCGAGCAGCCGCCGCACGATGGGCATGGTCGCCGGCAAGGGGCGCTGCCAGAGCCAACGCACGTCGAGTTCGAACCCTTCTAGCACGCGGCTGTGATACAGGTGCTCCCGCGCGATCTGCTCGACGAACACATCCCCTTCGCGGACCAGGAATGTGGCTGTGCTTTCCAAAGGATCGATGATCCAATACTCCAAGACGCCGGCGGCCTCATAGCGGCGGCGCTTCTCCTCGTAGTCGCGGTCCACGCTGTCGGGCGAAACGATTTCCACGGCGAGGTCGGGTGGACCGTCGATGTAGCCGGGCTTGATGCGGTCGATCCGGTTGGCCGCGACGAACGCGAGATCGGGCTCCGGCGCGGTGCGGTCCGAAAGGCGGTAGGCTACCTTATTGATCGTCAATCGTCCGAGCCGACGATCCTCGATGAACAGATCCAACACGACGGTTAACCAACGAAGAAGGTCGTTGTGATCCGCATTCTCCGGTGAAGCCAAGTAGATCACTCCATCAAGAAGATCCGCCTTTTGGTCCTCGCGGATCAATTCCAAAAAGTCGCTGAAGGTTGTCGTGCCCGCGGGTGTTCGCCTGACCATACGCCGTTTCCCCCAATGCAGACGATTCGCTTATTCTACCGAATCGTCGCGAGAGCATCTACCGCGCACCGATACGCTGACTTTCCAATCTCGTCGTTTCCCGTCGGACCGTCGCTCTTGCACGGTCGGGGAAGAGATTCCGTCGCCCACAACAGGTGACGCGACGTCAATTCAACGCCAACTCCTTCGCCTTGGTCATCAGCGTTTTGACGCGGGTTTGGTGGCGGATCTTGTCCTGCAATCTCATCAGTCCCTCCAGCAGCGCCTCCGGTCGCGGGGGGCAGCCGGGAATGTAGATATCCACCGGCACGACGAGGTCCACGCCCTTGACCACGTGGTAGCCGTGCTTGAAGTACGGCCCGCCGCCGATGGTGCAGGCGCCCATGGCCATCACGTACTTGGGCTCGGGCATCTGGTTGTAGAGTCTCTTGAGACGGCTGGCCATCTTGTAGGTCACGGTACCGGCGACGATCATCAAATCCGACTGCCGCGGCGTGGCGCGAAAGGCGCCGGCGCCGAAGCGGTCGATGTCGAAGCGCGAGGCCCCGACGGCCATCATTTCGATGGCACAACACGCCAATCCGAAGGTCATCGGCCAGATGCTGCTGCTGCGACCCCAGTTGATCGCCCAGTCCAGCGACGTGACGATCAAGCCTTCCTCAAACCGATTCTCGATCCAGCTCATAAGCAAAGTCCGAAGTTCAAAGTCCAAAGTTCGAAAAGATCGACATTACGCCATGTCCGTCTTTGAACTTTGAACTTTACAGTTTCGTTCGTCCGCTTCCTCACGGTCGCGGCTCTGGTTGAGGTGCGTCCAGCACCGAGTCGCGCTTTTGGCCCGTGCAGGCGCGGACCCAGTTCAGGTAACCCGACTTCCATTCGTACAGAAACGGCACGGCGATCAGCAGGAAGAATACCAAAAACGCCCAGAATGCCGGCGCGCCCATCTCCTTGAACACCACCGCCCAGGGCCAGAGCAGGGCGATTTCCACGTCGAACACGATGAACACCAAGGCGACAGTGTAGAAGCGGAGATCAAACTGGACCCAACTGTCGCCGATGGCCGGCTCGCCGCACTCGTAGGCCGTGGACTTCTCCGGGTGGGGCATGGTGGGGCGGACGATCTTGCCGATCAGCAGGGCGGCGAAGACGATCCCGAACCCCGCCAGCGCGAACAAAATCATCCCCAACACCAATTCGAGGTTGGTGTTGGCGTAAGGTGAAACCGGCGCCTCGGCGGCGATTGCCGCCCCCCATACGATGAATCCCGCGTTCATCATGCCCTTCGTCCCATCGTCCCTTGATCCCTTGGTCCCTCAGTTCCCTTCATGCCTTCGGATCGAGCGCCTTCACCATCTCCTGACGGCGGCGGCTCTTGTCGCCGGAGAGCTTATCCTTGGAGTGTTCGAACTCGACCCACTCCTTCTTCCGCTGTTTCGCCCAATCCGGCAGACCGTCGTCGTCCTTCTGCATCCAAAGCGGCTGGGGCGTCTGTAATCCTTTCTTGGCCAGGTCGGTGAACTCCACGATCATGCTTTCACGATCGTACCCCGACATATCGTGCAGGTTGCCCATGTGGATGCAACCCGTCGGGCAAGGGTCTACGCACAAGGCGCAGAACATACACTTGGCGTAGTCGATCGCGTAACGGGTCATCAGTCCGCCGGCGGCGACGTTCGTCGCCTTGTCGATCTTCCGCGGGCCGGTCTTCTCGATGTAGATGCAATCGACGGGACAGGCCTTGGCGCACAGGTCGCAGGCGATGCACTTCTCGATCTCGAAGAAGTGAAACCCGCGATATCGCGGCTGTAAGGCCGGCGCGACGTCGGGGTATTGCAAAGTGACCGTCTTGGCGAAGCAATACTTTAGGGAAATCCGCATCCCAACCAGAATCGTGTAGACGGTCCGCCAGATATTGTGGAAGTAGTCACGAGCGGGGCTGTTGGTGCTCATCGTCTCGGGCCGTATTTCTTCGGGTCATGGGGGAATCGCCGCCACGGCCCGTAACCTCTCAAACAAGCGCTCGTATTCTAACGCCGCATGATCTGAACGGCAACTCCAGAACCTGTACCTGCAAGCGTACGATCATCTTCCTTCCGCGGAAACGACGCCGAGCAGCCGGAGGCGCAAAAGATTCAAGGCCGTTTTGCAGCTTCGGTCGCGAATCTCGTCGCGGGTCAGGTGATCGCCGCAGAGGACGCGAAGCGTTTCGACGCCGGTCGAGTGGGCGAGCCCGATGTACACTAATCCGATCGGCTTCTGGGGTGGACTTCCGCCGGTCGGACCCGCGATGCCCGTAATCGAGATTGCATAGTCAGACCCCGCGGCACGCCGACATCCGCGCGCCATCGCTCCTGCGACATGCTCACTCACCGCGCCGTGTTTTGATACCAAGTCCGCAGGAACAGCCAACAGGTCCACCTTGGCCGCATCGGCGTACGTGACGTATCCGCGTAGGAAGTACGCGCTGCTGCCGGGGATGTCGGTAAGCCGCTTCGAGAGCAACCCGCCGGTGCACGATTCGGCCGTCGCGATTGTCGCATGTTGCTCGGAGAGTAGCCGGGCGACGACGGATTCGAGGGTGTCTTCGCCCTCGCCGAAGATCGTCGTCCCGAGTCGGCGGCGGACCTCGGCGACATCGGCCTGCAAGAGCCGGCGAGCCTCCGCACCCGATCCGCCTTCGGCCAGCACGCGGACGCTCAATATGGCATGGGACGCGGTTGTGCCGACGGATGGGTTCCTCCCGCGTTGCATCAGGTCGGCAAGGAGCTCGCCGAGTTTGGCTTCGCTGATGCCGAAACATAGGAGCCGCGCCGACTCGGTCGTCGCCCCGCCGGTGACCGCGTGGAGCCGTGGAAGGACCGCCGCGTTAAACATGGCCTGCATTTCGGTGGGGATTCCGGGGAAAGCGTAGAGATGGCGATCGTCGCGGCTGTAGCGGATGCCCGGTGCGGTGCCGCGGGGATTGGGGATGACCTCACACCCTCGCGGGATCGTGGCCTGGCGACGGTTGGATTCCGGCATGGGCCGTTGCCAGCGATCGAAAAACGCCCGGACTTGGGCCAACGCCTCGGAGTTCTCTTCCAACGGCTTTCCCAGAGCCGCAGCAATCGCCTCGCGGGCTACGTCGTCAAGGGTCGGACCGAGCCCGCCGGTGAGGATAACCAGGCTCGCGCCGTCCAACGCCCGTCGGATCGCCGAGGCCAGGTGCGTCACATCATCTCCGACGGTCACATGCTCGACGACCTTCACGCCCAAGGGCGTGAGTTGCGCCGACAACCAGGCCGAGTTCGTGTCCACGCACTGCCCGGTGACCAGCTCCGTTCCGCAACTGATGATGACGGCCTCCATCCGTCGCCAAGATACCCTTGCGTTCGTCGTTCGTCATTCGGAGCCGTAGGCGCGAGCCTACGGACATGTCATCCCCATCAAAGGACTTGCCACCGGGCTTGCGCCCGGTGCTCTGATCGACCCGTCTCTGCCGGAACGTTAGTGCCGCGGATAAGCCACGATTGGATCGTAGGCGGTAGGTTCGTCAATCAGCCCGCCGGAAGCGCTCGGAATGCGTGGGCGATTAGGGAGGAAACGACGCTCGCCGCCCGCGAGCGATCGATGTAGGCGAGCGTTCCGAGACGGCGCAGCACAACCTCCTCTGAGAGCGTGGCCAAAATCGGCTTGAACCAGCTCGGTTTGGGAAGTCCGGCCTCTTTCCACGCTTGGACCCGAAACTCGTTCTCCGCCTGCGGCCGACTGGTCAAGGCAAGAACGACCACGTCTCCGTAGCGTTCGGAGTATTCCCCGGGGCTGAGCACAAGGGCGGGGCGTTTCTTGGAAGAGGCAAGATCCGTAAACGGGAACCGCACCAGGATCACGTCGCCGGGGCTACAGGGAGTCATAGGCGGCGTCATCATCATTGTCCCACGCCTTCGCCAGGGCAGGCTCGCTTGCGCCCAGCCACCCCTTGCCGTCTGATGACGGCCTCGAACCGTTCTCGAAGATGAGGATGACTTCACCCGGTGGGAGTCCGCGCACTTCCCGCGGCATCTCGATCCTGTCTCCGTCAAAATGGGCTCGGATGATGACCATGAGCACGACCTCCCGCTTGCCGTCCTACGGATCATGCCGCGAAACACGGGCACGGTCAAGCGTCGAATGACGCGGATCCCACGGACCCGGTCGGTGGTGGTCCGCTTGGCGTCCAGGCGATATAAGGTGCGGCAACGAAGGACGAGTCCATCGGGGACGAGGAATGCGACCGCACAAGTTGAAAGTTCGCAAGCCGACCGTGCGGTTACTGCTGACCTGCATCGGTCGACGCGTTGAGCTGCTTCGCGCGTTCCGGCGAGCCGGGGAGTCGCTCGGCATTCGGCTGGAAATACACGGGGCCGACGCCACGCCGCTGGCGCCTGCGATCCGGCTGGTCGATCGACCGCACATCGTTCCGACTATTGGGAGCGGTCGGTACATCGACGCGCTCGCCGAACTCGTCCGGGAAGAGAAGATCGATCTGCTGATCCCCTTGATCGACTGGGGGCTGCCGGACGTTGCGTCCGCGGCCGAGCGTTTTGCGGGGTGGGGTTGTCGGGCATTGATATCTTCGCCTGCCGTGGTCGAGGTCTGCTCGGACAAGCTGCTGACCTATCGCAAGCTGACCGAGGCGGGCATCGACACGCCGGCAACCTGGCCTTGGGTCGCGGTGGTCGAGGAGAGGCGCCATCGGTTCCCTTACTTCCTCAAACCGCGGCGCGGCAGTGCGGCGATGGGCAACTATGTCGTGCGCACCCTCGATGAGTTGCGGACGTTCGGGGATCGAGTCAAAGACGCGATCGTCCAAGAGTTCGTCGAAGGGGCCGAGCACACTCTTGACGTGTACACGGATTTCGAGGGCCGTTGTCGATGCGTTGTTCCTCGCAAACGCCTCGAAGTGCGTTCCGGGGAAGTGACCAAAGCCCTGATCGTGAAGGACCCGGCGATCATGGCCGTCGGACGTCGGGTCGTGGAGATGCTCGGCGAGTGCCGCGGGGTCATCACCGTGCAGTGCATCGTCACACCGCAGGGACGGATTCGGGTGATTGAGATCAATCCTCGCTTCGGCGGCGGCGCTCCACTTTCGATCCACGCCGGGGCCGATTTTCCCAAGTGGATTCTGCAGGAATTGCTGGGTCAGACGCCGCGGATCAATCCCACGGGCTTCCGCGACGACCTAGCCATGCTGCGATACGATGAATCCGTATTTGTGCAGAAAGCGTCGAAGGAGTTACGAATTACGAGTTACGAATTACAAGGTTCGCCGAGCGTAGCGCGACGCAAGTCGGTAGACGGCAGAATCGTTTCGTAATGCGTAACTCGTAACTTGTAACTCGTAACTCGTAATCGGGTCGCCATGTGTTCCATCGCCGCAGTCGTTTTCGACCTCGATGACACGCTTTACCCGGAATGGGAGTATGCGTTCAGTGGGTTTGAAGCTGTGGCCGAGGCGTTCACGGATCGACTCGGGGACCCTGCCGACTCGGTGGCGAAGATGCGACGGCTGTTCGATTCCGAGCATCGCCCGCGGGTCTTCGATTCACTGCTCGCCGAAGCCGGCCTGGAGGAACCTCGGGAGATGGTCGGGCGGATGATCGACGTCTACCGAACCCACCGCCCGACGATCCGGTTGTTCCCAGACGCCGATGCGGCGCTGAACGAGCTTCGAGGGACGTACCGGCTGGGGTTGCTGAGCGACGGTCGTACATCGACGCAGTGGGCGAAGATCCACGCCTTGGGTCTTCGCGACCGCTTCGACGCAATACTCATTACCAGCGAACTGGGGTCGGGGTTCGCCAAGCCCAGCCCGCGGCCCTTCGACTGTATCTCCACGCGGCTCCAGGTCGTCGGGAGCCGATCGGTGTACGTCGCGGACAACCCGGCCAAGGACTTCCTGGCTCCGAACGCCCTCGGTTGGACGACCGTTCAAGTTCGGCGAGCGGACGGGTTGTACCGTGACCAAACGCCTCCCCCCGGCGGCATGCCGAGGCATGTAATCGAGAGCTTGGAGCAGCTTGCCCAGCTTCTTCAGGGTTGATTCGACAACACCGCGACAAGTTTGCGGGCCTCCGCTTCTGCTTGGAGGAACCGATCCGTGTACCGCGGATCGACCTGCTGACACACTCGTGTGGCCTGCTCGCCGATTCGCTCATAGTCGGGATCACCCTCGGAGCGCTCGCGGAACTCGCCGGTGAGAATCACGAGGCGTAACAGATGCCGAAGGATCAGCCCCTCGTTCTTGGCGAGATCGCGGGCCCGGATGAACTTGTAAAAGTCGCCCGCGTGCTGCGAGACTCCGCCCGCCACCCATTTCGGCTGCACCCAGATTGACTCCGGCGTGGACAGCCTGGCGTCGAACAAGGCCTTGAGCATCTCCGGAAAAGTCATCGTTCGAGGCCGTTCCTCTCCATCCGCTTCCACGCTCTCGTCATCCGCGACCTTGACCACGCCCCACTCCGGATGCGTCATCACGATCCCCATCTGCAACAGCGTGGGAAGCAGCGATTGACTCTGCAACGGGCCCGGCGGCATCTCCGGCAAAGGCACCAGCCGCTCCATCGACGACGGGATCGTGAGCACCGATTCCAGCGCCTGCAGCTTCTCCTCGTAACTGCCCCGCGCGAGTTGATCGGCGAGAAAGGCCCCGTACAACGGATCGACGCTGCGGAAAATCAGCAGGCCGCGGATCGTGTCATGCAGTGTCACATGGTCGCCGTCCTCCGCCCGCGTCAGGTATCCGAACTTCGCCAGGTTATCGATCATGTGGTCAAGCTGCTTTTGAAACTTGGCGATGTGCTCGGCCGTATTGAACCGCTTGACCAGAAAACTCCGCACGTCGTGCAACGTTCCCGTCTTGGTCAGCAGATAGATCAGGATTTGATAGGGGATCATCGACCGGCTGAACAGCTTCGCCGGCCCCGCCTGAATGAGCGTCTTGAATTGTCCCTCCGACCAGTATTGCTCGGTCTTGCGCCGCGTCGGCTTCTTTCGTTCCAGGTCCTTTCGCGCCCGCATGATCCCCGGGTCTTTCGAGTTGGGGTCGATCTGGTCGTATCGTCTCCTCCATTTGAGGATCTTCACGTCGTCCTCGTGGGCCAGGGCATACACATAGCCGATCTTGTCGAACTGTGGTCTTCCAGCGCGACCGAACATTTGATGGGCCGACGACGGGGGGACCAGTTTCTTCTCCCTCGGCTTGCCGTGCAGCAGCGTGCTAAGCACCACCGACCGCGCGGGAAGATTGATCCCCGCCGCCAGCGTCTCCGTGCACACCACGATCGGAATCAATTTCTTGATAAACAGCGTTTCGACAAGCTCCTTATACTTGGGGAGGATGCCCGCGTGATGCACGGCCACCCCGCGGATGAGCATCTGCCGCAGCTTTGGCCCGGCCCCGTTGGTCAGGTCGTACCCGTCGAGGTGGGTTTCGATTCCCGCGCGAGTGGCCGCGTCGATCAGGCCGACGCCCTTCAGCCGCTCGGCCACCTCCCAACACTCGTCGCGGTTGAAACAGAAAACCAGCGCCGGCGATCGGTTCGATGCGTCGTCTCTGGATACCATCTCCGGAAGGTGCTCGGTCAGCAGCTTATCGGCGACCCACACGAACTCCAACGGCACCCGCCGCTCATCGCTCTTGACTAACGCGAGCGGTCGGCCATGTTGCTCGCCGGCCCAACGAATGAACTCCACCGTATTCCCCACCGTGGCCGAGAGCAGCATCAGCCGAACGTGCGCCGGGAGGAGCACCAACGACAGTTCCCAGACAACGCCCCGCTCCATGTCATTGAAGTAGTGAAACTCATCCATCACCACGGCGCTGACGTCGCCGAGTTGTTCGCTGCCTCCGAGGAGATGGTTCAGCAGGATTTCCGCGACCACGACGCGGACCAGCGCGTCCGGGTTCTCCCGGCGGTTGCCGGTGATCAACCCGACTTCTTCGCGCGGAAACCCCCAGCCTTCGGCCCGATCTTGAAACTCGCGGAATTTCTGGTCCGTTAATGCGATGAGCGGCGTGGTGTAGTAAATGCGCTGCCGGGTGTGCAGGGCCTCGAAAATCGCCGCCTCGGCGATGAGCGTCTTGCCCATCCCCGTCGGGGCGGATACCAAAACCCCGCCCTCCGCCCCAAACCACGCCAGCAGCGCCTCTTCCTGAAAGGGGTAAAGGGTATAGGGAACCGCTTCCAAAAAGCGGGAGCAGACCTCGGCGCGATCCATCCGCGCATCGTACGCGCTGAGATCGCGTGCGACCAGGGCAGCGGTGGCGCCGCGCGACTTGGCGCTTCGCCCCTCAATACCGCCGGATCACCCCGATGACCACGCCCTGGATTTCCACGTCGCGGACGTAGATGGGCTTGTATTTGGGGTTCGCGGGCTGCAAGCGAATCTGGTTCTTCTCGCGATAGAACTTCTTCAACGTGGCCTCGTCGCCGTCAATCAGTGCCACGACCGTGTCACCATTGCGGGCGTTCGATCGCCGCTCGTAGACCACCAGGTCGCCGTCGCGGATGTGCTCGTCGATCATGCTGTCGCCCGCCACGGTCAGCACGCCGACCGGGTGGCGGCTGGTGAACACCTCCTCCAAATCCAGGTTGTCCGGGCTTTCGATGGCCTCGATCGGCCGGCCCGCGGCGATCCGTCCGACCAGCGGCAGCAGCGTCGGCCGCTCGTCAGGCAGACGCGCCGACGCCGTCAAGGCCAAAGAGCGTGCCTTGTTGGAGCGGCGGGTGAGCAGCCCTTTTTTGTGCAGGCCCTCCACGTGCTCGAACACGGTGATCTTGCTGATGCCGAGCTCGTCGGCGATCTCTTGCAGCGTCGGGGAATAACCATCGCTGCGCCGACCGTCGCGGATCAACGTAAGGATTTCGAGCTGCCGCGGGGTCAGACAATGGGTCTCGTCGGTGACGAGTTTCTTCATTCGGGGCATGAGTCAACTCCAAAAAGGCGGACAGGCCCTCCGGCCCGATCGCGCAAACGGGTATTTGGCCTCGCGAGGACAACCACCGCAGCCACACGTTCCTTCGCGATTCCTCACCAGCAGCGAAAACGATCTCGCGCCAGCGCGACCGCCAACCGCCCTCGTCGCCGAGCGGTGGGCGAGCGCCGCGGCGCCGACGCGAGCGGCTGGGCGGGGCGTCGAACAGCGGGGCGCGGAGTGGCCCCGGGGGCCACGCAGTCTGGTACGAGCCTCCGGGACCAAACATACACAGCGGCGGCTTGCCGTCGAGCGCGCTCGACGTCCCGCCGGGATCGCGGTCCGGCAGTCCAATCGTTCTTTGTCGCGTGCGGTCCATCCTTGACCCTCAACGCAGGTTCGCTCTCTGTTCGGCTAAAGAATACCCCAACGGAACCCAAACGTCAAGGACTTTTTTTGTTTTCTTCCAGGTTCTCCGTTCTGGGGTATTGCTCGGAGACCCGGCCGGATTGCTCTAACCTATTATGGCAGCGATTGTTACGACAAACACACCCTCGCGGATTTCCGCTTTCATCGAGGGCGCATCCCCCAAGTTTCGTCACACGACCGCCTCCTGTAGCGGCGCGCCGCGCATGTCCGGCGGGACGGGAATCTTGAGCTGGGTGAGTATCGTCGGGGTGACGTCGTAGAGCGTCGGGCCGTTGACCCGGCCCCTCGCGGCCCGCGAGGGGTGGTTGACGACGTACATCCCCTGTTGGGCGTGGTTGGCGTCGTCCGGGCCGGTGTCGTTCTCGAAGGTGTAGATGGTGTCGGCCCCGACCAGCCCCACGGATCGCCAGCGAAGATCGCCGAAGATGACCACGAGGTCCGGCGCTACGCCGTTGACCTTCTTGTAGATTTGCTCGGGCTTGTAGCACTTGTTGCCCATGAGGACGCCCTTGTCGTCCTTGATGGCTTCGATCTTGCGGGCCAGATCGTCGCGGAAGGATTCGTATTTCGCCGGATCGACCTGCCCGTTGGGTTCGCGCCCTTTGAGATTGATGAAGAGGCGGCCATAGTATCCGCCGTCGCCCCAGGCCGTCGTCTTCGACCAGTCCACGTCCTTCACGTCGAACCTCTGCTTGGGTTTCGTCGGCTCCCTGAAATGGAGATAGCCTTCGTTGATCAGCCATTGGTTGAACATGCAGCCGCCGACCATCATCTTGCAGCCGTGGTCACTGACGACCCACACCGCGGTCTTGTCCAGGTCCATGCAGGACAGCGTCTCGCCGATTTCCCGATCAATGTATTTGTAGTACTCGAAAATCGCTTCTTGGAATGGGTTGCCCGGCACGTGGGCGTGGTGGGAGGCGTCCATGCAGCTCCAGAAGCCGTGGTGAATGCGATCGACGCCCATCTCCACGCTCCAGAACAAATCCCACGGCTTCGTCTTGAGCAAATGGCGAATGACCTTGAAACGCTTCTCGGTCATAGTGTAAATCTGCTCCAACAACCACTTCTTGTCGTCGGTGCGGAAACCCTTCACGTCCACCATATACTCTCCGACGAGGTCATTGACTTCCCTCCGCAGTGTAATGGGGTGGGTCCATTGGATTTTGGGGTCGTTGGTGTCAGGCGTGAGGAAGCTGGTGATCATGCAGCCGTTAATCGGCCTAGTAATGGGATAAGTGCCGGGAACGCCGACGACAATGCACTGTTTACCCTTGGCGCTCAGAATATCCCAGATGCGGGGCTCTTTCACCGCCAGCGAGGTTGCGATGGCTAGCTTTTCATAGGTGTGATCCGCACGATTGCGGAAACCGTAGATGCCCAACGTGCCGGGGTCTTTACTGGAGGCCATGCAGCTCCAGGCGGGTACAGTAATGGGCGGCATACAACTGGTCAGTTCACCATACGTCCCGCCGTTCATCAGGCGCCGGATATTCGGCAAATGGTCAATCCATTGATCGAATACGAGCGACGGCTCTGCACAGTCCAGGCCGATCACAGCCACCTTTTCAATGGTTTTCATTTCAAAGCACCAGCGCGGGCTAAAGCCCGCGGCTCAGGAAGACGGAAATCGTTTCATATACCCGATCGCCCGGGGAACGACCTTGTCGATCGCCTCTTGCAGTCCGCAGTCCAGGATCGCACCGGCGGACTGACTGTGGCCGCCGCCTTTGAACTCCCCCGCAAGCTCAATGACGGTTACTCTGCCGGACCCGCGAAAGTTAATCCGCGTTTTTCCCGGTCTCCCCTCGGTGAAGAGCATGGCCAATTGAACTCCGTCCAGGGAACGCGGCACGTTAATCTGCTCGTCGATATCGGCAGCGGTGCATCCGGCCCGCTGAATCTCATCGTGGCTCGCGGAACTGTAGGCGACCCGTCCGTCCCCGACGATCTTGGTGTTGTCGTAGACGACGCGCAGGAGGTCGAACTCACTCTTGCGCTGGCTGCGGCCAAGGCGTTCGCCAAGCTCACCGACATTCGCGCCGAGGTCCACCAAGTCCGCGGCCGCCCGCAGGGCCGACGCTCGCGTTGTCGGCAGGGAAAAGCCCAAGGTATCGGTCTGAATGCCGGCATACAACAACGAGGCCGTCAAAGGCACAATGGGTCTATCCGCCGCGCGTAGAAGATAGTACACGAGCTCGCACGTGCTTCCCGTGTCGCCAACGATCCAATTGACCGTGCCGAATCGCGTGTTGGTCGAATGGTGGTCGATGTTCACGATCGGCCTGCCCGCGGACCAATCCGTTTCCTTCAACGCGGCCCCCACATTGCAGCGGTCCTTCTTGGCCGTGTCGAGGACAATGAACCCATCCGCGGCGGAAAACTCATTGGGCGTCGCAACTGTCGGTCGCGCCCATTCGACCAGGAATGAAAGTCGTTGCGAGATTGATCCATCCGGCAATGAGACTTTCACCTGACATCGGTTGTCCGCGAAGGCGGTCGCCGTGGCCAAGGACGCGCCGAGGGCGTCGGCGTCGGGAACGACGTGGGCAATGACAATCGGCGAACGCATAGGCGAAATGGCGTCGATGACCTCGCGCGGGACGGCCGGGGACGATCTGCCGATGGGGCTGGACAACGGGCGATTCATCGCACTGGAGTGGATTGCCAATTCCCAATTTCCAATTGCCAATTACGCGGCGGGCGATTCGGAAGTACCTTGCTAATTGGCAATAGGCAATTGGCAATCGTCAATTCTTCGCTCCCTGTTTCATCGACTCAATGAGGATGTCCGCGATTTCGGGTCGGGTGAACTCGGGGGGCGGCCGCTCGCCCCGTTGCAGCATTTCACGGACCTTCGTGCCGGAGAGCACCACGCGATCGCTGTCGATCATGGGGAACGTCTTTTCACTCACCATTCCGCCCGCCTTTTTCGACCAGGCCGTGTTCTCGAACTTGAGCGGAGTGATCTTCAGCGCACCGTGCGGCAGGGAGTCCATCAGTTCCTGTGCAGCGTAGGTGCCGTAGTATTTCCCGACGCCGGCGTGGTCGCGGCCGACGATGAAGTGGCTGCACCCATAGTTCTGCCGCAGGATCGCGTGCAGGATCGCCTCGCGCGGACCGGCGTAGCGCATGGCCGCCGGCATCACCGACAGCATCGTGTGATCCGGGTGGTAGTACCTTTCAATCAGCACCTCGTAGCACTTCATCCGCACTTCGGGCGGAATGTCGCCGTCCTTGGTCGCGCCCATCAGCGGATGGATCAGTAACCCGTCGGTCATTTCCTGAGCGCATTTGGTCAGATACTCGTGGGCCCGGTGGATCGGATTGCGGGTTTGAAACGCCACGATGGTTCTCCAGCCGCGGCGTTGAAACTCGGCCCGGGTCTGCGCGGGGGTGAACCGATGGGTGACGAACATCGGATTATGCCGCAGCGTGACCACGTCGATCGGACCGGCGAGGCACCAGTCACCGGAGGACATAAGCACCTTCACGCCCGGATGGGCGATGTCCTCGGTGCCGAAGGCCTTGGCGGCTTGGCGGCGTTTGTCCTGTTTGTACTTCTCGGCGACATTGAGGTAGCCCAGGAGCCGACCGGCGTCGTCCTTCAGCTCCACGCGGTCGCCGACGCCGATCTTGGAGGCCGTCGCGTCGTCAATCGCACAGGTGATGGGCATGGGCCAAAGCGTCCCGTTGCGCAGCGTCATGTTTTCGCAGACGCTGTTGTAATCGGCCTCGCCCATGAAGCCCTCGAGCGGGCTCATCGCTCCACAGCCGACCATCTCGAAGTCGCACTGCTGCCACTCGGTCAAGGTGACCGAGGCCTTGACCTTCGTCCCGTCGGCCTTCGCCCCCGTCCGATCAACCAACCGCCCGCCGTGCGGGTCGATCAACTTCACCGTTCCCATCCGTTCATCCTCTTTCTCATCAGTCTTAATCCGCCGCGAAACACCATCCGCTGATCCGAATACTCCCCTTCATTCCGCCGAACACAGCGTAGAAACAACCCACGCGAATCGCAACCCCTGACCCCGCCTCGACGGACACGCGGTGCAACGCGGAGCGACGCGACGCGCCGTGCGGCCGGGCGACGCTCGACTATCGGACGCTGCGTCCTAATGCTTGGCCGGGGCGACGACCATGACCATGCGTTTGCCGTCCATGATGGGCATTCGTTCCACCTTTACCACCTCGCCGAGCTCCTCGATGATGCTCTTGAAAATGTCGGTCGCGATCTCTTTGTGGAACCGCTCCCGCCCCTTGAAGAGCATCGTGAACTGCACCTTGTGTCCTTCCTCGAGGAACCCCCTAACGTGGTTGAGCTTGATCCGGCGGTCGTTCGTATCGGTCTTGGGGCGGAGGCGGATTTCCTTCAAGGTGATAATGTGCCCGCCGGCGGCGACCTTCTGCTTCTTCTTTTTTTCGTAGATGTGCTTGCCGTAATCCATGATCCGGCAAACCGGCGGGTTCTCGGTCGGCGAGACCTCGACGAGGTCCAGCCCGGCCTCGCGGGCGAGGGCCAGGGCCTCGTGCGTCGGGATCACCCCGAGCTGCTCCTGATTCTGGTTGATGACCCGGACCGGAGTGATGCGAATCCGCTCGTTCAGACGAAGTGCTTTGGCGATTGTCTTGTTCCTTTCAAATGAATTTATCCTATCCCGCAGTCACGCGACTGCGGCCTTTACTCTCGATCTCGGCGCGGCAAGCGCCGACGAAGTTCTCCAACATCATGGTTCCAAGCGTCGCGCCGTCGCGGTCGTTGACGTTGACCGTCCCGCCGGCGGCCTCCTGTTCGCCGACCACGAGGATGTAATTTACCTTCGCGGTCCGCAGGCGATGCTTCTTGGGTCCGATCTTCTCACTGTCCGTGTCGAGTTCCGCGCGAAGACCGGCCGCTTTGAGCGCGTCGTACACCTTGCGTCCGTAGGCCTCGCTCTTCTCGCTTACCGTCGCCACCGCGACCTGCACCGGCGATAGCCACAGCGGAAACGCGCCGGCGAAGTGCTCGATCAGTACGCCGACGAAGCGCTCCATGCTCCCGAACGGCGCCCGATGAATCATCACCGGCACGTGCGGAGCATTGTCGGGGCCGATGTAACTCAAATGGAACCGCTCCGGCAGATTGTAGTCGGCTTGAACGGTCCCGAGCTGCCAGGTTCGACCGATGCAGTCCTTGACCATGAAGTCGATTTTCGGGCCGTAGAATGCCGCCTCACCGCGCTCTTCGGTGAAAGCCACGCCGCTTTCCCGGGCGGCGGTTCGCACGGCGGTCTCGGCCTTGACCCAGTTCTCGTCCGACCCAACGTACTTGTTGCTCGACGCGTCGCGCAAACCCACTCGCACGCGATAATCCGTCATCCCCAGCGTTTGCAGCACGCGTCGCGTGAGATCGACCGTCGCCAGCATCTCCGCCGTAAGCTGATCGAGCGTGCAAAACAGATGGGCGTCGTCGGTCGTGAACCCGCGGACACGGGTCATGCCGCTGACCTCGCCGCTCTGCTCGAAACGATAGACGGTGCCGTACTCGGCGATCCGCACGGGCAGTTCGCGGTAACTCCGCTGCCGCGAGGCGTAGACCTGAATATGGTGCGGGCAGTTCATGGGTCGAAGTAGATAGCCTTGCTCGGTCGCGAGCGCCGCGTATAACGCCTCCACCGTCTTGTCGAGCGAACCGTCCGCGGGCAGTCCCTCGATCGCGCCCCAGGACTTCTGAATGGCCGCAACCATCGCCGCCACCGCGGCGCGTTCCTGCGGATTCGCTCCACCTTTGTTTCCTCGGACGCCTTGCGCGAGTTGCAACGTACTTTGGATGGCCTTACCGCGGTCGGTCTCGAACATCGCGGGATATTGCGAGTCCTGGTAATAAGGATAGTGCCCGCTGATGCGATACAGGCCTAGTTGGCCGATGTGCGGCGTGTAGACCAACTCGTATCCGAGCTTGAGCATTTCCGCCGTCAGATAGTTTTGAAGCTCGGTGCGGATGATCGCGCCCTTGGGCAGCCAGAGGACCAACCCGCTGCCGACCTGCTCGCTGATGGTGAACAGGCCTAGTTCGCGCCCGATCACGCGGTGGTCGCGGCGCTTGGCCTCTTCCAGTTGCTGCAAGTAGTCGGTGAGCGACGATTTTTTGAAAAACGCCGTGCCGTAGACCCGCTGTAGCGGTTGATCGTTGACATCGCCGCGATAATGCGAGCGGCTGACCTGACGGACCTTAAAAGCCTTGACCACGCCGGTTGACGGGATGTGCGGTCCGCGGCAGAGGTCCTCGAAGTTCACGCCCCGCTGCTGGCCGGTGACGTAGAAGCTGAGGGCGTCGCCCTCGGCCCGCTCGGCGTTATCGATCTTGTAGCGATTCCCCTCGTCGGCGAGCTTGGTCATCGCCTCGCGACGAGGCATCTCATACCGGCAGAACCGGCGATCCTCCTGAATGATCCGCGACATTTCCGCCTCGATGCGGGTGAAGTCGTCGGGAGTGATGGATCGGCCCAGGTCGATGTCGTAGTAGAACCCGTCTTCGAGCGGCGGGCCGTAGACGAGTTTGGTTTCGGGAAAGAGTTTGCAGATCGCCTCGGCCATCACGTGGGCGGTGCTGTGGCGGAGGACGAAGAGGCTGTCGGCGTCGTCGTCGGAGGCGGTGAGGATTCTGAGTTCGCAATCGCCGGGCAGCGGCCCCTTCAGGTCGATCACCTGGCTTTCGCCGTTTCGAGTGACGCGACCGGCGACCGCCGCGCGGGCGAGTCCCGGGCCGATCACGGCGGCGACATCGGCCGTCGTCGCTCCGTCAGCGACGTCCAAGGTGCTCCCGTCGGGCAATTGGACCTTCAGAACGACTTCTCCTCCGCGACTCAAACAGCGGCCCCCGCCCCATCCGCGCAGCGAAGCTCCTGCTCAGGCTACAACGAGCCGGAGTCAGGACCCAAGGCTACCATGAGCTACGCGTCATCAGGCTTGGAACCGCTTGAACCAACGACCATCCCGTGGCTCGATCCGCTCGACGATCGACGCCGGGGATCAAACCGTAATCCAATATATGCCATCGGAAGGATTCGTCAAGGACTTTGACCGGGCCTACCGCGCTAGCGCCGCGTTCCGTCCCAACCATCGCCCTCACGCCGACGGCCCTGTGAACAGGTTCGTAAAAAACAGGCTGACAAAGGCCGAAAGCACCGCGGAGATCAAAGCCGCAAACTGGGCCAAAAACGAGTTTGAGGTGAGGTATCCACCAATGTCTAGCATAGCGTATCGACTCCGAACCAACCCTCCCTGTTCAGCCGGCAGGACCGTCGCGCCGACCGCTTCGCTGGTATTGTACCGGTACCCCCACCGCAGGCAAGGCCGAGGCCGGGAAACGCGGAAAAAGGGCTATTCAGTTTACTCCAGTACTCACTGGGGGTGGTGCGCCCGTTCGATGGACGAGGATTACCCCCGCAACCTGCCGGAGTTCGACGCCCGTTTCGCTTCCGAGGAGGCCATGCCGGGAGTACTTGGCGAAGTTGCGTTGGCCGCAGGGGTTTGTTTGCCCGCGGTGTCAGGCTTAGGTTTACCCACATCTCACCTTCTCCCCGGCGGCCGCCCCAGCGACCATGTCCTGGAGTTTCATCCGGCCTCGCCTGAGAATGATCCAGCCCGGGGGGTGATCGTGCTTGCGGTTCTGGTGCCCTCCAAGGCGGGCCGGCGCGTAATAGAAGTCGTATCCGTCGTGTCATGCACGATCAACACGTCGCCCTCCCAGGCCCGCATCCGCTTCAAGGTAAGCTGGCGATGCCGCTCCAATACCGCCGCGTCGGTTACCGCCTCGGCATCCGCCGATCGGTAGAGGCCCTTCAACTCCGCCGGATCCTCCAGTTTGTCCGGCAATGTCCCTCCAGGTCGGCTGAGCATCCGATCGACCGTCTGAACCGGCCGACGCGTTCGCCGCCGGTCACCCGATTGCGCTTTCCCGAAATGCTCCATCCCCAAACTGACCGCCTCGCCTTGCAGGGCCTCCATGCCCCACGCTCCTTCCCTTCGCGGCTCAGGGCAGGCCTTGTATCTGAAACCCGTCTGCAGGAATCCACTCCGGCGGCTACTCATAATGTACCCGAGATGTCGGTAAACCTAAGGCTGGCGCTCCGGGTTCGGATTCTGCGGGGTCGCCGTGCTCGGACGGGACCGCCGACGCGGTCACGCATCCGTCAGACCGTGACGCCGGGCCGTTCTTCTTGACCAACCCCGGGGGCCTTCCTACCCTGATTCCCCGGTGCGTCTCGCGTCGAAGGTCGACGTGACGCGACCGCGAGGGCAGGTAGCTCAGTTGGTAGAGCAACGGACTGAAAATCCGTGTGTCGGCGGTTCAACTCCGCCTCTGCCCAGTGCTCGGAATCGCAGGAAATGGCTTGTTTTTCGGCGTCCTCGGAGCTGTCACTTATTGGCACTTCAGCAGGCTGCAACTCGGTGCGAGTGCCCGCAGCAGCGCTTTGTGCAGCGCTTTCTGCAGCGCCGTTTTCGGGGTCCGTCGATGGGGCGCTCCCCACGCGGTCCCACAAGTCGTCTGGAATCATGAGGTAGTACTTTTCCGATACCCGCGCGCTGTGTCCAAGCCATGCGTCTACGGCGTAAGCCGGGTAGGACTGTTTCCACTCTGTGGCGCAGCTCCGGCGGAGCGTCTGAAACACGTCGCTCCACGCCTCCATCCCCGCCCGTTTCACGATCGCACGCATCCCCCGGCGGAGATTGTTCCGGGAGAGTGGTACGACGCCTTGCTGGCCTTCCGGGGCCGCGTCAAATGCGTCCTGTAGCACCTGCATCAATTTGGGGGTGATGGGTACCGTCCGGCGTTCGTGGCCGGCGTATCTCTCGGTCTTGACCGATCGGACGTTGAGCCGACGGCGTTCCCAGTCCACATCGGCCCACGTCAACGTGTGCGTCTCGGAGGGCGTTCGAAGCCCGGCGAACCTCGCCAGCCCGAAGAGCGAACGCCATGCGACATTCGGGCAAGCCTCGACAATCCGTTCCGCCTCATCCGGGGTAACGTACCGATCGCGGACGGCAGGCACGGCGGAGCTTGTCAGCTTGCGGAAGGGGCTCTTTTCGATCAATTCCCGCTCAACCGCTGCGTTGAAGATCGCCTTCGCGTTGCGACAGTGCAGCCGTACCGTCGCTTCGGAAATCCCGCTACCTGCGAGCTTGGCTCGCCAATCGGCCGTCCCGTCGGGCGTAATCGCGTCGATGCGTGTCACACGTCCGAAGTGCTCCTTCAGAAGCTTGACGGTCTGGTCGATCCGCTTGCGGCTGGACGGCTTCAGGTCCGGCCGCTGATCCAGGTACCGCTCAAGCCAAACGGAAAGAAGCGGAGCCGTCGGAGGTGGTGTCCGCGGCGCGACCAGCCCAACACCAGCCAGCTTCGCATGAATCTCCTCAGGCAGCCCCGCCAGCCACGCCGATGTCTGACCATCCGGCGCCGTGTTCGTAATCGCGCAGGATAGGAGGTCTTCCACTTTTGTCTTAAACGTTCGACCGGCCTCAAGACCTATCTTGCCGAGTCGGATCGTTTCGCGGTCGCCGTTGGGCCGCACGAACTGAATCGCCCTCGACGGAACCTTGCCGCGACTGGTTTTGATTAGACTTGCCATGTTTTTCGTCCTAGCCTGAAATCCTTCACCAAATGTGACCTACGCTTTCACTTTGCCGCGCTGCACCGGGCGCAGCTCTAAATTCAACGCCGTACAGATTCGCTCCACAATCGACAAGCTTGGGTTGAGGGTACCGCGAATCAGGCCGTGGGCTGTCGCGTATCCGATACCCGCACGCTTGGCGAATTGATTGATCGACATACCGGACCGCTTGAAGGTCGATCGAATCAGATTGCCCATCGAATCGGTCATAGCACCACCAAGATTATCGCATATCCGATATCCTGTCAAGTCCGATGTTGGAATGTCCGCGCTCGTCATGCCGTGAAGGCTCCGCCGTTCGCCCGGGTCGCCACCGCGCCCGCCTCGGCTTCAACCTCCATAATCGCCCCACGTTCCCGGCGATCGGAGTCGTCATCGTCGATGTTAGAACAATGATGCAAGTGACCGTCCCCATCGTCCCCACCGTTCCCGTCCGTGTTTTCGGGGTCGCAAAGTTGGTTTTCCGGGGACGGTTCGGACGGGGCTGTTTCGTCCCCGGCGTTCTCCGATCGTCCCCGAGAATCCGTGTTCTGAGAGTCGCAAGCGGGGTCGGGGTCAGTGGGGTCGGTGGGGTCGATGTTTCCCCCAAACCTTCTGACGACGATGATGCGTCGCTTGTCGTTACCCCGCCCCTCGGTGTCGAACTGCACGTCGATCCCGACGGCCCGAAGGTTCGGCGCGACCCTACGCAACGCTTTCGAAAGACCGACGCTCGACTTCGGCCAGCCCTTCGGTTGCTTCCGCTCAGGCGTGCCCGGATCAGGCTTGGGGAATGCGAAGGATCCCAACTCAGCCAACAACTCCTTCGCCATGCCCCTGTACGACACGCCGTCACGCCGATCGAACCACCGGCGCAGCACATCCGCGATCGGCGACGCCTCAAGGGCGGATTCGTGGGCGGCTTCCCGGTTAGTCGCATAGGCGGCCAGGAATGCCCCCGGCTTCCAGGGTAATGACGGCTCCGCCGCGACAACCCACTTGGCGAAAGCTACGGCGGTGGGGTCTCCGCGAGGTTCGGCGTGGCGCCGCGGCTGGTCAATTGCACGGTGGTTGGGAACCAAGCGTCGAACGGCGGCGGGTTGTGGTCGTACGCGGCCCATCTGACCGTCGAGAACAGTGTTGTTTGGGGTAACACCGCGTCCACGTTGGGCCCGCAGATCAGCACGGCCTCTGACACGATGATCCGTTTCAGCGACATCGAGGGCGGGCGGGCCGACATTTTCGTCGAACCCGGGTTCAATCTCGATTGGCAGTTATCGAACATCGTCGTGGATCCGGCATTCGTCAACGCGTCAGGCGGGGACTATCATTTGATCGGCGGGGCGTCGCCGTCGCCGTGCATCGACGCGGGCGAGAGCCGCTTGGCCGTCGGGCCGCTGGACGTGGATCGCCACCTGCGGATTGTCAACTGCTCGGTCGACATGGGGGCCTTTGAATACGCCGCGGCACCATGCCCGGGGCCGGGGTTCTGCCCGTGCGCCGCGAAGATTTGCGTGGACAGCAACAACGACGGGGTCATTAACGCCGTCGATGACTTGGTGGCGAATGTATCGCCGGGGGTCATCATTTACGTGAACGACGACGACGACAACTTCAACGGCGTTCCCGACCTCAACGAACAGCCCGTGACCGATGAGAACGACCTGGCCGAGATTCGCCTGCCCCAGGATTGCTACCCCTTGGATCCCGCGACTGCTTGGTGGTCGATATCCTGGACGCAACCGACTACGCTGGCGGTTTGGCTCGCCCTCGATAAATCCCTCGGCCCCATCGCCAACGGCATCCCAAACTACTCCTGGCTTCCCCCGATGTCCGTATGGATCGAGGTCCTGTCCGCGCCTCCTGACGGGAATATCGCGGGCGGGTCCGGCGCGGAAGTTCAGATCACGTTCACGGTATCTGACAATGGGGTTGGCGCCCAGGCAAGCGACACAGTGAAGACGACCGCAAAGCCGACTTCCACAATCACCCTGCGAGTGGTCATGTTGGTTGAACTCGACACTGATCTCAACAATCCGCCTTCGCGAACCGGAGGGTGCAAGCTCGGGCGCTCAGAAGTGCATGGATTAGTAAAAGAGCTTGTACTCATGGCAAATGACAACAAAATAGCACCGGGACTCCGCGTCGATTGGAATTTTGAGCCGATTAAACTCGAATCCACCTGTATGCATTTGGTAAATCCTCTTACGCCTCCTCCGCTGCAAGACGCTTCGGTTTGCTACGGGTTTCTGACGAACACAATCAATGGTAATCCACGAACGTTGACCTGCAATTGGTACCTGAATAACATAGTTGGACGTGGGCCTAACGAGGACTATGCATATCTGCGCGCCCCGGGCGACTGGGATTACCACGATGACGAGTGCTTAGTCAACTTGTATTTTATAGGAAACTGTCTTACCCGTGCGCTGGATCCGACATCGACGGTTTATGGCGTTACGTATGCATCGTCGCCGACCCCTTCTATATTCATCAATGATGACGCGCTGACGGATGTAGCCGGTGCCGCTAACAGCATGGCGCTTTTTTTACACAAGGTTGTTCAGCACGAAGGAATTTGTCATGAGCTGACGGGCGGATGGGGTCATTCGCCCGCTACTTACCCTCCATGTCCGGATGATTTGTGCCTTTCAGGGGAGGACGTGGACCAACTCAGGGCGGACCACGCCTGCTATGGAACGTCAGACCCCGGCGAAGTGCCGAGTGCGGTTCAAATGCAGATATGGGACAGGACCTTGGGATGTGGTGATGTACCTTAATCGCGGAGGAAGAACATGCTACTCGCCGTATGTCATTTTCTACGGACAACATCGCGGAGTGCTGTAGTGCGGTTTGCGTCTTGTGCATTGGGCTTATCCGGACTCCAGGTCCTGAATGCTCAGGAGAGCGGCGCTCCTTGTGGCGTTGAGTCAGCCACAGGCTTCGTCCAGGCGAGCCTGGGCTCCGTTCAGAACGGAGCGCCGAAGAACGAGGTACTCGAGAAACTGAAATGCGTCGCCATTTCATCGGCAGATGGACAGGTCGTCACCGCCGCGTTGCGCGCACTATTCCATATCGCAGACGATCCCGTGGTTATTCAAGAGCATCTCCTCGATGTCGTCTCCGACCCGAGAACAGAGTTCAGTACACAGGTCCGGCTGGTAGCCTGCCGCCTTCTCACATACGTTGCCGACGATCGCGGGAGGAGGGTCTTGCTAGACCAAGTGGTTAGCGGATGGAAAAAGACCGACGTGGGTGGGCAGTTCTGGGCCCTCGTAGAGTTGGGAGACCTGGACTTCCTCCGGTGGCTTGAGGAAATCATTCGGGCGATGCCAGACGATGACCAACGGAAAGGGTGGCTGAAGTCACAAGCGCAGCTTGTGCGTCTTCAGCACGACCCCGGGGCGCTGCTCGGGCTACTCAGGTCAGATAAACGCGGGGTCGATGGAGCGTGGCTGCTACGTCAAGGCGTGCGTCACGGAGTTGATCGTGAGGCTCTGCGATCGGCTGCCACCGACCGCATGCGCGCCGCGCGTGACGATCCTGGGGCGCGTGACGACGCTTCGATGCTGAAGCGCGAATGCGAAGATATGGAGCTTTTTGGGGAAGCAGAAATGGGAGCGTTCAAGTTCATCGACGTTCCGCGTGGGATCTCCGACGGTCCCCGCCCAGGCTGGGCGACCCTGACCGAGACAAAGCGGACCGAGTTCTACCGCCCGACGAAACCACCAGATCGTGTCGAACCGACGGTGCCAACGGATGACGACAAGTAGAGCGCCTTACGGCGCCATCGCCGTGCATCGACGCGGGCGACAGCCGCTTGGCCGTCGGTCTGCTGGACGTGGAACGCCACCTGCGGATCGCCGGGTGCAGGGTGGACATGGGGGCCTATGAATACGCCGCGGCACCGCTGGAATGCCCCGGGCCGGGGTTGTGCCCGTGCATCGACGAGGCCGACATCCGGGCCGATCTCAACGGGGACGGATGCGTCGACCCCGACGACAACGCCCTGGAAGCAACCACCGCCCTGTACTTCGTGGTCAACTCCGACGACGACAACGGCAACGGGCTGGAGGACTTCCTCGACGAGGGACCGCTGGAAAACGAGGACGACCTCGTGGAGATCAGGCTCTTAGCCAAGTGCCCGGCCCTCGACCCCGCGACGGCCTGGTGGTCGATCTCCTGGACCGAGCCCGACCCGCCCAACCCCGCCCTCAAGGTCTGGCCCACCCCCGACAAATCCGACGGCCACGCCGGCGTCGGCACGCCCATCAACAACGGCCTCCAGTACGTCTCCTGGCCCCCGCCGGGGTCTATTTGGCTCGAAGCATCGAATACGTACGACACCATCGACATCACTTTTACGATTCCAGACCACACTTTTCCCGGGCTTTCAGTCGCAGGCGGAGCGCCAACCAAGACTAATACGATTAAGACAACTGTACGTTGCACGCGGGGCAAGCCCAGGTTTTGGATCGAAGCTAGGCAATACGGCGATATGACAGGTGCGTCTGCCGCAATCCCGACTTTCTCGCAAACTCCACTTTGCCAGGATGATTGGAGGTAGCCTCAAAAGGTGTGGAAAAAGAGCAGGCGGTCGATAGCCTTCCGGTGGGTTAAACGGGGCGCCAGGTGCCCCCTTGGAAGGAGATGACCGCCATGAAGAAGAGTAACACGGGTCGGACGGAATCGGCAAGGG
>JAZDHF010000085.1:0-25095 GCA_043806315.1 Planctomycetota bacterium | reverse complement strand
CAGGTGCCGCCGCAAAATCGCCACCTTCTCCTGGCCTGTGAAATGTCGCCGTTCCTTCACGCTGCTCATCTCGTTTTCCTCCGTTCGGGACTACACTAACCAACACGGCGGAAAACTCCATTTCCGTCTGAAGCAACACAGAAAGGACCCCCGAACGGCGGGCTCACATCCCCATTGCAACACTGCGCCATGACCGGCGACGCACTCGGCGGCGACGCGCAAACCAACCCAACGATCATCCCCAAAGTGGTCAACTGAACTTTTCCACACGTGCCCATAAAACCTCTCCTTCCCACGATGAATGCATCCGAACGAGCGATTTCGTCACGCGGCCGGTCGGTGAGCGGGAAGACGAAGACGAGCCGAACGACAGCACGCCGCGGGACCGAACTGCGCCGCCCATAAGGAGCAACGCTACACCGAAGGGTGCGCGACGGCTTTGGCTCGATTCCCGCTCCGACGCGCCTCCGGTGACGTTGCATTCTAAGAAGTGCGCATCGACCACGCAAGGGGGAAATGTCACTTTGCGCGGAATTATTGACGAGTTCTGACCGGCTCGATCGGCTTCTCCAACTGACATCCGATAAGCTCGAATCGTAACAAGGTGCGGGCAGAAGTGCAAGGGGAAAAAAAGTGGACTACGCCCGCGGCGTTGCGCCGTCCGTCGGGCGAGGAACGGTTACTGTGAAACTCGATCCTTTGTTGGGTTCGGGGGCGACGGTGATGTGGGGGATGTGGAAGAGCGGCAGCGTCTATCGGTCCGAGTGGGTAGGTGCGGCGACCGTGGTTGCGTCGGGTCGGCGACGGCGATAGGATCAGTAACCCTGAACCCGCTGCGAAACCCGGTTGCGGTCACCGGTACCCGCGGCGGACCCCAACGCTTGTCCTGAGTCTCGAAGGAAAGGAGACACCAGGTGGTTGTTGCGGCGACGGCGGATCGGCCGGCGATTCTCGGCGGCGGGAAGGCGGTCACCCTGGACGGTCGGGAGGCCAACCGCTGGCCCATCATCACCGAGGACGACATTGCGGCCGTAACGGACGTCCTCCGCTCCGGCGAACTTTCCCTCCACAGAGTCACCCAAGCGCTTGAGGCGGACTACCGGGACTGGCTGGGTGTGAAACACGCCCTCGCCTGCTGCAACGGCACCTCGGCCATCTTCGCGGCCATGCACGCCTTCGGGTTTCAGCCGGGTGACGAAGTTCTCGTGCCGTCGGCCACGTACTGGGCCTCGGTGATGCCCGTTCTGTGGTGCGGGGCCGTCCCGATCTTCTGCGAAAGCGAACCGGAACAGCTCGGACTCGATCCCGAGGACGTGGAAAAGAAAATCACTCCCCGCACCAAGGCGATGGTCGTCGTGCATCTTTGGGGAATGCCTTCGAAGATGGACGCCCTGCTGCGGATCGCCGAGCGGCACGACCTTAAGGTCTTCGAGGACGCCTCCCACGCCCACGGGGCCAAGTGGCGCGGACAATCGGTCGGGACGCTCGGCGATGCGGCCGTGTTTAGTCTTCAAACCAACAAGCTGGCCCCGGCAGGTGAGGGCGGAATCCTGGTCACCAACAACGATGCGATCCACGAGCACGCCCTCTGCCTCGGGCACTTCGAGCGAATTCTCAACCTGCAAACGCCCGCCCGACGATTCGCGGGGACGGGTTTCGGAATGAAGCATCGGATGGCCCCGCTGTCGGCGGCGGTGGCGCGGGTGCAGTTTCGCCACCTCGCCGAACGCAACGCCCGCCGCAACGCCAACATCGTGTATCTCTCGCGCCGCCTGGAGAAACTCGGAATCAACACGTTCCTTCCACCCAAGGACGTGGAACGGACGTACTTCTTGTTCATCATCCAAAACGACGAATCGCGCACCGGCCTGACGACCGATCGCCTGGTCGCCGCGCTCCGCGCCGAAGGGGGTGACGTGGTGCGTCCCAAATACCCGTTGTTGCACCAGCAACCGGTTTTCACGGAGGGTCGTTTCATCGACATCGCCCGGCTGCAATCGCTGCCGCGGGAGACCTTGCCGACTTATCGACCCGACGCTTTGCCGCGAACGACCGCCGCGAACGCGAGCTTGATCCAGTTGCCGTCGTTTCCGTCGGTGGAGCGGGCGTTGCTTGACCAATATGCCAAAGCCTTCGAAAAAGTCCTCGCCGCGGCCCCGGACATCGCCCGCGCCGGCGAAGCCGGCGCCGCCTGAGAATGGAAAGTGCATCCTGCGGCACTGCGAAACGGGAATGCGATGATGGAAAGGCGCCATGGAAAACCTGGAGCAAGGTCTGGATCGAAACTCATTCAGCGTCGGGACGCTTGACGACGACGATAGGCGTCGCTGTTGGCGAACGAGCACGCACGAGGATCGGCTGGCCGCGCTCGAGTTTCTGCGACAGGTCATGTATGGCTACGATCCGGCTGCCGACCGACTTCAAAAAGTTCTTGATGTTGCTCAACTCGGGCAACGTTGAGTATCTGGTGGTGGGCGGGTACGCCGTCGCCTTTCACGGACACCCCCGCGCCACGGGCGACCTGGATCTATGGATCGCGACATCGCCGGAAAACGTCGTTCGCGTCCGACGGGCGTTGGAAGAGTTCGGCTTTTCCAGGGAGTTGGTTTCGTCGGCCCCGCTGGATGTTGCGGGCAAAGTCATCCGGATGGGCAATCCGCCGTTGCGGATTGAACTGCTGACCAGTGTCTCCGGCGTTGATTTCGACGCCTGTCATCGGCGTCGGGAGACCCGCATCGTGGACGACATCGAGGTCGCGTTTATTTCACTGGCCGACCTGCGGGCCAACAAGCGCGCCGCCGGCCGCGCGCAAGATTTCGCCGACCTGGAGGATTTGGGCTGAATGGTGAATTGGTATGGAGTTTTGTAGTTTTGTAAACCAAATCTCTTTCATCGTGCCGCATGATGGCACGTTCGGCCAGCGGTTGTCGTTCGGGGGAAAAGTTTACCACGGGGTGTTCGTGGGACGATGATTGCTGAAGGCGTCCGCGGAGCGAACCCTATGTTACTGCCTTCAGCTAGACATGGGATCAACATCATATGACGGATGCCGCTTACCGGTTTGAGCATCCCTAAGTGAGGCCAGCGCAATGACAGTCTTAAGTACAGTGGTCGTAATTCTGGTCTGCATGATTCTTCTATTTGCACTGACTTTCATCATACGTGCCTCTCTAAGCAGAGATGGTCGTTGGGGATTAAACCTTATGGACGTTTATTGTCCGCGATGCGGCAAACAAGCCCCGAGATTACGTATCCCAACCTCGGCACGGGAGATACTGTGGGGCGGCTGGTCTTGTCGGACTTGTGAGTCAAATTCGACAAATGGGGAAGGGAACTCAAAAACAGCCAAGCAGGCCGGTCTTCGGACGACGGGACTCGGGATTCGGGCGCGTAAAATCGACGATGCGGGCCAGAGTGCCACTGACAATGTATGGCACTACTCTTGAGCAGTGTGGTAGGGTGACCCGGTGCGCCGGAGCACCACACCAAATGGTGCCTTGAAATGCATTTTACGCCGCCACTGCTGACTGAAGTTGACTGCCTGATCCTCGGCGGGGGGATCACTGGGGCGGGGGTCGCGCGTGACGCGGCGATACGCGGCCTGCGGACCCTGCTGGTCGATTCCCACGACTTCGCCTCGGGCACCAGCCATTTGACCTCCAAGGTCATCCACGGCGGGCTGCGCTACCTCGAACACGGCCACATCCGGCTGGTGATGGAAGGGATCGTGGAGCGCGATCGCCTGCTCAACCAACTGGCCCCCAACCTGGTAACGCCGCTTCGCTTTGTGATTCCGTTCGAGGGTCATCGGCTCCCCAAGTGGCTTCTGACGGTCAGCGGCCTGCAACTTTACGGGGCCGTCGAGTGGTACCACGGCGGACGGAAGTCGAGTCCTTTCTTTGGCGGCCGCTTGCGGGAGGAATACCCGACGCTCCGCGAACATCCCTTTGCGGTGTCGTTCTGGGACGCTCAAACGAATGACGCGCGCCTGGTCATGGCGACCTTGCGGACCGCGGAAACCGAAGGCGCAACCGTCCGTAACTACACATCGCTTCGACACGTCCGATTTGAGGAGGATGGATGGACGGTGGAGCTGTCGTCGGAACAAGACGCGGTCCATTACACGGTCCGGGCGAGGAGTGTCGTGAACGCCACAGGCCCCTGGGCTCCCGTGACGACGCAGCTCCTGCACAGCGATCCGATGCCGCTCATGTGGCTCAAGGGAAGCCACATCCTTCTGCGCCGCCCGGCGGACTTCGGTCACGATGCGATCGTCATCCGCAGCGTCCGCGATCTCCGGCCCCTCTGGGTCATCCCCTGGGAAACGCGGCTAATCGTCGGCACCACGGAGTCGAGTTACACCGGCGACCTCCGCGATGTCCGGGCCGAACCGGATGAGATCGACGACTTGTTCGACAGCTTCGCGCGCTACTTCCCGCGGTCCGGGATCACCCGCGGGGACATTCGCTGTGCATACGCGGGCGTCCGCCCCATCGTCGATCAACGGGGCGGTTCGGAGAACAGTCTTTCGCGCAAGTACGAGGTCGTGGTCGATCGACCGCGCCGGCTGATCACCGTGAACGGGGGCAAACTGACGACTTTCCGCCGGATGGCCGAGCAGACCGTCGATGAAGTGGACCGCCTCCTCGCTCGACGCGCCGCCGATCCCCACCTGCGTCAACGCCTTCGCAACGCCCCCCTCTGGCCGGGGCTTTCCCGCACGGATGCCGCGCGATGGATCGCCGAACTCTCCGCGGCCTCGACCGGTTCCGACGAAAGCGGACGAATCGCGTCCTACCTCGTGCGGCTCTATGGCCGCGACGCGGCGGCGATTCTCAAGGAGGCGTCCCGAAGCGCCGAACTGGGCGAGCCGCTTTTCGCCGACTTAGAGTGCATCCCAGAACCTCTCTCCCCCGCTGGGGGGTCAGACGAGCCGACCGAGGGTCAGACGAGCCGACCGAGGGTCAGACGAGCCGACCGAGGGTCAGACGAGCCGACCGAGGAGGGAGGGTCCGGGAGGGTCCGGGAGGGTCCGGGAGGGTCCGAGGGTAGGGTGAGGGAGTTTCGGGACGCACTCTCACCCTATTGCCTCGCCGAGTTGATTTATTTGTGCAAGTCCGAACAAGTGTGCCACCTTCTTGACCTCGTGAAACGCCGCACATCGATCTACTTCCTCGCCGACGACGGCGGACAAGCGGTCCTCCCGCGGATCGTTGAGCGCATCGCGCCCGTACTGGGCTGGGATGCCGAACGAAGAGCCTCGGAGCTTTCCGCCGTCCGCGACGAGTTCGAGGCCGACTGCCGGGCGCTGGGCAATCGCGCTCCGCTGGGTGACTCGGCGGTCGCCGACTTCTCGCCCCTCTCCACCGTTTCGGGGGGTCAGACGAGCCGACCGAGGGTCACACGAGCCGACCGAGGAGGGAGGGTCCGGGAGGATCCGAGGGTGGGGTGAGAGGGTCCGGGTGCTTGCCCGCCAGTGCTGTTCAGGAATACGTACTGCTGTCCCGGTGACGCATTCAGATGAAGCTCGGACAACACGTCCACCGCCTCCTCGGGGATCGGGACCACGCGAGCGTCCTTGTCCTTGGGGGTCCACGCCGCGGGACCTTCGGGACCGCGTTTGGCAATCACCCGGAGTTGGCTTCGCTCGAAATCGACATCGATCCACGTCAGGTTCCAGAACTCCTGACCTACCGCCAACATAACCGGTAAAACAAGGCATTTCCTGGACAGCGGGTTTGCTGTTAAGGTGTAAGCATAGTTGGCGGCTATATCCATCGGCCAAAGGGAGTTCGAGCAGTGAAATCTCGACGTTTCCGCTCTCCGATGTGTGCCCGGCGGCTCCAAGAGCCGTCACTTCAAGCGTCAGGCAAGTCAGGAGTTCTGGATTCAATTCCGGAAGGAACCCGCGCGACCGCGGCACTGTCGGCGCTGGTCAAACTGCGCCGTGCTGTCTCAGCGATTCTACTTGCTCCTTCGAGTATCCCAACACGCCGGTCAGTATCTCATCCGTGTGTTGGCCGAGGAGCGGGGGAGGAAGACGGATGGTCCCCGGTGTCTCCGAATACTTGATGGGTACACCGGTCAGGCGAAGCTTGCCGATCGTCTCGTGGGGCACGTTCACGACCATCTCTCGGTGAAGAACCTGCGGATCGTCGAAGAGGCGCTGCATGTTATTCACGGGGCCGCAGGGAATCGACGCATCCACAAACAGCTCAATCCACTCGTCGCAGGATTTCTGAGCCAGCACCTCTGCAACCCGCGCGACCAGTTCGACGCGGTTCTCCACTCTCTTGGCGTTGGATTCAAACCGCGGATCCTTTATCCACTCTTGTTTTTCGATCGTTCGACAGAAGCTTTCCCACAGCTTCTGGTTCGCCACGGCGATGGCAATGGGCCTGTCCTTGGTGCGAAAGACTTGATACGGGATGATCGACTCGTGGGCAGTTCCCCATCGTCGCGCCTCTTTGCCGGCCACCAGGTAATTGCTCGCGATATTGGCCAGCGCCGCGACCTGAACGTCCAGAAGACTGCAATCGATGTATTGCCCCCGTCCGCTGCGCCCCCGCCGGATCAGGGCTGCCATGATTGCGCTTGAGGCATAGACGCCGGTAAGGACATCGGTGATCGCCACGCCGACCTTGCAAGGCTCACCGCCTTCCGGGCCGGTGATCCACATAAGCCCCCCAACAGCCGAAAGAACCAGGTCATAGCCCGGCCGGTCACGATACGGCCCATCCTGACCATAAGCGCTGATCGAACAGTAGATCAGGCGTGGATTGTGCTCGCGCAGTGCTTCATAATCGAGCCCGAATCGCTTCATAAGACCCGGGGTGAAGTTCTCGATAAGCACGTCGGAAACCTTGGCCAACTCCTTGACGAGTCCGCTCCCGCGTGGGTTCTTGAGGTCGATCGTAATCGACTTCTTGTTGCGATTGCAGCACAGGTAATAGGCGCTCTCGCCGCCTGCAAAGGGCGGTCCCCAAGTGCGGGTGTCATCGCCGGTCTCAGGGCGTTCAACCTTGATGACCTCGGCGCCGAGGTCGCCAAGGATCATGGTGCAATAGGGTCCGGCGAGGATCCTCGAAAGATCAAGAACCCGAACGTCGCCCAAGAGCATCTCATTGACCGATTGAGCGGGCATGCTCGATTCTCCATGAAGCCGCGACGGGCTAACCTCCTCAGTCAGCCGTCTCCGGCCAGTTGTCGCGATTCCGCACGCGGCACATGGCGTCGATCGGACCGCGCCGTTGCTTTGATTACGACCCGGCACGCCATGTACCATCATCAGGCGTGCATTCCGAAGACGCCGTGTACCTCCCTACCGACAGCGGGTCCCCCGCAGAAGGCCGGATCAGTCGGGTAGTTGGCCGAGGCCTTGCAGTCGATGTGGGTGCGTGTAGACCGTCGCTCGGTCATCCCGCACGAAGCCGCAAAGCGTGATGCCGCACCGTTCCGCGACCTCGATGGCTAGCGAAGTCGGCGCGGACACGCCAGCCACGATTTCGAGGCCCGCCTGAGCGGACTTGGCGAGCATTTCCAGGCTGATCCGACTGGACAACATGACGCCACACCCACACAGCGAACGGTCCTTCAACAGGCATTTGCCCACGGCCTTGTCGAGCGCGTTGTGCCGCCCGATGTCCTCACCCATGGCGACGATCTTAGCATCCGCCGAGAAGATCGCGGCGGCATGTGTCCCACCTGTCCTGGCAAAGAGGTCCTGCCGGTCGCGCATCTGCTGCGCTACGATGCGAAGGACGATTGGCGAAACACGTAATGTGTCCCTGGCGTGCCTCAGGCCTTCCAGGAGACTGACGATCTTTCGACTGCCGCACATCCCGCAGGAACTGGTCACAATCAGGTTTCGTTCGCCGGTGATGCGTTCGGAATCGTTCACACGGATGGCAATGACGTGCGGATCAGTCCGCTGCGTGAGTTGAACGATATCCTTCGTGCTTGCGATCATGTCCTCAGCAAACAGGAATCCCACGGCCAGGGCGACGGTATCGGTTGGCATGCACATGACCGCGAAGGCGCCTACACCCTCAACCTTGATAGTCAGGACATCTTCGACGACTACATCGCAGTGATCCCGAATCGACGGGCCGCCCTCCGTGCTGACGCGCAGCGGAGCAACGCGACGCGTCGGCTCGGCCATCCCTTCCGCTCCCTCCTCGAATGAACCAAACTTCAGCACGGCATCTTCACTCAGCATGTTTGCAGCGTCGTTCCGGGCGGCGTCATCCCTGTTCCATCGATAAGAGCCTACCCCGATAGGCCCTTGTGGCACCGGCTTCCAGCCGGTGAAAAGCGTCTATCGGGATGGGTAGTAAGCTGGGGTAGCGCTCCAAAGTTGCTGTAAACAAAGTACGGTGATGACTCCGTGAATACGGTTTTTGAGCCCGCGTCCCGCGGGCAGAAAGGGGTCATCACCATGAGGCGAAGCGTACCACAAGTGACGGGTTCGGGGCAAACCGAGGGGGAAGGCTCCTGCAAGGCGACTCCGGCGGAGCGGGTCCGCAGCGAACTTATGGACGCGGTGGGCGAAGCCGGCCTGAACTTCTCCGGCTACTGTCGCCTGGCGGCACAGGCCATGCTGCAGACGGCCATGGAGGTCGAGGCCGCGGAGTTCATCGGGCGGGTGACCTACCAGCGCCGGGGGGAGGACCAGTCCACCTACCGCAACGGCTACAGGCGTCGCAAGGCGACCACCGGCGAAGGCCCGCTGGAGTTGTTCGTCCCCCAGACCCGCGACGGCGTCGAGCCCTTCCAGACCGCGATCCTGGGGGCCTTCCCGCGGCGGAGCGAGTTGCTCGACGCCCTGATCCCGGCAGAGGTACTGGAACGGGATATGCAGGGGAACGTGTATTCGGCCTCGCGTTTGCTGCGGAGCCCGTCGCCACGTGGGATTGACGCCGCACGCGGTCACGGAAGTCGGCGGACTCGCGGCTGCGCGTTTCGGTCCCGCCATCGATCGCCATCCGTGCCCGGCGCCCGGTGGTGGGCCGGCCGCTTGACCGCCGAGCAGATGAAGAACATGTTGTAGGTTGATGCGAGTCGCGCATCTCAATGTCGTGCTCTGGTTGTTGACGCGTTCCCAGAGTTGCCGTAAGCTTGAGCGGAGAAAGGTGAAGCGATGATAGCGGTTAAACCTGGTAACGTTAAGGAAGATGTCTGGATTCCGACATGCTGCGGGCAATGTTACTGCATGTGCGGCATCAAGGTTCGCCGACAAGACGGCGTCGTGACGGAGATCGAAGGCAACCCGGAGGCGCCAACCGGGCGCGGAAAGATCTGCGTGAAGGGTGTCGCCGGACCGCAGTTGCTCTATGATCCCTATCGGGTGAACTATCCGCTGAAGCGCACCAATCCCCAGAAGGGTCTGGGTGTGGATCCAAAGTGGAAGCGCATCTCATGGGACGAGGCGCTCGACATCATCATTGAGAAGCTGAAGAAATGCCAGAAGACGGACCCGCGGGGCGTGTACTTCCAGGCTACCACCACGCAGGCTTCGGAGATTCGCTTTGGCGTCATAGGATTCATGAAGGCCTTCGGCACTCCGAACTACTGGGTCTCCGGCGGCGGCCTTCATTGCGGCAATGGCGCGCATTTCATGAACGGGATCATGCACGTCGCGTGGTCCATCATTCCCGACTTTGCGCACTGCAATCTGCCGTTGAATTTCGGATGTTCAAAGGGGCACGGCGCAGGCCACGTCGCCGTGCAGAACGCCACGCAGGCCGCCGACGCGCGGGCTCGGGGCTCACGGACGATTACCTTCGATCCTTTTCTGAGCGCTCAGGCCGCCAAGGCACATGAATGGGTGCCGATCCGCGTCGGTACCGATGGAGCGTTGGCGCTCGGCATCATCAACTCCCTGCTGAATGAGCACGGCATCTGGGATGACGAGTACTTGAAGTACAAGACTAACGGTCCGTACCTGATCCGCCCGTCGGACGGTCGCTACATGCGCGACAAGGTGACCAACAAGCCTCAGGTGTGGGATCTGAACGACAACTGCCCCAAGGTCCACGACGATCCGTCGGTGACACGGGTGGAGTACGAGGACGAAGCTCACGACGTGGCCCTGCAGGGTCGGTTCAATGTCGATGGCGTGAAGTGCACCCCGGCGTTCGAGCTGCTCAAGGAGCACGTCAAGAAATATACGCCGGAGTATGTCGAGAAGATCACGTGGGTGCCGGCAGCGACTATTAGCCGTATTGCCAAGGAAATCGGTGAGGCAGCGGAGATCGGCGCCACCGTGACCATTCAAACCGAAAAAGGCCCCAAGAGAATCCCGAAACGCCCGATCGCGGCACACTTCTTCCGAGGCTCGCAGGGGCACGTCAACGCCGGGTGGACTTGTCTATCCATCGACATGATCAACCATATTGTCGGGGCCGCCGACACGTGGGGTGGGGCCATGGGCCTGGGCGCCGCGGTCTGCGGCGGATACAAAGGCACCGGCAAGCCGTACCAAATCCCCTATCCCGATAGCGATGGTCTGCTGGTCTGCAAGGCGTGGGTGTATGATCACGTTCCGTACCCGATGCGCGTCCCCAAACCACCCACCCGGCTCGATCTTCATGACATGTTTCCCACGTCGATCTACAACGCCTTCACCATCACGAGCCCCAGATGGTTCGAGATGCTGGAACGATTCAAGATTCCCTACAGGCCGGACATTATGATCAACTTTGGCTCCAACTCCGTCATGACCATGGGGAACGCCGAAACGGTGACCGAGAACTTCCTGAAGAAATTCAACTTCATCTTTTCGTTTCAGTTATATGTCACCGAGTTCGAGGAGGCCGTGGCGGACATCGTGCTGCCGGACGCATGCTTTCTGGAGCGTTACACTCCGGCGGTCAGCTTTCCGTCCACCTTTTCCCATCCCCAGGGTGAGGATGACTGGGGATGGACGATTCGCCAACCCGTCATCAAGCCCATGTATGAGCGCCGCGATTTCAACGAGGTGATGTTGGACATTTGCAAGCGGCTCGGTATATCTCATAAGTACTACAAGGGACTGAATGATGCCATAGTCATGCGCTATGGCGGGGCCATGGACGAGAAGTACAAGCTCTGCGAGGACGGCAGCGTCGAGCATGCCTGGCCGGAGGTCACGGATCGCCTTCTCAAGGATCGCTTCGGTGAAGAGCACGGCCTCGAGCACGTCAGTAAGAAGGCCGTCTTCACCTGGCCCAAGCGCAAGGAGGATGTCTACTGGAAGTGGTTCAACCCGTCGAGGGTGCCGATCTACTTCGAATACTTCATCGATTCCGGAGAGCAGATCGCAAAATTGTGTGATAAGTTCAATGCCAAGGAGTTCTTCGATTTCGACTGGTCGCGGTTTAAGGCCCTGGCTGACTGGTACCCGTGTCCCAGCCATACCGAGACAAACCCCGAATACGACATGTATACCTTTTACTGGCGCGCGGTTATGCACTGCAACTCGCTCACCCAGCAGAACCCGTGGCTGGATGAGTGCGCCCAGGAAGACCCCTATGTTTATGCCATCCAGATGCACTGGAAGACCGCCGAGACAAAGGGCATCAAACACGGCGACAAGGTCTGGCTTGAGAACCCGCAAGGCCACCGCGTCAGAGGGTGGGTGGCTTTGACCGAAGGCATCGAGCCGCGTCATCTGGCCATTGCGGCCGTCGCCGGTCACTGGGGCGAGTATATGCCTATTGCCAAGGGCAAGGGTACTTTTTTCAATGACCTTGTCGAAATGGATAAGGAGCACACAGACCCGCTGACTTTGAACCAGGATATCTGCTGTCGGGTCAAGATTTACAAGGCGTAGGCCGGAGTGCCGGGATTGACTTCGGTTCTTTCCGTCGCTGGGACCGCTGTTGGAGGCAAGGAATGGCACGCTATGGAATGGTGATCGATCTCAAGCGGTGCTACGGCTGTTACGCCTGTATGCTGGCGTGCAAGGCCGCGAACCACACTCCGCCTAATGTATTCTGGAGCCGGGTGCTGAAAGGCGAGTCGGGGACGTTTCCCAACGTTGTTCGGCAAGCCCTGCCGGTCCTTTGTTTTCATTGCGAAAATCCCGGGTGCGTGAAAGTATGCCCCACCAAAGCGACATACGCAAACGAGGATGGCGTAGTCGTCATCGACAAGAATGTCTGCGTGGGTTGCAAATACTGCCTGATGGGCTGCCCCTACGGAGCGCGCTACACCGTGAAGGAGTGGAAGAGTTACTTCCCGGAGGGACTTCCTCTTTCAGAATTGGAGCAATTCCAGAAGAATGCGTGGGAGGAGAAATCCGGTTGCGGCGTGGCCACCAAGTGTGACTTCTGCACAGCCAGACGCAAGGAGGGCAAGGAGCCGGCATGCGTGGCTGCGTGTCCTGCCAATGCCCGCATTTTCGGGGACCTCGACGACCCGAACAGCGAAGCCTCCCTGCGGATTAAGATGGACAGGGGGTTCGTTCTGAAACCCGAGCAAGGTACGAATCCCAAGGTGTACTATCTGGCGCCCAGGTAGGAACGTCCGCGTTTCCGCCAAGGAAAGCGCAAACTTAAAGTGGGAGATCGTCATGAACTCGAAGCTCTTTGGCCTGGTTCAGACCGAATGGCGGTGGCTGATTGCCATTTACCTGTTCCTCGCCGGCGCCGGGAGTGGGGCGCACATCACCGGCGTCTACGCGGATTTCTTGGGGTGGTCCAAAGTGGCCGCCATTGGGGTTTGCCTAGGTTGGCCATGCGTCTTGATCGGGTGCATGTGCTTACTCGGGGACCTCGGGCAGATCAAGAATGCCTGGCGTGTCGCTAGAAAACCTGATACTTCGTGGATCGCGCGAGGCACTATCATTATCTCCATTTTCATGATTATTGGGTTTGTCCATACCGTTCTGTGGATCTGGCCGGGAATCATGGCGGGGACGAATGACGGTGCGCGACACTTCCTCGGGGCGCTCGGGGCGTTCTTTGCGTTCGGTACGATGGTTTATACCGGTCTGCTGCTCGGCGATGCCATTCCCATACCGTTCTGGAGCACTGTTCTCCTCCCGATTCTGTTCTTTGTATCCGCACTCTCCACCGGCATTATGGCCGTCGTCCTCGCCGGGGTAATCACGGGCGTCGACCAGGAACAGCTTATGGGGTTGGGGAGAGTCGATATCCTGCTCATCGTGGTCGAGGGATTAGTGCTGGCCGCCTATCTGCAGGGATCGTACCGGCTTCCAAACAGTCGGATGTCAGCCGAGCATCTGCTGAGGGGCGAGGCAGCCGGCATGTTCTGGGGCGGAGTCGGCGTTTGCGGTCTTCTGATCCCGCTGGTCTTCGAGGCACTCGGAGTTCACGGCGTAGGTGCGGTGGCGGCCTCCATCCTTGGTCTCATCGGCGGGCTTTGCCTCCGGTACGTCGTGCTTGCGGGTGGAGCCATGTACCCCATGTCCGCGGCGGGCTTCGAGTTCAGACCGGTTCGCCGGCCGAAGGACCCCATGCCGGCAATCGGCAAACTGCCCCCGAGTTGAGAGTATATTCAGTCCGATGGTCCGGCCTGGGCATCCGGACAAGGGGGCGCGTCCGGGTCTCCAGCCGCAACTGGCTTCCAATGCCACTTCGTCCCCGTCTTGTACTCCGCCATCCTGCCTTCCATCTTTCGCTTCTCTTCGATAAACCTCACCACCATCTGGGTTCGACGGCATAGCGGGCACTGATTCGGGATCAGCTCCGCGTCATCCCCTCGTTTGTGCGACGCGGCCCTCAGTTTTGCCTCGGGGGCGAAGTTCCCCCCGCAGACCGAGCAGCGGAGCAAGCCACTTGCTGCAAGGACGATTTCATCCGGGGCGCCAGGCTCGGCCTCGGCTTCCGCGAGCCTCATCGCCTTCTCGGGGCAGATGTTCAGGCAATCACGGCAACCATCGCAAAGCCGGTATCTGAACAGGATGCTGAGAGCGTCCTCAGTCTGTTCGCTGCGAATCGCGCCGGTCGGACAGCGCTTGCCGCACACCTCGCACAGCGAACACTTGTCCGCATCGACCTCCACGTGCCAGTGGCGCCCCGGGGAACCCGCATGTCGATCGCTCTCACTGCCCATGATCGTTCGTCCTCGCACCGACGGGGCCAACCGCATTCACGGCCCCCGCAGATGATGATCGGCACTAAACCAGTCATCCGCAAGGTCTCACTCAGATTCTTGTCGCTCGCCCTTTTGGTGAAAGGCCCTCGATCCCGAATCAAGCGGTAGAATGCCGTCTATCGCTCGGACCCATGGAAGGGCCCACCTGTCGTGGAATGGAGTCCACGGGAAACGCAGGCCTCGTACGTTTTGGATCGAGGCCGCCGTACTCAGAAACCGGGCCATTGCTTGACGGTAGGGCGTGCGATGACGACCCTCTCCGGTCATCTTCTTCCCGATCCGCGCGTTCCTTTCTGCGACGGCCCGCTTTTGCGCAAGGTAACGTCGGCAAGAAGGAACGCTCATGGTTGGCGAAACCATCACCAGCCTGCAAGTTGGTTAGCGGTGATGCGTGGCGCGCCTGAGACCACCGGTGTCACCATTGCGATGGGGCCCGGCTCTCGGTCCGCATCGAGCTGTGGGACGCCGTCATTGAGTGACCGACCGGTTGCAATTTTCATCGGAACCAAACCTCCGCTCGTGTGTCAAAGAGGAGTGCTTATAATTCGCTATGACTGGGGCGGGCCCCAGTCCTGCTCGACCGTTCGGTCCGCTGGGAAAACCGTATGGCCCGCAAATGAGGTATCCCTAACGTGTGCACGCCTAGCCGGACGCGCTTCATCGCCGTGGGGGCGTTTCTTTCCGGCTGCGTCCTCTGCGGCGTCTTTCTGCCTACCTTCTCTATGCAGATCCTCAACGTCGTGACTGGCTGCGCGATTCTTGTCGTGCTGCTCGTGTGGCTGGTGCACCACCTCGTGTGGGTCCGACCGCGCGACCCAACCATCCTGGCCCGAAAGCAGGCCCGCGAGGACGTTCGCCTAGCGCGGATTCGCGCGCAGATGCCGCAGCCGGCTGCGGCGGCGGTCGCTCCCGTCCAAGGCGAAGGAGGCGAGCGTCATGGATAATCCACGCGTTTGGATGATTCTCCTCGTCGCCTTCGCGTCGGGCTTCACCGCCGCGAGGGTCTCCGCGGCGAATCCCAACTCCCCCGAGAAAGCCCGCGAGATCTACGTACCGTTCGACGACCTCGAGCTTATCCTCGAAGAACAGCCGGGGCGCGTTCTGTTATCCCGTGAGGAGTACGAAACGCTGCTCCAAGCTTCGCGGAAGGTCCCGGATGCGCACGCGCCGTACGCGGCGACGGTCGTCTCCGCGGATTATGTCGTCACTGTCGGAGGGGATCGAGCGGAATTCGTCGGGACCCTGATCCTCGACGTGATGCAGACCGGCCTGCGTGCCGTGGAGTTGGAGGTTGACCGCGTCGGTGTGCACCGCGCGGTGCTCGATGGTCTCGCTGCACCGATGGCGCGAAACCGGCCGGACCGGTTGACGCTTTTTGTGGAGGGGCAAGGTCGGCACCAACTGGCCCTGGAGATGACGGCTCCGGTTGAAACAACGGCGGCGCAACAGACGCTGACCTTCCGGCTCCCCACCCCTCCCGCAACGCGCATGTCGATGACCGTCCCCGGGAACGTGGAAATCAAGAGCGGCGCGGCCGTGGTCAGCCGAGTGTTCGACGAAACCGCTCAGGTGACCCGGTTCGAGATTCTGCCGCAGCCGGAGCCAGCCCGCTGGATCATGGACGAAGGCAAACAAACGTCGCGCTTTGAGCCGGCGCCGGCGGCGGGTGCGGTGTCGTTGGTGATGACGCTGAACAACCGGCTTCTGCAAGCGCAACGGGCGGTCACCGCCCGCGGCGTGCTGATCGACGAGATCACGGCCTCCTACGAGCGGCTCCATGCCACGTTCTCCATGACCGTGCTTCACCGGGCCGTCGATCGCTTCCGGTTCGCCATTCCGGATGGTTTTGAGGTGACCGACGTCACGTCGCCGCTCCTATCCCATTGGGCGGTCAGCGCCGAGGAGTCGCGGAGCATCTTGGAAGTTAGCCTGCGGGAATCGACCACCGAAAAGGTCGTGGTCGGCGTGTCCGCACTGAAAATCCCCGGCGATCCGGCGACTTGGACGCTTCCGCGTCTTGCGCCGCTGGACGTGGTCGGAGAGGCCGCAGTAGTCGGTCTGCTCCTGGAAGACCGCCTGACGCTCCAATCGCTGACCACGGACAAGCTGATCCCGATCGACACGAGCGTGATCACCAGCGCCCTGCCGGGCATGATGTTCGGCGGCGAACCCGGCGCGCCGCGTCTTCGCGCCGTGGCCGCCTACTATTCCCCGACGGGTTCGGAAGGGTTCGACGCTACGGGAGTGTTCCAAGAGCCCTCCGGGCGGTTCTTGGTTACCACGAATCTTCTCCTCACGCTGGGCGACAAGGAGCTTCGCGCGCAGGGCGGGTTCGCTCTGAAACCGGCGACCGAACCGCTCTTCGCCGTGGAGGTCGGTGTGCCGCAGCGTTGGCACGTTCTGAGTGTGACCGACGCCGACGGCGCGGCCATGCCCTTCGACACCCTCAACGCCGCGGAAGGGGACGGAACCGCGAGGATCCGCGTGGCTTTTCCGGGCGGCATCGCCCCCGGCACCCAGCGCAGCATCTACTGTCAAGCGATCCATACGCCCGCCGGCTGGCTTTCCAAGTGGGAATCGATGCAGGTCACGTTTCCCGTCTTCGCCGTGCGGGGAGCGGAGCGCGATGTCGGCGCGATCGCCGTTCAGAGTGGCGACGAGATGGTCGCCTATCCCGAGGTCGTGGAGGGGCTGACGCCGCTGGATGATGGGGATAAAGCCGACTACGGTCTATCCGCCGCCCTTGGCTCGCGCCAAGCCCCGGCCTTTCGCTACGAGCGTCAGCCGTTCCAGGCGATATTCCGCGTGGAGCGAGTGCCGCCGCGCCTGACGGCCAAGACCTATTCGTTCCTTCAGTTGGACCCCCACCTGGTCTCGGCCCACTATGAGGTCGTGTTTGACATTGATCGCGCCAAGACCGACACGCTCCTTCTCTCCCTGCCGGAAAGCACGCCTACCGACTTATCCATCACCGGTATCGAGGGAACCATCGTTAAGGAGTACGAGAGCACGTTGGTCGGCGACCGTCGCCGATGGACGATTCATCTGGCGGAACCTCGACGGAATGCCGTCCGGCTGGCGGTTGAGTTGGAGCAGCCGCTGGACTGTTCGCAACCCATCGAGTTCGCCTTGCCGATGGTTCGCACCGAGGGTGTCGCCTATCAGTCCGGCGTCGTGGCCGTCGAAGGCAGCGCGGAACTCGACGTTCAGCCGCTTACCACACTCCGCAAAGTGGATGTCGGCGAGCTGGCGGGGGCTACGCATCGACCGCCGCGCCGCGCGGCCGGGGGTCTGGGAGTATTCGCCTACGTCGGTGACGATCCGGCCATCGGGGTCCGGATTGCTCGACGCCTCTCCTACGGACTGCCGACCGCGATCGTACAGCGGTCCGAGATGATCACCCAGGTTTCCGCGAACGGCGCCGTCCAGACCGCGGCGCGCCTATCCCTTCGCACGTCGGCCGCCTTCTTGGAGATCGAGCTGCCGGCCGCTTCCGACCTGTGGTCCGTGGAACTCGACGGCAAGCCCATGCAGCCGCAGCGAGAGGGTGATCGCCTTCAGCTTAGTTTGCCGGCTGCGGATCGACTTCTTGACGTGCGGATCGTCTATCAGTCGGCGGTTGAGCGGGTGGGGTTGTGGGGTGACGTCGCTCTAACGCCGCCGCGTTTCTCCGTTCGCGCGGAAGGAGGAGAAGCGGATCGCGTGGGCGTGCCGACGGCGGATCTGCAATGGAACGTGCACCTGCCCGTCGGGTTCCGCCTCGCGGATTACGCGGGAACGGCGACCACCGAGCAGCTTCCCTCGCCCGACCCGGCCGCTTGGTCGGTCGCAAAGCTGCTGTGGCTTGGTACGGGCGGTTTCCAACCGTTCTACGGCGGCTGCTGGCCGAGCCTGAGCCGGGCGCGGGAGATGGCCCACACCAGTGCAAGAGGGGTGTTCGAGTCGGTCAAGGCGCCGGTTGGAGGTGTGTTACGCGACGCGGAAGGCCGGGGTGCAGTTGAGCGAAAACCCAGGTCGGAAGCGGAATCGAAAGAACTCGATGCGAGGCAGGCAGCGGAACCGCGGGTGGTGGAGCCAAAGAAGCAAAGGGAGGAGAAGCCCAAGGCAAAAGCAGCAAAGGGAGTCGCTTTTGACGATCAGTCCGGGTTTGGTACCGAAGCCCCTGCTTCAGCGGCGGGAGGCTCCCCGACTCCTGTGCCTCACAGTGACTGGGCGTTGGAGGGCGTTCGCAGCCTCCAGATCGAGCTGGAACGATCCGGCAACGTCGTTGCTTTCGCGAGTCTCGGCGTTGTTCATCGGCATCTTCATCTCCATGCAGGCCCCCATTGAGATTCTTCGCGCCAGCGGCGAGTCCCTCGCCCCGTACCTCAGTTCGCCCGCGAGGTTCTTCTGGGCGTCGGGGGCGCTGTCCAGCTTCCTCGACAATGCCCCAACCTACGTGGTCTTCTTTGAGACGGCCGCGAGCATGACCCGCGACGACGCTCCGGGCGTCCTTCGCCTGATGGACGGCACGACGATCATGCCCGCGATGCTTACGGCGATCTCGCTCGGCGCGGTGTTCATGGGGGCGAACTCCTACATCGGCAACGGCCCGAACTTCATGGTCAAGAGCATCGCCGAGCAGTCCGGCGTGAAGATGCCCAGCTTCTTCGGCTACATGGCCTACAGCGTCGGCATTCTGATCCCGCTGTTCCTCGTGGTCGTGCTGATCTTTCTGTAAGCGCTAAATGCACACCGTTGACCGGTGAAACGACCAAATCAGCAGTCGACGCGGAGCCTCCGCGCCGACGCCGCTCGGCCCGCATCACGTGCACGGACCTCCGAAGATTACGCTTGTTTAGCGGTCAGGTTCCATCGGTCCACTTGAGCATGTGTCGGTCGATTCGTCGCAAGTCTGAAACGCGGGGCATGGATTGCCCGTGTCCGCGCAGCCCAGGGTCGCACTGCAGAACTCGGTTCCGGTGCAGAACAACCCGTCGCTCGGACACAGGGCGTTGTTGGGCGTATGCACGCAGCCGGTCGGCGTGCAGGTGTCCACGGTGCAGGACACCGCGTCGCTGCAGTCCGCGTTGGAGTGCACGCAGCCGGTCAGCGTGCAGGTGTCCACGGTGCAGGGTGCCGCGTCGTTGCAGTCCGAGTTGTTGGGCGAGTGCTCGCAGCCGGTCGGCGTGCAGGTGTCCACGGTGCAGGGCACCGCGTCGTTGCAGTCCGCGTTGTTGGGCGTATGCACGCAGCCGGTCAGCGTGCAGGTGTCCACGGTGCAGGGTACCGCGTCGTCGCAGTCCGCGTTGTTGGGCGTATGCACGCAGCCGGTCAGCGTGCAGGTGTCCACCGTGCAGGGTACCGCGTCGTTGCAATCCGAATTGGTCCCGCAGTCGATGCACGTTGATGGAGCCGGTTGCGGGCAGGGAAATGCAAAGCCCTTAACCGCATCAACGACGGCCGTGATATCAAAGGCGTCGACGATGCCGTTCGGGACGCAACCGCCGTTCGTCCCGACCAGGTCGTAGCGGTAGATCGAACCGGGTACGGGTAGACCCTTGAAAGCGTCGGTCACTACTACAATGTCAATGGCGTCGGCGTCGCCATCGCCGTCGACGTCGCCCCACTTCCAGGCGGCGGAATACACGGGCGGCGAGAACACGCCGTACCCATAAGCGAGCTCGACGCTGTAGGTTACAGGTGTGCCCGGTGGTAGGTTCGGAATGATCTCCGTGCCTTTTACGTAAACCGTGCACCACGCCGTCGGAGTCTGGAAATAGGGGGTCGCGCCGAGCGACCCGTCCGACTGCACGTAACGGCACATGTTGGGGTATTGCGTGACGCGGAGCGCGACGCTCTGCGTCCCGCCTGGGGTGATCGCCAGATACCGACTCCCTTCCGGGCTGACCGTCAGCGGCGGTGCGTTATCGGGACTGATCACGTGGATGTCCACCGCGTCCTTGGACATGTTGGCGCCGTCAAAGACCGTAAGCGTGAACGTGTACACGCCCGGCGTCATCGGCATCGAGGCGGTTGCCGTCACGCCGGCCGGGTTGGAGATCGCAATCGGGAGACTCGCGTCGCTGGTCCACAGATAGGTCAACGGACTCGGCCCCGAGCTGAAGTGACCGTCGAGGGTTACGGAACGCCCTGGGCACGTGTTCTGATCCGGTCCGGCCTTGGCTAGCGGAGGAGCGCTCGGCGCGCCTGGTACGACGTACTCCGGCGCCACGCGGTAGGACCAGTCGATCCGGCGATCCTCGATCCATTGTCCGCCCGAAGCGAAATTTCCGCTCCCGAGATTGAGGAGCTCAGCATACAAGTCGTTCACGAATGACGTGATTTGTCCCTGATTGAGAATGGGGCACGCGAAAATCGACCGGTATGTGTCGGACGTGACGTCGGCGTCGCCGTCGCCGTCCGTGTCGCCGGCGGTACTATCGAGCGTGCCGTCGGGACCCGGGCCTATGATCACTTGGCTGGGAGCAACCGATTGCCCGTATCCCCGCAACTGCTCGTCGTCCGAATCCGTGCGCTTTCGAGTATCTGCGAAGCCATTCCCCTGGGTTGCGGGTTCAATCACCGCATCGGCGCCGAAGAGGTCGCGTTTCACATGGTCCGGCCCCATCGCGTAGTAGCGTAATAGCCAACTCCCGGCGCGATATTCCTGTTCGGGCCCAAGTTTGAAGCGACTAATGTTTACCGTTCGTTGTTCCACCCAAGTGTTACACGTTTGGGTTGCGGTGCAATTGCAATTGTCACAGGTCAGCGAGCTGGGGTCCAAGAGGGAATCGCCGCATGCCGGGCAGGGGGGAACCCAATAGCTATAGGACTTGGAATAATCAAGCGCCGTTTCCGCTTCCTGCCGCGAATAGAAAATGCGGCTACTTGGCATCTGCAGCCGCCCGAACGGTGCGCTGAATAACGCCGCATAGAAGTTATCTCCATGATCGACGATCACCCCGTCGGTCGTGGCCCCGGGCTTACGCACCGTCGGAAGCTCGAAGGCGTGATGTGGTAATCCACATAGGTCGGGCCCGGCAGAAAAAACCGATGCAACCTGCAGTAGCGGGATGTTAACCGTGCGAAGGATGTATTCCATGAATGCCGTGGTACCCCAGCATCCGCCGGGGGAGTCATGCCTCGACAGCCCTGGAGGAGCGCCGAGGGGGTAAATAACTTTGTCTGCGGGAATCTGGCCGACGTACCCATAGTAGTCGACCCGTTGGGCAGGGTCGGCCGAGCTTCCATGTAGGACGTGCGCGCGATACCAATCAATCAACGCCCACACCGTATCTTCCTGCGTCGGTCTGACCATCTGATGATGGGTCAGGAAACGAAACAGGACTTGCGGATTGGCTGCCATCAGGTGGGTGCCGGTGCGATAGCGCGGCTGGCTGCCGCTCGGCGGTGCGGCATGGATCATTGCCGCCGAAGTCAAGAGCAATTCGAGCTGCTCCGTAGAGAAATCGCTCAACCTCCGTGTAATTCCGAACGTCACGGCATACCGATCAAACCAAAGTGACTGAGCGACGTGGGCGAGGTAAATGTCCTCCCCATCTTCCGCCCCGATGAACCAATACCAAGTGTTGTTCTGGCAATATTCTCCCGGTGGACGCCCATTGACAGGAAGAGGTCGACTCTGCTCGAGGAGAAGAAGGAACTCGTGTAGACGGTCCCGCATTGACTGGTCCCATTGACTGTAGAGTAAAGCCGCTGGGCAGTTGGTCGCTAGGCACGGATTGGAACTGCTTTGACCGCCGCACGGCGGATACCACTTCAGTCCATTATTCACGGCCGATAGGACGGATCCGTAGATGGTCGAGATATCGGCCAGCGTAACGGACCAAGTCCTCCCTTCGAACGTATTGTTCACGGAGTCGAGGTCGGCGAACGTGCCTCCATACGAAAGCGTGGCCTTCACCAAGGTGGGTGTATTCGGTGGAACCTTGTGCGGGTTTGTGACGTACAGGGTGAACTCCGCCGCGCCGGGTGCGAGAGCAGGGACCGTCAGTGTATCAGTGCGCACGAAGGTTCCGGCGATAGAGAGTGCAACCGAGACGGGTAGATTCGCCGGACTGGACTGCGTCCCCACGTTCCGAATGAGATAGTAAACTTGGTCGTTGGAAGCGTCGAATGAATCGACCGCAGCAATCAGAAGAAGATCGAACCCCTGTCGCACGGGTGCGCTGATCTCCATGGACATCGTGTTCTGGAACTCATCGAGTTCCGTCTCCACATTGTCGGGATCGATGAACGCAACGATGCGGCGGTTGGACCCGTGAAGTCGGATTCCGGTGTCGACTTCCGTGACGCCGCCGACGCTACGGAACGACTGGTTGCTCATAGCATCGAGGTTGATTTTCGCCGCAGCCCAGTGGTCCACGCCGAGCGACAGATAGAGCGGGGGCGTCAGCCCGGCTAAACGGGCGCTGTTCGTTCCCTGGTTGGCGATTTGGACGAAGAGTTTTCCGTCCGAGCCAAGGCGAATGTGGTCAACCTGCAAATCCGCCAGGTTGGGCGGTGCGCCCGACGCAGACACGGCGGAGCACATGATGACGATCACGACATTGCGCAGTTGTTTTCGGATCAACGATTGCATTTCCGGTCCTCCGTTTTCTTGGCGGATATGGTTCCGCGACCCACTGGGATTTCACGATGCGGCCCCGGTAAGATGGTGCAAGCCCGCTCAAGCCCATGCGCGCCCAACATACCAGTATACCTTCCAGAGAAGCGAAGCGTAGGCTAGCCGCGTGCGACACATTGTCAACAGCCCGCCGCCTTCCAACGATAGAGAGGTGTGGGAAGGGATTCTGGCACATCCCAAGATATGCATTGTGACTGTACCACTTCCGGACCGTTCGCTACGAGATTTCGCCATTGACCCGCCCTGCAAGCATTCCGCGTGGCGCCGCGACCCCGGCACCCGTTGAAGGGCGTGCAGGGAGCGGCCGGGGTGGCGAGCAGGCCGTCGCCCTGACCGGGCTGGCGGTCGACTTCCCCCTGCGCGGGGTCGCGTTTCACTTCACCACGCCGCGTGGCGACGTATCCGTCACCGCGAGGTCAGTGTCGAGCGGTTTTCTGATGAGCCTCACGCGCCTGGGCATCACGGTGTTTGCAGTCGTGGCCTTCGTCCTGGCTTATCTTCTGGCAACGCGTCTCAAAACGCTCGATCTCATCGGCGTTACCGGCGCGACCACGATGATTGTGCTCGGCGTACTCAGCACCCTCACCGGCTTGCTCCCAGTTGTCGGTATTCTCGTCGTGATCGGCGGCCTGATGGCTCGCAAGAGGCTGCGCGTGGCGCACACTGCGACGTCGGGCTGATCTCGATGGGACTCATGCCGGGCGAGGGACACCGCTGACCGACCGTCCCGCTACTGGGGCGCAGCGCAACAACGTTCGTGGTGTTCGTTCCCGAGAACAGCAGCACCAACGCGCTCGACCCCGGCAGGCCAGGCGGACCCTGGTTGCCGGAGATGGCGAAGACCCGACGCGATTTCCAATCAGGTCTTTCTACGGCCACGCGTACGCGTAAGAAGGCCGGCAGCACCGATGACCAGGAGGGTGAGGCTGGCCGGCTCGGGGACCGAGGCGGCGTCGACAAACATCCGTCGCAGCGTGTCGTAACTCGCCGGGATTCGCAAGTCGTGCGTCGTCAGGTTGAAAGTTCCCACTCTGGCATTCTCGGCGTCCAGGATGACCACGTCACGGTAGGTGACGTTCCAACTGCGCCAGACATCCGACCAGCCGTCGCCGTTGAGGTCGAGGTCCTGCAACCACGGGATGTCCCGTCCTGAAGTGATAAACGCGTTCCCGGACTCGAGGCCTGCTCCGTTCACACCCAGGATCCGGATATCAAGCTGGGGGTAGTTGGCGTCCAGGTCGTTTTGCATCTGGTCAAGGTATCCAAACTGGATACGGCAATAGCCTCACGTAGCGTGACCAAAATACCAGCCCGAAACCTGCTCTAGGTAGTCACGAGGCGAAACCGGTTGGTCGTGGGTCGAGGAGGCCGGGTCGACGTCTATCAGTGAGAAGTCGGGTACTACCTCCCCGCCGGGGGCGCCCGACACCCTTGCGGATAGAACAAGAAACACGATAAACGAACCGGCCGGCGATCCAAGTTTACTACTTTTCTTGGCGACCGAACTCATTGTTCCCTCCCCTCCGATTCCTGGAATGCCTGGAAACTGATCGGAAAGCGTCAGCGATCCCGTGGCCTCAGCATTCCCATTCTGCCTTCGCCCGACCGAGGCGAACCAACCCATCGGCCATGATACCAAAAACGGTCCTCGCGAGTCCACGCTCTCCGCAAGCATCCCGTTGATCCGGGTGCGGTTCTCGCCATCGAGACGCCCGATCCGGTGGTCAAGCGTCCTAGAATCGACCGTCCGAATCGCGTCTGGGGATACTCCGTCCTCCGCACCCCCTCCCCGTGAGCAAACACGACGCGTACGGGAGTGTCCTCCCAACGCGTCTTCCGGGCTAGTGTCTCAATTCAGTTGAATCTGCGGGTTGGGTGCCCCAGCCCTTGGGCTGGGGGACCGACGCACACGATTACTTTCCGTCCCCCACCGCAAGCGGTGGGGCACCCATCAAGTCGTACAACCCGCAATTGCAAGTGAATCGGACCACGAGTTCATATCGCCTCGAAAGCACCCACGGGCGTCGTCCAGCGCCCTCACGCGTTGACCCAAGGACCGGGGCCGCCACCGATTAACCCGCCCCGACGGTCACGCACCCGTGCACGGGGGGTCCGTGACAGTTTAGGCGGACATTTGGCGGATCGCCGCTGCCCCGGTTTGCGTCAACCCCGAAGGGGTTCCGGCATGAAGCCCAGGGTTGCGCCGAAGGCGCTACCCTGGGTAGGCGAGCGGTACGTCACCAACCCCAACGGGGTTGTGCCCCTATCATTGCCCCGTGTCGATCCTATGCGATTATCGCAGGCGAAAAACGCTACAACCCCGGTGGGGTTGCTGTGACTCTCTCGCACAGTTCCCCAGGGTAGCC